>CALVLX010000025.1 GCA_944341195.1 uncultured Clostridia bacterium
ACATAGCGCGCAGCCCCGTATTCTGCCGCCTTTTGCATTGCATGTCGGGAACCGCTGTCGCCCTGCCCTTTATCGTAGCTTGCAATAAGGATTACGTTTGCCGAAAACATTGCCTGCAATCTGTCGCGTTCTATAAACCTCCTTATGCGCTCATACCGGTTTGCGGGCGGAGCGATGTATTCGGTTATTACAAGTCCGCCGCTCTCTGCGATTTGCCGTGCGAGGGCTGTATTTGTTCGGGGATATATGTCGTCCAACGGCGTCGGTAAAAAGGCAACAGTCCTGCCGCCGGAGTCGATACAGCTTTTGTGTGCTATGGTGTCGCAGCCCACGGCAAGCCCGCTTATAACGTTCAGTCCGCTATGCGTCAAAAGATCAACTATTTTTTGTTCGCGTCCGATTATATCTGCCGTCGGGGTAAGAACTCCTACGACTGCTGTGTTTTTTGAACGGTCGCTGAGGAGGGTGATATCTCCTTTATAGGCAAAAAGATATGGCCTGTCGCCAGGTTTTACGCAGGGAGGGAGAGCGGGGAAATTTTCATCGAAGGCGCAGACAAGGCTCATATCGTTTTCGGTAAGATATCGTTCGCAATATTCGGTATCGGAGCTAAAGCGAAGAAGGCTTTCCTCATTGCCGAAATCACGCCAAAATTGTGCGTTTGATTTAATAAGCCCGTGTTGTTTTGCTGCGTAAATTTTGAGCGCCGTCTTTGAATACATTTCAATCTCCCGTCCTTGCTGTCACATATAGTATAACACTTTTTGTCCTGCAATCAAAGCGTCTGTATGAATCGTAGGTAATTAGTTTAAGCAATTAATTCGCGATAATATTTTTGCAGTTCTTTGACCTTTTTCGCAAAATATGATATAATTTGTGGGGAAAGAAGAGTTTGCAGGATAAAAGTATGCGCACTTTTCGGCTATGCTTCCCTTAAAATCAAAAACGGGATTACTGGACGGCCGCTAATATCACTGCGATCTATTGGACGAAAGGCAGGTAAGACCTGTAATCTGGCAAAAATAGTAAGCGATGTTGGAAATTTCTCCGACAAGATTGGGAACTTTTTGCCAAATTGTTTTGGTTGCTTTAATAATGGAGCCTGATTTGTCATGGATGGTAACGTATTTACAATATATGCAAATGGCAGAAAAGCAAAATATTTTAACATGGGACTGCCGGTATTGTCCCTTTTTTGTATCGCAATGGCGGTTGCCGGCTTTATTACAGGTAATATTGTCATAGGCATTATAATGGTGGCCGTGTTGATTTTGCTGCTGATACTGGTGCCTAAATTTATGTCTGCTAAAAAGGTTAAATTTTGTGAGGATCATTTGGAGATTCCGCTAGAGTATATTGTTCACGGTGTCCCATTTTCAAAAACATTTATCAGATATGACGGATTGGTGAGCGTTTCATATATCGATAAGGTTGATGCGGATGATGATTGCACAGATTCCAATGGAAGAAAGGTGCCCTGCGTAAAATTTGTTGATAAAAAAGGGGAAGTATACCGTTTAAAAATTGAATATTTCAGCAAGAGCCAGGCGGAGATTATCATCGACGAAACAAAACGCCGGGCAGGGCTTGAGATGAATGAATATGTTACAGATGATATGCAACAGTAAGTATGCTTTTACTTTGTTCGGGGGCACAGAATGAAAATTGATAAACGCAAAGTAATATATGCTAACGGTAAAACGATTAAGTTTTATTGGTTGGTGGCTGTTGTTTTGACATTCATCTTCATGGTTTCATCAATTGCGGCGTTTGTTTGCAACATTATTGTTGTCGGTATCCTATCAGTTGTCGGGTTGGTTCTTGTATGGAGTGCGATGGGTATAGTTTTGTCTAATAAAAAGGTGGTTTTTTATAATGATTATTTTGTGATACCCAAGGAATATGTTACAAAAGATATGCCTTTTTCAAAGACAGACATAAAATATGCCGGATTAACGAGTATAAGCTATTTAATGCTCGATCAGGTTGATGATGACTGTACGGGGTTGCATGGCGGTAAAGTGCCTTGTATAAAATTTATAGATAATAACGGCGAAGTGTATCGTATGAAAGTTGAAAATTTCAGTGAAAAACAGGCGCTTGCAATTA
The DNA here is from genome assembly GCA_944341195.1 of uncultured Clostridia bacterium. Lineage (GTDB taxonomy): Bacteria > Bacillota > Clostridia > Christensenellales > Borkfalkiaceae > Coproplasma. The sequence goes on from CALVLX010000025.1 coordinate 2,110, forward strand.
TTGACGAAGTTAAATGTCGTGCCCGCATAACTGAAAATTAATCTGCAACTTAATATCGTCTGACCGGAATCATCGGTAGTCCGGTTGCAGGGCACGGACGGCGCCGAAACATCTAACGGGATTTAGGGCGTTATCCTGAACGGCACAGGAGGGTATATGACAGCGCAGGCAGATAAATGCAGTCGGTGAGGTAATTGATGAAAAGGTGGAGTAAACTGCAAAAACAGTTATATCTGATAATTGACGATAAAATTGATCTTCAAATTCATTGTTCCGTATATCGCATGAAGAGCCAAAGGGGAAGTACAGATTTGCCCAGATATTGGATAACGCTAAATAATAAAATCATTTTCGATTATCCGAAAATCACTGCGGCAAAAGAAAATTATCCCTATGTTACCGAAATATCAGATATATCTAACCTGTTAAAGGAATATCTGGATACGCCCAAAGAACAGATAATTACAAAGACATTCGATAGTGATAAATACGGCATTACAAATTTATTGAAGGCCGCCGACAGGAGAATAAGCGTAAATAAATCGGAGCAGTATTTTCAAAACACCGCAGCGGCAAATGCGGATATCTGCAAGACTATTCTTCGGGCGAGAAGAGCAATTTAGATTGCGATTTTCGTTATATCGGATAAAAAATTTAAAATAATTAAAAATATGCGTATTTATAAATTGACATGTGCATAAAAATTAATTAAAATTGTAAGTAATAATACAAAATTCAGTTGCGGATTTACGCAGGTTTTCAGGGTGCAGAAGATGAGTAAACGCGGGATATCATGGGGTAAAACAGCGTTCACGGTGTGCTTTGCGGCAAGCACCGCGGCGTTTGTTTCGGTGGGCTTTGCTGCATGGTACGTCACGGGCGAAAGGGAATATCCCGTCTACGACGGCAACGTCGTGGTGGAGGGCGTCCTGGGCAATACCGCAAGCATCACATTCCCGGACGAACAGCGCAATCAGTCGGTGGTATACGGCGCTCCGGAGGACGCAGTGCCGGGAGAAGGTCTGCTGCCCCAATACTGGATATACTCGGACGGCGAAAACATAGAAAATCTCACTTTAGAATACGACATCACCTTTGAAAACGTAATCGCGCCGTCGCGCTTCGAGATAACCATAACGGCGGAGGACAACTCGAAAGGCGAGGCATATGTGCCGTCCTTCAGCGAAGATTTCGAATACGGCGAGGCAAGTTACGAAAGCGCCGTTGAGGCGGGATTTATACGCGGCGTCGAAGAGGCGGAGATATCGTTTCAAACGGACGATACGGGCAACGTGGTCTACCAGGAGGGAGGCATAGTCACTCTTTCGGGGCTGGTATCCGCGAGCACGGCGCATATAGAGATATCCTTTTTGTGGGGTGAAAAGTTCAACGGCGAAAACCCGTATAAAATATTCAAGGACTACACCGAAGAGAGCGACCGCCTGTATGCCGCGGAGACGCTGTCGTACATAGAGGCCTGCCTGAAGGACGTTACATACGTCATATCATTCACGCGCGTGGCGGTGGAAAACTGATGGGCATTATCCCGGACATATCCGCGGGGCAATTCTTTATCTGAACATATAATTGCTCCGCCGAGGCTGTCTGCGGCCTCTGATTTTTTGGGCTTTGTAACAGCTGGCACTATAGTTAATATCGGGGCGGGGGAACTCGCCCCGATTTTTTTATAAAAACCGCATAGCTGCGGGATATATCCAAGCGAACGCATATTAAGGCAGCCTCTTCGAGGCTGCCTTAAAACTTTTCTCTGTTTGTTTTTAATTGTAAAAGAATTCTCAAAAATAGTTGGCTCCCGGCAATAGTGGCGGAGGAGGGTACAATCTTCGCGGGTGCACTTGAGGTATGACTTCGCGCTTAACTAAATCAGATATTTTAAAGCGGCGGGGCGGCAAATTTTGCCGCCCGGCATTTTTGTATCCCTATGCGCGGCGCTTATTTCGGCGGACAAAAATGCGGCTAAATGCGGCATATGTGCGGGTGAACGGCGTGATTGCGGCGGAGAAATTAATAAAAATAGCCGGGTAAACTTGTTAAAGAAAGTTCCACCCGGAGATAAAGGCGTGATAAAACGCGGTAAAGTGCGATAATGACGCTATAAAGACGTGGAGAAAAACGGCAATGCCGCGGCAAAACGCGGTAAAGATGTGATAAAGACGCGGAAAAAAACGACGCATACCGTAAACGCCGTGCGCCGCCGTTTAGGAGTATGCGCAAATAAGACAATTTTTTAAATTGAGTACGATATATCTGCCCGCGAACGACATATCCGCGTGCAAAAAATTACTCCCCGATAAAATTTACGGATCATTTAAAGGCTCACAAAAAGATAGGGTTTTCAGGGGCGGTTGAGGGGCGAATTTTTAATCAGCAGTGCCTGTTGCAGAATGAGTTGCTTAAGCTGTTCGTTTTCGCACGAACGGTATGCGTCCAGAAGAGTCTTTTCGTCCTTGGTGAGGCCGGGGTAGAGAGTCTGCGTCAGGCTGAATTCGTTCTCCCTGCCCACGAGATAATCGACGCTGCATTCAAAGTAGTCGGCGTAGGCTATCAGCGAAAATATCTGCGGTTCGTGCAGGCCGCTCTCGTAGGCGGCTACAGTCGTCTGCCCTATGCCTAAAATTTTCGCAAGCTCCGTCTGTGTCAAACCGTTGTCTTTCCTGAGCGCTTTAAGGCGTTCATTTATCTTCATGTCGATTTCATTTTTATCTAAACCTGTATATTGATTTCTAAACTGCCCTTATTATACGGCAATGTTAGCACAATCGTGTTAAAATTGGTTGACAAAATCATAAATATGCTATTATAATATTGATAAATAGCACAGTTATGCTAAAGTTTTTTGCGCCTGCGCGGAGGATTAAGCACAGGCAGAGCATATTGTTGGTTGCATTTTGCGGGCGCGCCGTGATGCGTCCGTAATTCATTTTCGGGATCGGGATTATGAAGAAGTTTGACGAAATTTTAGATTTTCTCTTCCATTCGCGCATGGGCAAGGGGCTGCTCACGCTCTCCCTTTTAGGAGGTTCGATGGTGTTCGGCGGCTGCTTTGCGCTGGACTGCATGGCCGGCTGCTGGGGATGTGTCGGCTGTGAAGACTGCGCTTCCGACTGTTCTGACTGTAACACCACCTGCAACGACATCATCTCTGGCGGCGGCGACTGCAATACTCCCTGCACGGCCCTCTTCGGCGACGGCTGCACCTGGGAGTGCGGCAACTGCGGAAGCGCAACCTGCAACGGCTGGGACTGCTTCACCACGCAGACGTGCAACGACGGCGGCTGTTCGGGCTGCGGCGGCGACTGCGTATACAACTGCGGCAACTGCAGCTTCTACGGCGGCAACGTTCCCATTGTGGATCAAAGCGTGACGGTGCTGTTCATCGAATCCAATACGCATGACACGATAAGGGCAAGCACCATAGAGATCCCTGCGTTTACTTCCGTAACCAATCTCCAATGCGAATTCCCCAGTTCCGCCTATTTCTCCTACGAAACCATTCTCTATTCGGATGAGGCCTGCACGCAGGCGTTCACCGATTCCTCATTCAACATTCTCGGCGGCAAGTCGCTCGCCGGCGTCGGATATCTCTACGCCAAAGTCACCGAGATCGCATACGGTCAGAACTGCGTCATTGACTTCGAAGGCGATCTGAACGGCAAAAAGACGGATATAGATATTCCGCCCGTCAACGCCGTCGTCGGCCAGCACGTGCCTTCGATCGACATACCCTCCTTCACCGGCTATGTATTCGACGGTCTGTATGTCGGCAGCAAAAAGATCGACTGGACGGGTGATTTCCACCTCTATGACATCGGCACTACCTCGACCGAAATAACCATAACGGTAAAATACGTTCCCGCAACGTACAGAGTATCCTTTGTAGTGGAGGACGACACCGCGGAGAGCGGCACGGAGACATACGGGTATAATGTCGGCTACAACTCTTCGCTCTATGACGAGCTGGTCAAGGTCGATCCCTCGGCGGCTACGGATAACCCCTTCATCGGCTGGTCGTCCGAAGGCCCCGAATACGGCAACACGGTATACACGGAGAGCCAGCTCAAGGAGATGCGCGTAACCCAAAATATCAAGCTGTACGCCGTATATTCGCATCCCGTAGTCATAACGCTCTATTACTCCCAGGGCCCCGGTACGGATCCCTGCGAAGTCAAAAAGGATGACGGCAGCAGCTATTATCAGGGCGAAACGTATGTGCCCTCCGTTCCCGCAAACGTCGGCATAAACATCTTCAGCGGCTGGTACTACGACGCGGCTTACCGCGATTCCGTGGGATCTGCGGTGCTTCTTCAGGATGCTCAATGCGTTCTGTATGCAAAATGGCTGCAGGTCACGGAATACACAATAGAGTATTACGACTACGAAATAAGCCCCAACGCTCTCTACAGGGAGATGTATACATACAACGAAAACGGCGTCACCCCGCTCTGGAACGATATGTCCGGATATACGCCCGAAGGCTACAAATTTGTCGGCTGGCATATGAAGAGCGACCTCTCGGATGAGCCCGTAACTTCGCTGCCCGCCGGCACCAGCGGCAACTTAAAGCTCTATGCCGCGTATGAGCCCGCCGAAGTCACCTTCCGCCTCAACGCGGCCGGCGGCACGGTATCTCCCGACAGAGTGACCGTGGCCTTCGGCAGTCAATACAGCCTGCCCGTTCCCGCATATACGGGGCGTGATTTCGTCGGCTGGTTCCTCTCCAACGGCACACAGCTCACCGACGGCAACGGTCGAAGCCTCGCGGCCATCGACGAAGGTCTGCTTGATTACGTCGTCGGCGGCGCCGTTCAGGCCACCGCCCGCTGGGAGATTTCCGAATATACTCTGACGTTTAAGGACGGCGACACCGTCGTCGCGCAGGTGGACTGCGAATATAACAGGCTGCCCGATATGTCGTCCGAACCTCAGCCCCTCGGCAAGGAGGGACACAAGTTCGTCGGCTGGTTCGACGGCGACGAACAGTTCGATAAGGGCAAGGCCGTCACGAGCGACAGAACGTTTACCGCCAGATATGAGCCGGAGACCTATCAGATAACCCTCGATGCCGACGGCGGCACGGTGAACGGCGCGGAGACGATTACGGTGGATATCGTCTACGGTCAGAAGATAAATCTGCCCGTGGCCGTAAATGATGGCTACGTGTTCGACGGCTGGTACACTGCCGACGGCAGGCAGGTAACTTACTTCGACGGCGAGATGATCGAAGAATATCTCGAAACGGGCAACATAACCCTGTATGCGCGCTGGATAAGAGTTCAGGACGGGGAGTAATTGAGATTAAAATAAGGTTTTGCGCGCGGCAAATGCGCGCAAAACCTTAAATTGTCATAATGCGGCGTCCGGCCGCAAAAATGATATAAGTTTTCAGGAGGATAAATCATGTCAAAAAAACTGCGTGCAGTCTTTCTCGTCATTCTCGGCGTGCTGGCGCTCTGCTGTTTCGGCGCGTTCGCCGCATGCGGCAATTCGCCCGCCTCTTCCGAACAGCCCCCTCAGGATGTCGCCGTGGACACCATATCCTACGACGGCAGCGTCTTCAAATGGGGACAGGTGCAGGGCACGGGTATTTCATATAAAATCACCGTAAACGACGGCATGGAAATTCCCACCACGGCGCTCTCCTATGCCTATCCCACAACTTCCAACGTCACGGTGTACACAATATCCATAAAGGCGATAAACCAGTACGGCGAAAGCAACCCCGTCTCGCGCACGTTCTATCAGATGGAGACCATCGAAGCCGAAGATCTCACCTTCGACGCCGAAGGTACCATGACGTGGCAGACCGTTCCCAACGCCGTGTCGTACATAGTCGAAGTCAACGGCAGGGAGATACCCGTTTCATCCACGGAATTTTCCGATTTCGAATACGGTCAGCGCAACAGCATAAGGGTAAAGCCCGTCGGCGCAGATTCAAGCTATTTTTCAAAGTGGACTTCGAGTTCTGTCTCCAAGACGTATCTCGCCCAGCCCGATAATATCAAATACGACGGGCAGTTCATCACGTGGAGCGGTTCGCCCTCGGCTTCAAGCTACGCCGTCTACATAAACGGCAACCTCTATCAGGAGGGCATCCGTCAGGCGCAGGTGGAGTACGACGCCCAAAACGCCTCCTTCGACGTGTCCGTTCAGGCCGAAGGCGACGGTTCGCAGGTGTTCTCCTCCCAGGTCAGCAGCGAGAGCAACTTTATATACCTCGGCGCGGTCACGGGCATCTCGGTCAACGAAGACGCCGTGCTCGTATGGAACGAGGTGGAGGGAGCGGACTATTACTCGCTCGAATACACCTACCGCGGCAACACCACTACCATAAAGCCGGAAGACAACAGCTATGACGGACTCCCCGCCGGGGCGAGCATAGATGTCAGAATCCGCCCCATGATAAACGGCGACAGCGAAAATTCCTCCGTCTACTATTCGACGTGGAGCGAGAGGGTGACGGTGGCCATATTGCAGGCGCCTTCCCCCAAGTGGAACAGTTCGTTCTCCCTCACGGACGGCCAGGAGGCGCGCGCCCTCTATTGGGACAGCGTAACTTTGGGCGACGTCTCGGCCTATAACGTAAAAGTAGTGTTCACTCCCTCGTCGGGCAGCGGACAGAGCACCACAAACATATACTCCGCCACGGCGGATAACCCCAGCTTCTCCTTTGCGTATACCGAAGTCGGCACATACAAGATAAGCCTTCAGGCCGTCGCGGAAGTCAACAGCGACTGGAGCAATTCCCGCTATTCGAGCGAGATGACGGTAATCCGCCTCGCCGCCCCCAACAGGCCGACGAACGATGAGTTCATCGAAAGCAATCCCCGCGCCCTCAACGAAGGTTTCAAGGTAAGTTACGAAGGCGTTTCCGGCGCTTCGGGCTACAGACTGCTCATGGACGGCGCCGCAACGGCGTATACGTCAACTTCGCAGTCCATCTCCGTAAAGGACGTCGGCGCTAACAATTCGCAGCAGACGCAGACCATTCACTACGCAATCCAGAGCATCGGCAGCGTAAAGTCGGTGGGCAATCTCCCCGTAGTCACGCTCGATTCCCTCACGGCTTCGTCGCTGCAGTTTGAAATACAGGTGCTCGCCATGCCGCAGAATCTCACCGTCTCGGGCGGCGTGCTGCGCTGGAACACCGTCACGGGCGCAAACGGCTACGCCGTTGATATGGGCGTCACCCAGTCTGTCAGCGGCACCGAATTCAGCCTCGAAAACAACATTCAGGCCGAAGGCGACTATCAGGTCTCCGTATGCGCATGCGGCAACAGCGCCGAAGTCCTCGCCTCGGCATATTCGCAGAATATCAACGTGGTAAAGCTCTCCGCCCCCTATAACGTGAGGATAAGCACGGGCGAAAACGAAGGCACGCTCCTCTGGGACGGCCCTCTCGCGGGAGTCACAAGCTACAACATATTCTTCAACGGCAGCAACGATCCCGTATCCAACAGCAACCTCGATAACATCAACAGGTATATCGTCAGCAACGGCGTCACCGTCGTCGTCCAGGCGATTGCAAACGCGTGGAACGCCGATCAGACGGTATATTACCTCAACTCCAACAGGTCGCAGACCTTCCAGTTCATCAAACTTCTGCCCGTAACATTCCCCTCGCCCGCGTTCACGGATACCAACTTCATATGGGAAGCTCCCGCCAACGTCGGCAACGCCAACATCACCTATACGGTGGAGATGGACGGATACACGCTGAACGGCGTGGCGGACGGCGCCTCGTATGATATATCCGCGGTGGCGGCGGGCCCCCACACCTTCCGCGTCAGGGCGATAGGCGACGGCTCTTCAACCATCAGCTCCGACTGGTCGGCTTCCGTCGATATAATCAAGCTCGAAACGCCCGAAGTCACGCGCACGCAGACGCAGTATGAGTGGCCTTCCGTCATCGGCGCAACGGGCTATCAGGTATATGTGGATAACGTGCTCGCGCAGACCATAGCCGAAGATTACACCACGCAGGTATATTCCTATACACCCCAGTTCGAAGAGTATAAGACGTATACGGTGGAAGTAATCGCTCTCGGCGATAACGGCATGGAGTATATCAACTCTTCGCCCTGCACGATAACGCAGAAGATGGAGCGCATAGCCGCGCCCGAGTTCACCTTCCAATACAGCCACGAGCGCTACGATCGTTCCGCCAAGATACTCATCACCGTTACTACACCGCGCGAAAACACCGCGGGATACCTGTTCACTGTCAACGGCGTGACGTCCGCTCTCGTCACGGGCACCACATATGAGTACGCGGCCGGCGAGCACGGCGAATACGTCATCTCCGTGCAGGCCGTGGGCGGCACGTTCGATGACGATGGCGTGTACTGGTTCGATTCCCTCGAGGCGGGCGGCAACGACCGCACAACGCTCACCGTCCTCGGTTCGCCCAACGTCTCAAGCATAAGCATAACGGCGCAGGGGCGCATCACGTGGACGGCGGTCACGGGGGTTAAGTCGTATACGCTCAAAATAACCTATAGCGACGGCACCGTGAACGAAGTCACCGCAACTTCCGCAACCTATCTGGACGCGAATTTCAAAAATATCGTCTCCATCGAAATCTGCTGCAACGGCAACGGCACAACTCAAGTAAGTTCCGAATTCGTAATATACACCCGCTGATATAGCCGGGCAATTAAAAGATGTTTCCTGCTTTTCATTTTCTCGGAATACACGTCTCGATGTATTCTCTGATGGTCTTCCTCGGGCTGGTCGCCTACATAGTCACCCTCCTCGCCGTCGTAAAGGTCGAAAAGATAGGGCGCTACACCGCCAACCGCATGATATTTCTTTCGGTCATCGGCTTTGCGGTGCTGGGGATATCTGCCTTTATACTCAACTCCGTCTTCCACACCATAGAGACGGGCTATATAATCATCGGCGGCATAACCTGGCTGGGCGGCGTCATCGGCGCCGTGCCCTTCATGATCTTCGCCTTCCACAAATTTGTGCCCAAGGCCAAGGGCAACGCCCTCAACTATTTTTCGCTCTTCATTCCCGGGCTGGTCATCGGCCACGCCTTCGGGCGCATGGGCTGTTTCTTTGCGGGCTGCTGCTACGGAGGCGTTACCGACAGCATATTCGGCGTCGTATTCCCCGAAGGCAGCCTCGCGGCCGAACAGTATCCTTCGGGCGACGGCACAAGCCTGCCCGTGTGGCCGACGCAGCTCTTCGAAGCGTGCTTTGAATTTGCGCTCTTCCTTGTCATGATGATCTTCAGGAAAAAGCTCAAAAAGTACAATATCGAAATTTACTGCATAGCCTACGGCATATTCCGCTTTCTCATAGAGTTTCTGCGCGGCGACGACAGGGGCGCTACGGGCATGGCGCTCACGCCCTCGCAGATAATGAGCATAATTCTGCTCATAGGCGCGGTCTGCCTCATTCTCTTCAGAAACGGCGTCATCTTAAAAAAGCTCAACGCCAAATGCGCGGTCTGGCGCGAGGAGGCGGCCGCATACGACGATACGGCACCCGCCCCTTCCCGTGCGGACGGTACGGCAGTGGCGGCAGTCGCCCCGGCCGAGGCTCTGAAACAGCTGCACGAACTCTTTGAACAGGGCATAATAACCCGTGAAGAGTACGAGGTGAAGAAAAAGGATTTACTCAACAGAATGTAGCCGTCAACGGCACAGTGCAAGCCGCGGAGCGCGTTCACGCGCCCCGCGGCTTATTTTAACTGCATGGACGGCGAAAGGATGTGTTTATGATTTTTCCATTCCGCGCGCGGTGAGCACGCTCCGGTAAAAATGACATGGTGGGTGACGAACTTTGAGATTTCTCCATGCGCCGCGGCGGGTAAGGCCCGCCGCGGCTTAGTCGAAATGACAATGAGGAGGATATATACCAGGTTCAAAGGGATATGAACAGGGAATTAAAGCTCCTCTTCGATGCCAACGGCATAAGCATTCCCTTCCCCCAGATCGTCCTCAACCAGCCCACGGAGTTCAAAAAATCCGTCTCCAAAAAGGTCGTGCAGGGCGCAAAGGAGTTTGTCGAAGAGCAGAAGGAACAGTCCAAACATTTAGAGGACGAAAACGAATAATTTGCGGCCGTCGCACCGCGTGAAGGAGTTTTGATACGATCGCGCGGCGGCATGTATACGCCGCCGCAATTCAAGATTGCGGGCGGGGAGTCAAAAGGGACTCCCCGCCCGCTTTTTGACTGTTTTACGAACTCAATATCAAATGTCGGGATTGTTAGAACTCTTTCGGGCATTTGTCATGGAGACCGAAAATAACCGCGCAGGCGGGAGAAGCAAATTAAAAATTGTCCTCCCCGTTTTGCGCGGAGGGATTAAAATTTTCACAAAACCCGTCCGCACGGCTTGTAATTTTGCGATTAATGCGTTATAATATATACAAACAGCACGGCACGGCTCCCCGCAAGCGGGGCAAAGCTCCCTTCGCCGCGCGTTTGCAGAGGTAAAATTTATGTACAGCATGACCGGTTTCGGCAGGGGAGAATACAGGGAGAACGGCATAGAACTCGTCGCGGAGATAAAGACGGTAAACAACCGCTATCTCGACGTCGCCGTCAAGAGCCCCAGGATTTTTTCGGGCTGCGAGGAATCCATTCGCTCCGCCGTCCGCTCGGCGCTCACCCGCGGCCATGCCGACGTGTTCATCAGCCTCACCGATAAGCGCGAAAAGTGCAAAAACATATACGTAGACGAAAATGCCGCAAGGGCATACGTCGATGCGGCCGAAAGGATATCCCGCCTCTTTCCGCAGCTTGCAAACGATGCAACGGTCACATTTGTGCTGCGTCAGCCCGACGTAATCAAGGCCGAAGAGAACACGGGGGTGGACGACGAACTTTCTAATGCCCTGCAGGCCGCGCTCGAATGCGCGCTCAAAAATCTCAACGCCATGCGCGCGGTCGAAGGCAAAAAACTCTCCTCCGATATGCTCGCCCGCGTGGACAGCATAGAGCGCATGGTGGGCGAAATAGCGCAGCGCGCCCCCCTCGTAGTTGCCAACTACCGCGAAAAGCTGGAAGAAAAGATTAAAAATTACCTCGAAGACGTCCAGGTGGACGAGAGCCGCCTTCTCACCGAAGTCGCCGTGTTCAGCGACAAGTGCAACATAGATGAAGAGCTCACCCGCCTGCGCTCGCACATATCGCAGTTCCGCGATATCTGCCGCCTCGACCTGGTGGGGCGCAAGCTCGATTTCCTCATTCAGGAATTCAACAGGGAGACAAATACCATCTGCTCGAAGTCGAATGATATTGTCATCACGCGCATCGGGTTGGATATGAAGAACGAAATAGAAAAAATAAGGGAACAGGTACAAAACGTTGAATGATCGCAGGGGTATGCTCATCGTAATCTCCGGGCCTTCGGGCGTGGGGAAGGGTACGGTGGTGGAGATGCTCTTAAAAAAACTGGGCGACGCGGTGCTTTCGGTATCTTGCACCACGCGCGCCCCTCGCGAAGGCGAAAAGAACGGCAAAAGTTACTTCTTCATCACAAAGGAGACCTTCCTCAAGATGATAGACGAAGGGGGATTTTTGGAGTATTCCAACCATTTTGAAAACTATTACGGCACGCCCAAATTCTTTGTCGAACAAAAACTTGCCGAAAACAAGGACGTAATTCTGGAAATAGACGTGGACGGCGCAAAGCGCGTGCGCGAAGAATTTCCTCAATCTCTTCTCCTCATGATAACGCCGCCCAGCCGCGAAGAGCTCGTCCGCAGGCTCAGGATGCGCGGCACGGAGGACGAAGCCCTCATCGCCGACCGCCTAAAGCGCGCCGATTATGAGATGTCGCGCAGCAAATTTTATGACTACACCGTAATAAACGACGATCTCGACCGGACGGTCGCCGAAATAATAAAGATAATTGATAACAGGAGGAAGGGTTAAATGATAAATTTACCTACCGTAGATTCACTCATAAGCAAACTCGATGAAAACGGCGGCCATGTATCGCGCTATGCGCTGTGCGTAGTGGTCGCAAAGCGCGCCCGTCAGCTCATCGAACAGAACGGGGCGGGCAACGCGCGCGAAAATCCCCACCATTTAAAGGAGATAGCGCTCGCCTGCGAAGAAATCGAAGATGGCAAAATAAAGGCCGTCAAAGATTAATCAATCAAAGCACATCGCCCCTCGGGGGCGATTTTGCTAGCACAGATTTTTAAATGTACGCACAGGTAATCGTCGATATCTCCCACAGCCAGGTGGACAAAATTTTTGAATATTCCTGCGGCGACGACGTTCAGGTCGGCTGCAGGGTAAAGGCGCCCTTCGGCGGAAGGGTGGTGGAGGGGTTTGTTATAGGCATAAGTCAAACCCCTTCTTTCGACGTATCAAAAATCAAGCCGATAAAGGAAGTGTACGACGAACAGCCCGCGCTCATACCCGAATGCTTTTCGCTGATGGAGGGCATAGCTTCGCGCTACCGCGTGCCCAAGGCGGTTGCGCTCAGGCTCTTTCTCCCCTCCGAGATGCGTTTAGGGCGGGTAAACGAAGTTTATACAAAGTATATAAGGCTCGTAAACCCCGATATATCCCTCAACAAAGCCGCAAAAAAGCAGTCCGCCGCGCTCGAAGACCTGAAGGCTGGCGACAGGGAGTTTGCCTCCTTCTGCGCCCGGTTCGGCCGTCCCGCGGTAAATGCCATCATCGAAAAGGGCGGTGCTGAAGTCTACAAGGTGCGCCGCGCGCGCACGCCCATGAAGGGCGAGGAGGACGAGTACGTCCCCGTCTCCCTCACTCCGGCGCAGCGTTCGGCGCTCGATTATATCGAAAATTCGCAAAAGACCGTTCAGCTCATACACGGCGTAACGGGCAGCGGCAAGACGGAAATTTATTTAAGTTACATCGCAAAAGTCCTCGGCGAGGGCAAAACGGCCATATTTCTCGTCCCCGAAATATCCCTCACGCCCCAGATGCTCCGCCAGCTCAGGCGCAGGTTCAAGGGGCAGGCCGCCATCATGCACAGCGGCCTATCCGCGGGTGAGCGGTTCGACGAGTGGTGGAGGCTGCGCTCGGGCGAAGCCAGAATAGCCATCGGCGCGCGCTCGGCGGTGTTTGCCCCGCTCGAAAATCTGGGCGCGATAATCATAGACGAAGAGCACGATTCCTCCTACCAGAGCGAGACGGCTCCCCGCTATTCCACCATAGATATAGCGCGGATGCGCGCCGAAAACAACGGCTGCAAACTTATCCTGGGTTCGGCCACGCCCTCGGTTGAAAGCTATATATGTGCCACCCAAGGCGAATACGGGCTCATAGAACTGCCCGAACGCATAAACAAAAAGCCCCTGCCCGAAGTCGTCATCGCCGACATGCGGGGAGAGGTAAAGAGGGGCAACAATTCGGCCTTTTCGCGCGCGCTCAGGGAGGAGCTTTCGGCAACGCTCTCGGCGGGCAACCAGGCCATAATCTTTCTCAACCGACGGGGGTATGCAAAGACGGTCATGTGCCGCGACTGCGGCTATGTGGCAAAGTGCCGCAACTGCGACGTGTCGCTTACGTACCATTCCGAAGAAAACTGCCTCAAGTGCCATTACTGCGGCGCAAAGTACCACATGCTTTCGGCCTGTCCCGAATGCGGCGGCCGCCATCTCATGTACGGCGGCACGGGCACGCAGCGCGTAGTCTCCGATCTCAGGGAGCTCTTTCCTTCGGCGCGCATACTCCGCATGGATAACGACACCGTCTCCGGCAAGGACGGGCACTATAAAATTCTTTCGGCCTTCGGCAAAAGGGAGGCGGATATCCTTGTGGGAACGCAGATGATAGCCAAGGGGCACGATTTCCCCTCCGTCACGCTGGTGGGCATTCTCGATGCCGATATGAGCCTGCACTTTTCCGATTACCGCAGCGGCGAGCGCACCTTCCAGCTCATCACGCAGGTTGCGGGGCGCTCCGGCAGGGCGGGCGAAAAGGGTAAAGTCGTCCTGCAGACCTATTCGCCCGAAAATTACATACTGCGCTATGCCGCGGGCTACGACTACAAGGGCTTCTTTGAAAACGAGGTGAGGATACGCAAGGCCACGCTCTTTCCGCCCTATTCGCTCATATGCAGGGTGATGGTGACGGCCGAAGAGGACGCCCCCGCGCTGGAGGCGCTCAAGCAGGTATATTTCGCCGTAGATGCCCTCCGCAGGGAGGACGAAAAGGAGTTCATCTTCTTCAACAAGATGCATTCGCCCATAAAAAAATTGCAGGGCAGGGTGCGCTATCAGGTGCTCATGCGGCTCAGGACGGACAAATTGCTGCCGCAGATCTATGATATCGCCGTAAACGCCTCCACGCCCCGGGCGCTGGCGTATGTGGAGGAAAACCCCGCAAATTTAAGCTGATAAACAGGCGCGGTTTTAAGGGAAGGATGTTCTGTGTCCTTCTCCGCGCGGCCTCCCCGCCGTATTCGCGCGCACCGGTATTGCGTAACAAACTTTTTTATAAAATCTAAAGGAAAATATATGGTAAGATATGTTGTTCAGGTAGGCGACGAAGTCCTCAGGAAAAAGTGCGCCGAAGTAAAAAAATTCGATGGTTCCCTCGCCGCGCTCATGGACGATCTGAAGGATACCGTCCGTGCCGAAAACGGCGCGGGGCTGGCCGCCCCGCAGATAGGCGTGCCCCTCCGCGCGGTCGTCGTGGACGTGGAAGAGGGCTTCTTTGAGATGATTAACCCCGTCATATTGTCGCGCAAAGGCGAACAGAGCGGCCCAGAAGGCTGCCTTTCGGTAAAGGGCAAGCAGGGCACCGTCACGCGCCCCTACAGAGTCAAGGGCGAGTACCGTGACCGCTTCGGGCGCAAGCACAAACTCACGGCCGAAGGCTTCTTCGCGCGCGCGGTCTGCCACGAACTCGACCACCTCGACGGCGTCATATATACCGACATCGCCGAGGAAGTTTACGATCTCCCTCCCGAAGAGGACGGGGAGTAAAGGGACACGCGAACGCCCATTAAAGGGTACGCCGCGGCACGGCAAAAGAATGTTGCGCCGCCCGGTGCGATACGCGCCGCTAAATTGAGGAAACAGCCATGAAAATTGTCTTTGCGGGATCGCCCGCCTACGCCCTCCCCGCGCTCAAAGCCCTGTGCGAAAAGTGCGAAGTCGTCGGAGTGCTCACACAACCGGATAAACCCGTCGGGCGCAAAAAAATTCTCACGCCCACGCCCGTAAAGCAGTACGCCCTGCAGGCGGGCATCCCCGTCGTCGATCTTCCCGGGATACGCAACCGCGTCGGCGAGGTAAAGGCCCTCGGCGGCGACGCCATGATAACCTGCGCCTACGGGCAGATACTTTCAAAGGAAATTCTCCTCTCCTTCCCCAAGGGGGTGTGGAACCTCCATGCTTCGCTTCTGCCCAAATACAGGGGGGCAAGCCCCATTCAATCGGCCATACTTGCAGGCGAACGCTATACGGGAGTCACCGTGATGAAGACGGAAGAGACACTGGACAGCGGCGATATACTCCTTGTAAAGCGCTGCGAAGTGGGCGATAAAACGTGCGGCGAACTCTCCGAAGAGCTGTCCGTCCTCTCCGCGCAGGCGGCGGTGGAGGCGGTGGACTATATAGAGGAGGAAAATCCCCAGCTTCTTTTGCAGGACGAAGCGCAGGCGACCTACTGCAAAAAGATAAAAAAGGAGGATGCGCGCATAGATTTTTGCCGCGCATCGGAAGTCGTCCGCCTCGTAAACGCCATGAGTCCCGCTCCCCTCGCGTACTGCCGCTTGAACGGCGTTCAGCTCAACATATATAAGGCTGTATTGTGCGAATCCGCCTCTGCGGGGCGTCCCGGCGAGGTGCTCTCCGCGGATAGGAAGGGCATTGTCGTGGCCTGTGCGGAGGGCGCTTTCGGCATAGTCAAAGCCCAGTTTGCGGGCGGCAGACCGCTCTCCGCTGCAGATATAGTCAACGGCAGAAAAATAAAGGCGGGTGACGTGCTTGAATAACCCGCTCGTAGATCCGTACATCGTGCTCTCAAAGGTATATTCGGGGGGCAAGTACTTCAAACAGGCCCTCGCGGAGAGCGCCGTCGAACCGCTCAACAAGGGGCGCACCGTCGCCATATGCTACGGCGTGCTCGAGCGGGACGTGTACCTCAACTACATCATCTCGGCCAACGCCTCCAAAACGCCAAAGGCGGCCGTCCGCCTCGTTTTAAAGATCGCGCTGTACGTTCTGGAATGTCTCGGTTGGCATGACTACGCCGTAGTGGACAGCGCCGTGGAACTGACAAAAAAGCTGGGCAAGGGCGGCGCGGCGGGCTTTGTAAACGCCTTTCTGCGCTCCTATAAACTGCCCGGACTGCCCGCGCAGGCCGATGAGTGCCTCTCGGTGGAGGCTTCGGCGCCGCTGTGGCTGGCCAAAAAGGTGCGCCGCAGCTACAAGGAGGAGGCTCAGTCCGTACTCTGCACGCCGAGCCGGGGCGTGTGCGTGCGCTTTGAAAGACGGGCGGATGAATACCTTGCAATGCGCTCCGGCGGCGACGAGCCGCCGCCCCTGTCCACGCCCTTCAAGGATGTGTATATCTTTAAGAACTTTGTGCGCGACGACGGTTTTTTTGCCGGTGACTACACCTTTCAGTCCATAGGCTCGGTGGCCATTTGTCACGCAATATGCGGCGGCGAACGCCTTCTGGATATGTGCGCCGCGCCCGGCGGAAAGAGCGTGCTGCTCTCAAAAAAGTTCAAAAGCGTCACCGCCTGCGAGCTTTACCCGCACAGGGCGGAGCTCATCGAAACATATTGCAGGCGCATGGGCGTCGAAAACGTCACGGCCGTCTGCGCCGATTCAACGGTGTTCAATCCCGCATATGAGGGTATGTTCGATGCCGTTTTGGTCGATGCTCCCTGCTCGGGCACGGGCGTCATCAACGAAAACCCCGATATAAAGCTCAACCGCAGGGAGGAGGATATCCCCTCCCTCATGGCCGCACAGGCGGCCCGCCTAGATACCGCCGCGCGGTACGTGGCCGAAGGGGGCAGGCTGTATTATTCCACCTGTTCCGTTCTCCCCGAGGAAAACGATACCGCCGTGCACAATTTTTTGCAGGCCCACCCGGGGTTCTCCCTTCAGATTCCCTCCAGTCCCCTCGGCCACAGGGTTACAAGGTACGGCCTGCAGTTCCTGCCCCACATCTCGCTGGGTGCGGGGTTCTTTATTTCCTCATTCTGCAAAAAATCGTGATATGTGCGGCAATATGCCGCATTCAACCGCCATGAAAGGTATAATTCAGGACTTAAATTCAGAACAGATAAAGGCCCTTGTCGCAGAGTACGGGCAGCCCGCGTTCCGCGCCGCGCAGCTCTATGAAGGGCTGACGAGGGGCAAGGATATCTCGCAGATAACCACGTTGCCCGCCGCCTTCAAGGAGCGCCTTCTGCGCGACTACGAGGACTGCGCCGTCAGGATACGCGAAGTCTTCACGGGCGCCGACGGCACAAAAAAATTTCTCTTCGAACTGGCCGACGGCAACCTCATCGAAGGCGTGCTCATGCAGTACAAGTACGGCAACACGCAGTGCGTCTCCACGCAGGTCGGGTGCAGAATGGGCTGCAAATTCTGTGCGTCCACCCTCGGCGGGCTGGTGCGCAATCTCACTCCCGGGGAGATACTTTCGCAGATTTTAAAGGTCAACGCCCTCTGCGGCGGCACGCGGGAAAAGCGTGCCGTAACCAACGTGGTGCTCATGGGCAGCGGCGAACCGTTCGATAATTACGATGGCGTCGTAACCTTCCTCAAAAACTTGGTATCTCCCGAAGGTTTAAACATTTCACCCCGCAATATATCCCTTTCAACGTGCGGGCTGGTCGATAAAATGTATAAATTCGCCCAAGAGGGCATACCGTTAAATCTTACCGTCTCCCTGCACGCAACTACGGATACGGAGCGCGCCCGCACTATGCCGATAGCCAATAAGTGGTCTATAGCTGAAATTTTGCAGGCCTGCGACAACTACTTTGCCAAAACGGGCAGGCGGTACATCTTTGAATACTCCCTCATCGAGGGCGAAAACTGCGACAGGCGCCATGCCGAAGAACTTGTGGCCCTCTTAAAGGGCAGGCCGTGCCACGTCAATTTAATCAGGCTCAACGAGGTAAAGGAGCGCACTTTAAAGGCCACCGACGAAAAATCGGCCTACCGCTTTCTGGGTATGCTCGAAAGGGGCGGTCTCTCGGCCACGCTGCGCAGGCAGATAGGTTCGGATATAGGCGGCGCGTGCGGCCAGTTGCGGGCAAGCTATCTAAAAAGCGGCGCAAAGGACGGCTGATGCGTCTCCGCGCGGCAACGCCGTGATTTCCTTTTTCCGAACGGCGTTTGTGTTGCGGCTCGTCTGGTGAGGCGCGGCCGCGCGGCCTCGTGACTCGCTGCTTTCGACCATTTAAATTGTATATATCTTATCAGTAAGGATTTTTTATGAATATAAAAATTGCTGCATCCATTCTTTCCGCCGATTTTTCGCAGATGGGCGAAGCTGTAAAAAAACTCGAGCGCGCCGGCGCCGACATCATCCACTGCGACGTCATGGACGGTTCGTTCGTCCAACCCATAACCTTCGGCGGACAGATGGTAAAAAATATCCGCCCCCTCACAAAACTGCCGCTCGACGTGCATCTCATGACGGAACACCCCAAGACGCAGATAAAATTCTTTGCCGAAGCGGGCGCTGACATCATCACCGTGCACTACGAGGCGTGCTCAAAAATTTCCGGCGGCTATTTAAGGGAAACTCTTCTGCTCATTAAAAGCTACGGGATAAAGTGCGGCGTCGTCGTCAACCCCGATACAGACGTCGAAAAAGTCTTCGATGTCTTCGATATATGCGATATGCTCCTCGTCATGTCGGTGTTTCCCGGCTACGGCGGGCAAAAGTTCATGCCGTCGGCCATGGAACAGCTCAAAAAGGCGCGCGCCCGTGCGCTATCCGTCGGGCGGGGCGATATGGATATCGAAGTGGACGGCGGCATATCGGCGGAAAACGCCGCTTCGGTCGCCGCGGCGGGGGCAAACGTGCTCGTTGCCGGTTCATCCATCTTCAGGTCGGCCGACATGGCCGTCGCAATCTCCGCAATGAGGGGGTGAAGCGGTGAAGGGCATACTCTTACTCAACGGCACTCCCTATCGCGGCAGGATAGATAAGGGCTCCGCCGTCGTCTACTGCTGCGACGGCGCCTACGAATGGGCAAAGGACATGGTGAGCATAGATAAAAACGTCGGCGACTTCGACAGTCTCGGCTATATCCCCGTGCCCGCCCCCGAAGAGATCTATCCCTCCGAAAAGAATTTTACCGACGGAGAGATAGCCCTCCGCAAGATGCTCGCCGCGGGGATAGACGAAATAGAAATTTACGGCGGCGGAGGGGGCAGGGAAGATCACTTTCTCGGCAATTTACAGCTTCTCTACGCGGCAAACGCCGCGGGCGCCCGTGCCGTAATGATAACGGATAACTCCCTCATTTTTGCAGCCTCGGGCGCAGTCCGCCTGGGCGAATACGCCGGCCGCACCTTTTCGGTGTTACCTTTCGGCGGGAGCATACATATAATGGATAGCAGGGGATGCAAGTACGCCTATCCGCCCTGCATTTCGCCCGGCGAGTGCCGCGGCATTTCCAACATCGTCGAAAGTGGCGATGCGTATATCAGATTCGGCGAAGGCGGCGTTGCTCTCATCATAATAAACAGGGAGGACGTATGACCATAATCTGCGTAAAACCGCCAAAGCCCGTAAGAAAAATTTTAAAGTTCATCTGCAAAAAGTAGTCTAAACCGCGCGCGGCGCCATTTGCGCCGCGCGCGGTTTGCTCTTGCGGCGCGGGCCGCCGCGTGCAGACGATATATAGCATAATAAGGAATTCCTTACCATATATATTGAATTCCTTACATAAGATGCCCTGTTGCGGCTGCGCCCCTTTGCCGTCCGCGGCGGAGGGTAGGAAAAATTTCACTCGGCGGATACAGCTCTTCTCTTGCCAACCGCGGCCGATTGTGGTAGAATGTATTGCATGAAGAAATTTTTCGCAGCCATCGCCGCATTCGTCTCATCCGCGGCGGTTTTATCTTCTCTTCCCGCCTGCGCCTCGCCGCAGGTGCTCTTCACCGTCAGCGAGGACGGCACGCACTATATCGTCAGCGGCGTTTCGGGCTATAAGAGCGGCCTCAAAGATTACGTCATCCCCCAGGAGTTCGATGACGGAACCCACGGCATTCTTCCCGTCGCGGAGATAGGCGACGAGGCCTTTATGAACTGCACGCGCCTCGAAAGCATCGTCATTCCCCGCAGCGTGGAGACGATAGGCATACGCGCCTTCATGTGCACGCGCCTTAACGAACTGGAAATCCCCCAAAGCGTGCAGGAGATCGGCTTTGCCGCGTTCGCCTTCAATTCGATGTTTTACGAGGTGACTATACCTTCGTCCGTCACGCAGATCGGCGCATACGCCTTCGCCTACTGCACAAACCTGCGCAGCATAGATATCGATGCAAACATTCAAGTGCTCGAAGAGGGCGTCGTGCAGGGCTGGGTTACGTCCTCGGGCTCGGAGGTCTATTCATCCACCCTGCTCACGCAGATAAGCCTGCCTGCGGGGCTCGAAAAGATACACGAAAAGGCCTTTTCGGATAACTTTTTAACGGATATTTTCTTCGACGGCACGCGCGCCGAGTGGGAGGCCGTGGAGCTCTTCCGCAGGGAACAGCGCTCCGTCGAGGACGTGGAGGAGGGGCAGACCGAGACGGTGGAGGTGTTTTTTTCCGCGGAGGAAAAGATAGATTTTTACACCATCGAAGGCCTCACAATCCACTGTTCGGATGCCGACCTCGTGTATTCCGGCGGCAAGATAAACGCCACGCCCGTCGGATAATGCCTTCCGCGCGGCGGAAAGTTTATATAAAAAGTTTATATAATGGGGAGTAAAATTTTTATAAAACAGATGCGCGGGCGCGCGGCCTTAGGCCGCGCGCCCGCGCATTTCCCTGAGAAGGGGAGCATAAATTAAAGATGCGCCGCCCAAAATCCCGTCCCTCACGGCCGGGCGCAGGGAGTCGGCGCTCCGAAGACATGACAAAAGCGCCCGAACGGGCCTTTCGCCTATCCGAACGCTTTTTTAAAGAAAAAAGACAAATTTTTGTTGCCGGCAGGGGGAATTCCCCTCTCTTCCGTTTAAAACTTCCGCCGGCTTTGCGCGCAAACGACGGCCGCATCTTCTGCGGCCGCGGATTAACTTACGCGCGCTCTACGGTTTTAAGGCAGCGGGTGCATACGTAATCGTTGACCACTTTGCCTTCCTTATTCACATAGGAAACTTTCTGAACGTTTGCTTTAAAGGTTCTTCTCGTCCTTCTCTTGGAGTGGCTCACGTTGTTGCCGCTCGTCTGTCCCTTTCCGCATACGCTGCATACTCTCGACATATTATATACCTCCTGTCATTAAGGTTATTCACTCAAAAAAAGGTTGCAAAATGCAAGCTGTTCCAAAACAGCTATATAAATATATCATGACTTTTTAAAAAAATCAAACAAATTGACGCACAAAAAATAATTTTTTTGCCCCGGGCGGCATATTTTTTCACGTAGATTTCAGGTAAATTGTATAATTTCGGCGCAAACACTTGCAAAAAAAATAAAATTAGGGTACAATATCGATACAGGCACGCCGTATGCGTGCCGCGTCTGACGTGCGTATTTTTACGGGCGCACGCAAAATCAAGGAATATTTTATGTCAGTAAATACAAGCAACGTATACGGTAAAATCTCCATCTCCGACCTCGCCATAGCCAAAGTGGCCTCCAACGCCGCTCTGGAATGTTACGGTATCGTCGAAATGGTTTCCCGCCGTTTTACGGATTCTCTTTCTGAACTTTTAAAAAAGCAGGCCGGCGGCAAGGGCGTCAAGGTCGTCACCAACGGCGACAGAATTTTTATCGACGTCTACGTAATCATCAAGTACGGCGTTTCCATAAATGCCGTGGCCGAAAGTTTAAAAGAGGGAATTAAATATAAGGTTGAAAAGTTCACCGGCATGATAGTGGATACGGTGAACGTCAATATCATAGGGGTTAAACTGTAAAAGGGAAAATTTTACCGTTTAATCCTTTTTTGCGGCTTAAGAGGAAGTGATTTTTAAGCGCCGCTTTTTTGTGATTTAAGGAGACAAGATGCTTAAAACATTGAACAGCACCGATTTCAGGAAGATGGTGTCTTCCGGTGCCAGAATGCTTGAAATAAACAGGGCCAAGGTTGACGCGCTCAACGTATTCCCCGTACCCGACGGCGACACGGGCACAAACATGTCGCTCACCCTTCAGTCGGCCGTCAAGGAGATGAACGGCTGCTCTTCCAACCGCTTTTTAGAGATCTGCGACGCAGTCTCCAAGGGCGCTCTGCGCGGCGCCAGGGGCAATTCGGGCGTAATCTCTTCACAGATACTCCGCGGCATCTGCTCGGTGCTCCGCGACTGCACCCAGACTTTCGATACAAAAACTTTCGCCAAGGCTTTGGAAGCGGGCACCAAGGTTGCCTACTCCGCCGTGTCCATTCCCAAGGAGGGCACCATTTTAACCGTCGTAAGAATGATGAGCGAATCGGCGGGCAAACTCGCGGCGAAGAACAAGGATTTCATAGAATTTTTCAAGGCCGTCATCGCCGTCGGCGACGAGGCTCTGGCCCAGACTCCCGAACTTCTGCCCGTGCTCAAAAAGGCGGGCGTGGTTGACTCGGGCGGCGTCGGCCTCATGACGATAATGCGCGGCTTCCTCGCCGCCCTCACGGGCGAAGAGGTGGGCGGGGATATCCCCACCGAAGCCGCCGATACTTCCAAAAAGGAACCCGAATTCGGCGACAACTCGGATATAATCAATCTCGACCTCGGCGAGATCCAGTTTGCTTACTGCACCGAATTCTTTATAATACACCTCAAACAGATGACTACTCTCGCCGATATAGACAGGCTCAAGGAAAAGCTCATGTCCATAGGCGATTCGGTCATCTGCATAGGCGACCTCGAACTCGTAAAGGTGCACGTGCACACCAACACCCCCGGCAGGGCGCTCACTTACGCCATTGAACTGGGCGAGCTGGACAGGATAAAGATTGAAAACATGCTCGAAGAGAACCGCGAGCTCAAGGCCAAACTCGAAGCCGAAAAGAAGGAGATGGGTATGCTCGCCATCTGCGCCGGCGAGGGGCTTGCCGAAATTTTCAAAGATCTCACCGTGGACAGAGTGATAGAGGGCGGCCAGACCATGAACCCTTCGGCTTCGGATATAGCCGACGCCGTCCAGAAGATAAACGCCTCCAACGTGTTCGTCTTCCCCAACAATTCAAACATAATCCTCGCGGCCGAACAGGCCAAGGGGCTTGTAAACAACCGCACAATACATGTTATTCCCACCAAAAACGTGCCGCAGGGCTTTGCCGCGGCGCTGGTGTTCAATCCCGACGTCACCGTCGAAGAGAACAAAATCAACATGATCCACGCCATCGACGGCGTCGCCTCCGGCCAGGTAACTTACGCCGTGCGCAACACCACGATGAACGGCTTCAAACTCAAGGAGGGCGACATCATCGGCCTTGATGCCAAAAAGATACTCGCCAAGGGCGACGACGTCGGCGAAACCACCCTGCAGCTCATCAAAAAGATGAAGCGCGACGAGCACGAAATGATAACGCTCTACTACGGCGAAGGGGTTGAAGAATCCGACTGCGAAGCCCTCGCCGCAAAGGTGGCAGAAGAATTCCCCGACTGCGACGTCGATTATCATTACGGCGGCCAGCCCGTGTATTATTACATGGTCTCATTGGAGTAAATCTGCGTAGCGGCCGTGACGGAACCACCGCCTGCGAGACACACGGACTGCGTCCGCAGGAATATGTTACGGCGGCCAGCCCGTGTACTACTACATGGTATCGTTAGAGTAAATTTTTACAAACATTCATCGCGTATAACTGTGTCGCGCTGCGGCAACTCTCTGTAATTTACGCAAAAGTAAACTCCCTCGGGTTTTCCTCGCGCTCCTTGTTCTCCGCGCGACTGTTTGTAAAAGGAGTATAGATGAATGAGAAAAAGGCGAGGCAACTCGCCTTTTTTGATTAAATGCCGTATTCCGTAGAACGCCGCAGGCGTTCACAGCGGAGAAATCTCCTAAATAATAAGAGTGTCATTTCGACTAAGGCGGTCACGTTGCGCGGCCGCCGCACGGAGAAATCTCCCGGGCTACGTTTCAGATACGATTTATCCTTATTATAGCCTCCCCGTCGCTATGGGGAGGTGCCCGAACAGTGTGAGGGCGGAGAGGTCGAAAAAACGAAGGAACGCCCCCTCAGTCGGCAATAAATTGCCGACAGCTCCCCATGGCGACGGGGAGCCAACGTGGGGCTTGCCGCCCGTTTTTCCGTCACTATCCCTCCTCTATCGCGCAAATACTACAGTTTTGCGCGAGAATAAGGTGCAAAGTGTATCTGAAGCGGTGCCGCGGAGATTTCTCCGCTCGCTGCGCTCGGTCGAAATGACATGTTCTACCCGAAGGGGGAATGACACGCTCTCCCGTGGGGGTGGCGCATGGCTCCTTATGCGCACAATTTGCGTTAATTTTTAAACTAATAATGTGCGCAAGGGGAATTCATTTCCCCGTCGGCGGCCCCAATTTGCGCATACCTGCGCCTCAGCGGTGTGAATTGCCGCGACTATATAATTGTAGGGCTATATAAGGTCGCGGCAAGAGAGGCGGAGCCTCTCAACTAACGGCTCGTTGGCGCATGGCCCCTAATGCGCAACGAGCGTTAATTTCCAAAATAATAATGTGCGCAAGGCGGATTCATTTCCGCCGATAAGCACGTCGGGATAAACCTCGCTTAAAGCAAGTCGAATAAATTCAACTTGCAACATTGCTCGGTTATCCCTCCTCTTTCGCGCAAATACTACAGTTTTGCGCGAGGCTAAGGTAGAAATAATTTACGTTTTCACCCGAAACCGCGCTTTCGGGTGAAAGGCCACAATTTGTTGCGCAAGCAACCTCAGCGGTGTGAATTGCCGCGATTTATATAATCGAGGGCTAAAACATATCGCGGCAAGAGAGGCAGAGCCTCTCAGATAACGGCAAGTGGATGCCTTCGGCCAAGGCACCACTTGCGTTAAAATAATTCTATGCTTCTCAAAAACCTAAAGTATGTCTCCGAAAAGAGGGAGAAGGACTTCAACAAACT
>CALVLX010000026.1 GCA_944341195.1 uncultured Clostridia bacterium
GCTATGAGATTTCTCCATGCGTTCGGCCTGCGGCCTCACTTAGTCGAAATGACAAGAAAAGGATATGGTCGAAACGATAGGGGGGTGACGTCAAGTCGAAACGACGGGAAAGGGACGTTAGGCCGAAAGGGCAAGGAGGGGGCATAATTTAAATGACAAGAATAGGTGCGCACGGTTGAAAGACAAGTGGTGGGCTTCAGTGATATGACGGAGAGTGGTGTGCACGGCCGAAAAGGCAAAGAGGACGCGCCCGATCGGAGGACGGGGAGGAGACGCCGCGCCGCAGGCGCGGCGGGCAATTACTTCAATGATGTTTGCATTTAGTTGCAAAAAGGCGATAAATGTGGTAAACTAATTTTATAGCGGCATTAGCCGCGGATGCGGTTATTTTTTAGATAACCTTGACTATTAACCGTCAATGCAATATAAATATCATATCTTAAATCAACTCAATAAGTACTGCAAAAGGGATAAGGTGCGTATGCACATGCCCGGGCACAAGGGTGCGGGCGCGTTTGCCTCGCGCTTTCCCGTGGCAAAGAGGGATATAACCGAACTGAATTTTTCGGATGACCTTCAGCATCCCTCGGGCGTCATTGCCGCCGCCCAGGAAGACATCGCAAAGATAGTCGGCGCAAGGCGGGCCTTTATCACAACCGACGGCTCGTCCTCCGGGGTGATGGCCTGCGTCTACGTCGCTTCGCGCTTCGGCAACAAGCTCATAGTGCCGCGCAACAGCCACAAGAGCGTGTTCAACGCCTGCAGAATAATGGGGGTGGAACCTGTGATAGTTCAGGGCGGCTACCGCGACGGCGTGATGCTTCCCCCCGAACCCGAGGCGATAAAGACGCTCGTCTCCGGCGACGAAAATATTGCCGGCATGATAGTCTCCTCGCCCGATTACTACGGCAACATCGCCCCGCTCGAAGAGTACGCCGCCATACTGCGCTATAACGGCAGGTATCTCTTCTGCGACGGCGCGCACGGCGCGCATCTGGCGCTGGGCGCAGGGCGCACGGGTTACTGCGGCGCCTATGCCGATATGTGGGTGGACGGCGCACACAAGACGCTGCCTACGCTCACGCAGGGCGCGTATGTCTGCGTAAACAATGCCGATCTCATAGCCCTTGCGGAGGAGGCCCTCTCCATATTCCGCACCACGTCGCCCTCCTATCCGGTGATGGCCTCCGTGGAGTACGGCGTCAAATATTTTGCCAACCGCCCCGAAAAGTACACAAAGGCGGTCGAGGCGGTGAAGGTCTTCAAGGAGAGGCTCTCCGGCCTCACGTTCTATCCCTCGGACGACTGGACAAAACTTGCTCTCGACTGTGAACCGCTGGGCATATCGCCCGCGCTCGCGCAGGAAAAACTTGAAAAGAGCGGCATATATGTTGAGATGAACGACGGCAGATACCTGTTGTTCTACCTCTCGCCCGCCACCACGCCGCGCAGCCTCGATAAGCTCGCGCTTGCGCTCATAGGCATAGTCTCTTCGGATAAGTTGCAGGGCACATATAAAAAATTCAGGACGCAGCTGCCCCCCGCGGCGCGCACGTACAGCTTTTTGTACGCCCTGAAGAGCCCCTGCGAATGGATGCCCCTCGAACTCAGCGCAGGCAAGATGTGTGCCGAAAGCTGCGGCATCACTCCGCCCTGTATGCCCATAGTCATCGCCGGCGAAATAATTAGCGAGCGGGCTGTGCAGATACTCAAGAGCGGCAAAAACACGTTCGGTCTGATGGACGGAAAGATAAAAGTGGTGAAGAGATGAAGGGTATTTTTGTAACCATGGAGGGCTGCGAAGGTTCGGGCAAGAGCACGCAGCTCAGATTGCTGGCCGAACGGCTGGACGGCGCGGGGATAAAATATATCATGACGCGCGAACCGGGCGGCAGCGAAATAGCCGAACGCATACGCGAGATTATTCTGGACGGCAAAAACACCGCCATGTGCGACGAGTGCGAAGCTCTGCTCTATGCCGCCGCGCGCGTTCAGCATTTAAAGGAAGTTGTCATCCCCGCCCTCAAGGAGGGCACGCTCGTGATATGCGACAGATACGTCGATTCTTCCCTCGCCTATCAGGGTGTCGCAAGGGGATTGGGCGAGGAATATGTGGCGGAGATCAATTCGTTTGCCCTGAGGGAGTGCCCGCCCGACCTCACTATCTTTCTCAATATTCCTCCCCGCAGCGCCTTTGCCCGCAAGCACGGCGCCGACAAGGACGACAGAATAGAGCAGATGGGCGAGAGCTTTCACGAAAAAGTTTACCAGGGCTATCTGTCCCTCATAGATAAATACCCCCGCATATGCGCCGTGGACTGCTCGGGCACAAAGGCGCAGACCAGTCAAAAGATATGGCAGTTGCTCGTAGATAAGGGCATAGTAAGGGGGTAATCCCGCCCTTACCCATACCCTGAGATCTTTCGGCTGCGCTCAAGATGACATAAAGTGCCCGCCCACCCGCCCAAATTATGCGCCGGCGCGCGGAAACACCCGTTCTGCCATTTCGACCGATTACCTCTTCCTGTCATTTCGACCGAGCGCAGCGAGCGGAGAAATCTCAAAGCCCGGTTATAATAGGGCAATAATCAAATAATACTTCCGCTCTTACTCAAACTTTGAGATCTTTCGGCTCGTCGCAACAAATTGCGCTTTGAGCAAGCCGCATACATGCGGCTTGCAACTTCGCTCCATTGTTTTTCTCAAACGGCGCAAGGGCAACGCCGTTTTCGGTCACCACGTCGGGCGTGCCTATGCCCTCGTTCGCCTCGCAATATGCAAACAGCGCGTGAGTGCTGTTTGCAGAAGTGTATTGCTCGCCCTCTTCACGCAAAAGCCACGGTTTTGCGTGAGTGCTATGGAATTCATTGTATTATGAGTGTTCCACTTAAGATGACATTGCTGGGGATTTTCCGAACATCACCCTCATGTCATTTCGACCAAGTGAGCGGCAGCGAACGCGTGGAGAAATCTCAAAGTGCGGTCATCCCCATGTCATTTCGAGCGGCGAACGCATGGAGAAACGACCATGTATTTAAATCAAACGCTCTTAAAATGCCGGGCGGCAAAATGGGGATTGACAGAATGCCC
>CALVLX010000027.1 GCA_944341195.1 uncultured Clostridia bacterium
CCGGATACCTCTCCCGCAAGCTGGATATCTCCGTCAACGAGAGCGAAGAGCCCTCGCTCTGCTCGGTCATCGGCGGCGGAACAATTCTTTCGGGCGAGCGGCTCAAGGCCGATCTTGCCGACCTCGGCAACTGATTGCCCCTGCAATATGCGCCGTTCAACGGCGTCTGCTCTTCATTTGGCTATAACTCAAGCCGCGGCGGACTTTAAAAAGTCCGCCGCGGCGTTTTGCTTTGTTATCGTTGTTTTGCGCGGCAGCCGGCTTATTTAGCCGTGAGCTGCTGTATTATGTTTTCGGGCGCCTGTTCGTAGCGGTCGAAAGTGGAGGTAAATTTGCCCCTGCCCTGCGTCATGGAGCGCAGCGAGGTTGCGTATGTCAGGATCTCCGCCTGGGGTGCGTCTGCGGTGATTATCTGCATGTCGTCCTTTGTATCCATTACGATTATCCTGCCGCGGCGCTTCGTCAGGTCGCCCAGCACGTCGCCCAGGTATTTTTCGGGCACGGCTATCCTCATCTTGCATATGGGCTCCAGAATGGTCGGGCGGGCGTTCTTCATACCCTCTTTAAAGGCCAGTTCGGCCGCCGCCTTAAACGCCGCTTCGGAGCTGTCCACGTCGTGATAGCTGCCGTCATAGAGCACGGCCTTTATATTCATAACGGGATATCCCGCAAGCACGCCGTTGGAAAGGCATTCCGTAATTCCCTTTTCAACTGCGGGGATGTACTGCTTGGGCACTGCGCCGCCCACAACCTCTTCGGCGAATTCAAAGGGCTGGTCGCTCGGCTCAAACCTCATCTTGCAGTGGCCGTACTGTCCGTGTCCGCCCGTCTGCTTCTTGTATTTGCCCTCCGCGGTGGAGGTGGCGAGTATGGTCTCGCGGTAGGCCACCTTGGGCGTCCTAAGTTCTGCTTCCGCGCCGAATTTTGATTTCAGCTTTTTGTTTATTACGTCCAGGTGCACTTCGCCCTGTCCGCCTATGAGCGATTCGCCCGTCTCCGTCGCCTTGGTAACGGTAAAGCTCTTGTCCTCTTCGGCCAGTCTCGTCAGTCCGGAAAATACTTTGTCCTCCGTGCCCTGCGTCTTGGCGTAAACGGCCATATACAGCGTGGGGTGGGGGAAGGGTATGGCGTCAAATTTCACCTGCGCGTTCTCGTCGCACAGCGTGTCGCCCGTGCCCGTGTTTGTCAGCTTTGCAACGGCGCCTATGTCGCCGGCGGTCAGCTCGGCAACGGCTTCCTGCTTCTTTCCGTTGGTAACGTAAAGCGAAGCTATCCTCTCCGTAGTGCCCGTGTTGGGGTTGTAAAGGGTGGTGCCCGCCTTCAGCACGCCGCGGTTTACCCTAAGGTAATTTAATTTGCCCACAAAGGGATCGACGGTCGTCTTGAACACCTGCGCGGCCACGGGGCCGTCCTCGGTGCACTCAACGTTTATAACCTTGCCCGTGGCTATGTCGGTGGCAAGCAGGTCTCTGCGCTCGGCCGCCTGGGGAACGTATTTAACAATTTCGCTCATCAGGTTTATAACGCCGCGGTTGTTCAGCGCGCTGCCCGCCATAACGGGTATAACGTTCATGGTGGCTATGCCCTTTCTTATGCCGTGTATGCACTCGTCGCGCGTCAGTTCGCCCGTCTCAAAGTATTTTTCAAGCAAAACGTCGTCGTTTTCCGCCGCCGTCTCCGTGAGCGCCAGCTTCATGTTTTCAAATTCTTCCATCATGTTTTCGGGGATGGGTATTTCCTCCGTGCCCGTCTGGGAGAATTTAAAAGCCCTCTCTGTCAGCGTGTTTATTATTCCCACCATCTTGCCGTTCTGCATGATGGGCAGCTGAATGGGCGCTATCTTTGCGGGATATGCCTGCCTCAACGCCTCAACGGTGCCGTGGTAGTCGGCATTGTCCTTATCCATGCCGTTTATAAATATAACCATGGGCTTTTCGGTCTTCATGCACAGCGAAATAGCCTTTTCGGTTCCCACCGTAACGCTGCCGCTCGGGCCCATTACAATGAGCGCCGCGCCGCAGGCGCGCATGGCCTCGTTGAGTTCGCCTTCAAAGTCCAAAAATCCCGGCACGTCCAAAAGGTTAATCTTTGTTTCGCGCCAATAGGTGTGGCATACTGTCAGGGATATCGACATTTTCCTCGCAATTTCCTGTTCGTCGTAGTCCGAAACGGTCGTGCCGTTTTCAATCTTTCCCATGCGGGAAAGCGAGTGCCCGTTGAACAGCATGGCTTCGCACAGCGTCGTCTTGCCCTCGCCGCTGTGCCCTATTATAGCTACGTTGCGTATATCCTGTGCGGAAATTGCCATATAAAAATTTTCCTCCTTAAACTTTCCTGTATGTCTGCATACAGCTCATCATGTATCCATTATAAAGCAAAAAGGGCAATAAATCAATACCCATTTTAAAAATATTTTCAATTTTTCACAATTTTTGTGTGTTAGTCACTCACATATAGTTTTATTAAACTATGAAAATATTGACATTTACAAAACGCGGTAGTAAAATTAAATCACAAAAATACATTCGGAAGCGTTGAACAATGAAAAACATAAAATACAAATTTAGAGGGGAAATTCATGAAATTAAAAAGCATTAAATGTGTCATTGCCTCTGCGGTACTTTTGTGCGGCGCGCTGACGGGAATATTTACGGGTTGCGCAACGGGCGGCGAAAGCGGTGTCGGCGGCAAAACAACGTTGCTCAAATATGAGGACAGCGATTTGCTCGTCGCGCTGGTTGATTACCTTAAAGACCTTAATGCCGACCACGACATGCCGCCGACGTCTTTTTCTGCAAAGATCGACCAAATAAAAGGCGGCAAGCAGGCCCTGTACGCCGATTTCAATTCTTCCGAAAGCTATTTTGTCGGCGGTTACTATAACGGCGGGCATAGTGACGAAGAAAGCCTGTATTGCTGCGCGCATGATTATACCTGGGTAAGCTGCGAAAGCGCCGACGCTATAGGCGAAAGCTACGGGGGTAAAAAATTTATTGTGGCGTTTCAGATAAATGCGGCCGCTTCGGTTGAAGATATTGTTTATGCCGATAAAAAGGCGCCTGAGTTTGAGCATTTTCAGCTATATTATCCAAAATTTAAAAACGGCTTAAACGGCAATTCATCCGTCGCGTTTGACGATGCCTTTATATATCTCAATTCCTCCGATAACAAAATTGTATATTACTCAACATCTGCATACAACAATGCGTGGGTTACGCTGCCCTGCGTTTCGTTAGGCGGTCAGCCATATATTGCAGTCGATATGTATGTGGAGTATTCCGACGGCTACCGTTCGGAGGTAAACCTCGAAGCCGAGTTCGGTGAATATTACGACGCTTTAATGAATTTAATGCAAACCGATAAATACAGCGCGGGCGGCGAAAACGGCTCAACTGTTTTTTACGGGTTATTCAATATAAATGATTTAGTTAATGGGGTTATCAGATGAAGATGTCTGATAAGAGAGAAAATTTTAAATTTATTGCCATAGCGAAAAAATTAAACAGGGGGGGTTAATATGAAAAACATAAAAAGATCAATCAATATTTTTTTGACAATTATAATAAGTTTAATCGCATGTTTCTCACTTGCGGCCTGTTGGAGTAGTGATATTACGAGAGATCCCGGATACGAGGACAAGGAAATCGGTGATTTTGTCTTTCGTTTTTATGATAGTTCTAATTATTGCTCAGTCACTTCAGTATCGGGACAAGGTATCAGGCAAAGATTTCTCGTCGTCCCGGCGTATGTTGAAGGGCGAGAGGTATGGTCGTGGGGATCGTATAACCCGTATCATGGCTTTCCTTTGTCAAATCTCTATTATTACCCCGTTTATATGACAAGCGACAAGCTGGAGAAAATATATTTTACGAGATTAAAAAATTATCATCCCGCTGTAACAACGGGCAGTTGCCCGAATTTAGAAAAGGTAATTTATCTTGATTTCTTTTCTGTGCCCTGGGACTTTGGCGGTCAGATATATTTTCCGCAAAAAAGATATGAAACGCTTAAAGC
>CALVLX010000028.1 GCA_944341195.1 uncultured Clostridia bacterium
AATGAAACGGCTATCGGCGTGTTTATGGGTAACTCTATCGGCAAGCTGAAAGAGGCTTACACCGACCTTTCGGACGACTTCCTGCTTCGCGAAGGCGCCAAGCTGAAATACTAAAATGGAGGATTGATATGCAATATGATTGGAAAAAGATAGGTCAGCGCATAAAAAAAGAGCGCAACCTTTTGGGTTTATCACAAGACGAATTTTGCGACAAAGCAGGCATTGTAAAAAGAGCAACTTTAAGTAAGTGGGAAAACGGCACGGGTGGTGAGATTACCGTAGGGATGCTCACGGCAATGTGTGAAGTATTTGACTGCGAACTCGGCTATCTGCTCTGTGAATATGACTGCAAAACGCGTGCCGCCACGGACATTTCACAGCAAACAGGACTGTCAGAGGAGGCGGTTAAAAACCTATCTAACCTACATGATTTAAAAGAACAAGCGGCGCGTTATGGCACCTCGACAAAATCTTTTCAGTTTAGATACATTGACACAAATAAAATTGGCAGTCCCGTAGGCAATGACGGCATACGGTGCATCACGTCGTATGGCGTACAGTGCCATGGCATTTTTTTTACCGAAGAGACGCCGTTTGAAATCCCCTATACCGCAAAAATACCTTCAGAATATTACATACCGCTACTTTTCAATGACATTCTCGAATTTGCAAACGCAAATAAAACTGCGGCATGGGAAAAATTATCGCTATTTGCAAATAAATACGCTGAATATAAATATAAAAGTCTCTATACTGCCATACACAAAAAAGTCAAGCCCCAAGGCAGCGAACAAAACGAAGAGGCATCATTTTTCCTAATGAAATATATGCTTGACTTTATAGACGAGATAGTAAAATCGTATGTCACCGAGGGCAGCAAAGGCACAGATGAGCGCAAAATTATGGAAGAATATATTACCGAAGCAACAAAGCGACGCCAAGGAACTGTTTTTGATTATGATAGCGAGGAGGAAGAAGATGGCTAAAAAATCGAATACGCGCAGCGCGCAGGGAAGCGGCACCATAAGGCAGCGCAAAGATGGGCGCTGGGAAGCCCGTTACACCATCGGAAGGGACGCGGGAACGGGCAAACAGATACAAAAGTCGATATACGGCGCGACACAAAAGGAAGTGCGCCAAAAGTTGCAGCAAGTATGCGCAGACATAAACAATGGCATATTTACAGAACCTTCAAAGCTGACGGTTGCAAAGTGGTTTGATATATGGCTGAAAGAATACAACAACAATGTTAAGCCCTATACCATGAAGGCATATCGTGAAAAGGTAAACCTTTATATAAAGCCCGCGCTGGGCGCAATAAAGTTGACTTCAGTCAGTGCGCCGGCAATACAAAAGTTTATAAACTCGTTGAGTACAGGCGACAACGACAGCCGCATCCTTGCGCCCAAGACGGTTAAGTGCGTGCATGGCGTACTTCATAAAGGACTGCAGCAAGCCGTCATTCTCGGCTATATCAGGTTTAATCCCGCGGATAACTGTTCCCTGCCGAAGATGCAGCAAAAGGAAATAAAGCCATTGGAAGAGGACGAAATAAAGCGATTTTTAGACGTTATAAAGGGCAACAAGTTCGAATACCTGTTCTTGGTCGATTTGTTTACGGGGCTACGCCAAAGCGAAATATTGGGCTTGACATGGGATAATATCGACTTCAAGACAAATACAATCTATGTTTGCCATCAGCTCCAACGTCAGCCCGAGCGCGGCGGCAAGTATGTTTTATCCTCGCTGAAGAACAACAAAACGCGCAAAATAACGGCAGCGGCAACCGTAATGCACGCTTTGAGAAAACAACGACAAAAACAGTTCGAAGAGCGCGCCTTGGCTGCAAACCTTTGGAACGAGGATATTCCAAACCTTGTATTCACCAATGAATTTGGCGGGCACCTGACACACAACACCGTCCTTAAATACTTCCATAAAATGACGGAGGCGGCAAATATAGAAGATGCCCGCTTCCACGACCTGCGGCACACTTACGCCGTTTCTTCACTTCAGGCTGGCGACGACATAAAGACTGTGCAGGAAAACCTTGGGCACCACGCGGCAGCCTTCACCATGGACGTCTATGGGCACGTCACCGAGAAGATGCGACAAGACAGCGCCGACAGAATGGAAAACTACATTAAATCGATTTCAGAGCATTAAAAAAGAGCCTCAAAAGGGCTCTTTTTTGCTGTAAAGGGTAAATTAAAGGGTACACAATATTTTTTGAACTCAATAAACGCGCAAAAATGGCTCAAAAACAAAGAAAAAAGCCTTAAAACCGACTGATTTTAAGACTTTTCGCTTGGCGCGGATGGCGAGATTTGAACTCGCGCTGCAGTTTCCCGCACTACTCCCTTAGCAGGGGAGCCCCTTGAGCCACTTGGGTACATCCGCAGGCCCGTAAATTTTATCAATGCTAAACTAATATAGCATAATCTAATTGTTTTGTCAAAACATTAACTAATTTTTTGAAAAATTTGTGCAAAAATTATTTTACTCATCAATTTCAAGCGCACGCACGTGCATTGCGTGCGATATCTTTGCCAAACACCTGTCGTACACTACGGCCATATACACCACCGCGGCGACGGAAACAATGCCGTACCACGACTGCAAAAAGAGCACGATCGCGCCGGCAAAAGGCAGTTTAACCCCCGTATATATGCCGATCATTGAAGAATAACTCACGGCCTCGGCATCTTCACCGGCGTTCGCGTCGCCGCGCGTGACGTAGAACTGGGTGCCTCCCGCATAGAAGCTGTCCACTATCCTGTGAATGGTGAGCACACCCTTTGAAGAGTAAAAAGCGGCGATATCGTAGAGCCTCAGTTCGTCCTCGTCTACATGTTCTATGAAGATAATGTCGAACGTATCAAACCCCTCCGCGACGTCTTGAGGCAGGGTGTAGCCTTCGGCCATGCGGCTCATGGAGCCAGAACCGACCACAAGCCCGGCATATCCGGCGTATACCCTGCCGCCGGAGAACCTGAACACTGCGGCGTGCGCCGCAACTCCCAGCGCAACCGCGAGGAATGAACAGAAGATAATCCTGCGCACCGTGCGAAATGCGCGCGAACGTCTTGCCCTGCGTTCGCGCGCAATTATGATGTCGTCTCTTTCGCCGGAAGCTATCGCCGCAACTATCTCTCTGGTATGAGCGCGGCAATAGAGCGTTGCGAATACAAGCATGAATATGCCCGAAATAACGGCTATGATTATTATAAAAACTCCCATCAGTCTTCCACCGCCACGCGCGTGAACGATATGACGTATGTCACGTCCTTCAGACAGGCCTCTATGTACGACAGCGTCTCCGCGGCATACAGGCGGTCGCTCTCTTCGGTGTAGTCCTTGAATATTTTATACGGGTTTTCGCCGTTGAACTTTTCGCCCCACAAAAAGGATATCTCTATATGCGCCGTGCTCGCGGATACCAGCCCCGAAAGAGTGACTATGCCTCCCTCCTGGTAGACCACGTTGCCCGTATCGTCCGTTTGAAACGATATCTCCGCATCTTCGACGCCGCGTATAAATCCCGCCTCAACGGCGCTTTCGTAACTTGCCTCGCCGTATTCGAAATCTTCGCTGAAGGACGGCACATATGCCTCGCCTTCCGAGTTGTCTTCCGCCGTTATGGTTATCTCGAAGCGAGACGGCGCGATTATATTTTCAAAGGTGATGTCGTATTCTAAAGTGAGGTTTTCTATGTTTTCGCCGTCCGAGTATATCCAGTACTGGGGCAGCAGGCCTTCTCCGGGCACGGCGTCCTCCGGAGCGCCGTATACCACCGACTGATTGCGCTGTTCATCCGGGAATGTGATGCTTGCGGTATTGCCCAGGACGCCCTCCACCACGACGTTGCCGTCGT
>CALVLX010000029.1 GCA_944341195.1 uncultured Clostridia bacterium
GAAAGACGGGCGTAAACTACCTCTTCCGCAACGACGGCGGCGGATGCGGCAGCATAACGCCGCTGTTGGACAGGGAAGGCAAACCCGTCGTCACCCCTTTGCCGAACGCCTACGGCGATTGAGCAGAACACACATTCGGGTAAGCAGCGACTATGGACGGCATACACAACAAAGACAATGCAAAAAACGGCAGAAAACAGGTTCCGCTGCGCATTTCGGCCGAGCTGTATGCCGAGCTGGAGCGCTGGGCGGAGGACGACTTCCGCTCGCTCAACGGACAGATAGAGTACCTCTTGACGGAGTGCGTGCGCTACCGCAGGCGCGGGAAAGACGGCCTGACGCCTCCCCTCTTTTCCGACCTCAACGACGACGGCACGGTCAGATAATCAACCCGGCGGCGGCACGGGAGCGCGCCCGTAATGCGGGGCCGCTCTTGAGCGTATGCGGCCGGAAGA
Organism: uncultured Clostridia bacterium; assembly: GCA_944341195.1. GTDB lineage: Bacteria > Bacillota > Clostridia > Christensenellales > Borkfalkiaceae > Coproplasma. Next base: position 456 of record CALVLX010000029.1, read on the forward strand.
CGGCTGAAGATAAGCGGCGGCTTGATTTTTGCCCCAGTCCTCAGGCCGGTATGCCGCATGTTTAAAAAGAACACGGGGCGGGGCAGACCGAATAGGTCTGCCCCGCCCCCTTTGCACCATTCCTACAGCGTTCCCCCTGCGTTATTCCGACCGAACAACGAATGGCATTTTGACCAAGAAGACCACTCCCCTTCTGCTCTTTCTACTAGTCACCCTCTCTCTGTCGTTTCGACCATGCTCCCTTTCTGTCATTTCGACTAAGTGAGGCCGCAGGCCGAACGCATGGAGAAATCTCAAAGACCGGTTACCCTACGCCCCTTTTAACCGAAGGCGCTTTTATGCGAAGGGAGAAAAAATTCCCGCGGCCGCTGCCGAAATCATATTCTTTATGGCCTTGCCGCAACTTTGCAAAGGTTGAGCCGTTGCAGCCGCAACTCTTTTTACCGCTTGACGCGGAAGAAGGAAAGAGATATAATTTTTATGGGAGTAAAGGCCATGTTTTACTTTATTTTTAAACAAGTTTACAAATCGCTGGGAAAGAAGGTGGACGAAGGCAACCGCGCGAGAATAGCCGGCCAGACCATGCCGCCGGAGATAGACATTTCCGCCATACCCTATGCGAACGACGGCGACGAAATGCACACGTTTAACCTTTACACCCCGGCATATGCCGCGGATAACGACTCGCTGCCCCTCATCATAGATATCCACGGCGGCGGCTGGATAAGCGGCGACAGGGACACAAACGGGTACTTTTGCAGCAAGCTGGCGATGAACGGCTTTAAGGTGGCCGCACCCTCCTACCGCACGGTAGATGCGTGCACTATACGCGAACAGATAGAGGACATATTCCTCTTTTTCAAATACATAGAGTCACACGCGGCGGAGCTGAAGATACGTCCCGGCGGCGCGGCACTTACGGGCGACAGCGCGGGCGGACAGCTTGCTCTGCTTGCATACCGCGTAAACCGTGACGACAGACTGCGGCAATTGTTTGACGTGAAACATGCCGGCATCCGCTTTGACTGCCTGATACTCAACCACAGCGTGTGCTACATGAGCGATGCGGGTAATCTGCCCGGCAATCCCGTAATCTCCCGCCTCGTATCGGTGCCCGGACTGCGGAGAACGGTATTCGGGGGAGGTTACAAAAAATCACCTCTCTACGCGGAGACGGCCGATCCGCCCGCATACATAAACTCTTCTACGCCCCTTCCCCCCGTACTGCTCATAACGAGCGAAGGGGACACAATGTACCGCGGTCAGACGGAGAGGCTGTACGGATACCTGAAGAGCGAGGGGAAGGACTGCGAACTGTACTACGAGCCTTCGCCCGAGGCCGGGCATGTATTCAACATAACAGATCCCGACGGAGAGCGCAGTTTGCGCTGCAACGACAACATAATAAAATTTATCCGCCGCAACCTGAACGGCGGGGCATAGACGACGCCCCGCCGCGCACCCCTCAAAACGGACGAAAAATTTTTCCGCAAAGAGATATCCCCTGCATATTGCAGGGGATATCGTTGGTTTTAAGGCCTTTTGAGGCCGCTTTGGTTGCTTATCTCCTGAATGCGAACTTCTTAACGGCGATGAACGCGCCAATGCCGGCGATAGCCGCGCAGAGAGTGAGCATACTGCTTTCGAGCGTGCCCGCGCAGCCGCTTGCACAGCTGCCGCCCTCATCTGTCGCCTTGGACTGGGAGAACAGCCAGTCTTCGAGCGAGGGAAGGGTATCGTTGCCGGGGAATACTATGGCCGATTCCCATATGGCGTGAGGGCCGCCCTCGTAAGTGACGAGGTTGAACTTGCCCTTGCCCCGGGCTTCGATGGCGTCGTAGAGTGGCTTTGCGCGCTCGTAGGGAACGGTGGTATCGGCGTTGCCGTGGAAGGCGAAGACGGGCATGTCGGCATAGAGAGCCGCCTTGGAGACGTCGCCCACGCCCGCTATGGGCACGGCCGCAGCGAACAGGTCGCTGTGGCGCGCGATGAGGTACCACGTGGCCATGGCGCCCTGCGAAAGGCCGATTATGTATATCCTGCTGCGGTCGATGTTGTACTTCTGGCAGGTGCTTTCGATGAGGGCGACAATGGCCTTTGTCTCATCCGTCTCCTCGATATTGTCCACGGAGTAGTTGTTGTAATTGAGGTTGTTTGCGTCCTCTTCGTTATCGAAGAGCTCCAGCCAGCCGTTGTTGAAATCCTTTACGGGGCACTGGGGGACTATTACCATGGCGTCATAGAACTTGCTGTTTTCGTTTTCGAAGTAGGGACGCACGAAGGCGTTGTTGAGCTGGGAATCGTTGTCGCTCCCCCTCTCCCCTCTGCCGTGCAGTTCGATGACGAGGGGCACGGGCCGGCTCATGTCCGCGGGGGTATAGTAGCGGTAGTTGAGTTCGTAGCCTTCGTTTGTGAAGGTATCCGAATAGAACAGTTCGTTCTTGTAATTATCGCGCACGCTGCCCGTAAACTGCTGAACGGGGTTTTCTTCCATAGTGACCATAGCCGCGAACGCCGCCGACGAATTGAAGGCCAGCACGGCGAGGGAAATTATCACGGAGAGAAGAAGGGCTATGCAGGCATACAATTTTTTAATTGATTTGCTCATCGGTTTTCTCCTTTTTCTTTGTTCTGAACTCGGGGAACACATAAGTGAGTACCCAGAGTACCGCGCCGACGGCGGTGAGGCCCGCCGTGACGCCGACGAGGGCGTTGAGCGTTACCTGCCACCAGGGCATTATGGGAATGACCTTTGTAGTCGTCTTGAGGCCGTTCATCGAGGCGCTGTAGTTGGCTATTACATAGAGCACCCTGTGGCAGGCCTCGCGCACCCTGAGACGGAAGGGAATGCTGTAGGCGTAGTCCGAAAGCGAATATTCGTCGCCCGCGCCGAGATAGAGATCGGTGCCGTTCATGATACCGTCGTCAAAGGTCATGTAGGAGGCGAACGTACTCGCCATATCTGTTATCGAATAGCCGTCGAAGTTCCATTCGTCCCTGATTATATCCTGCATGAGTTCGGGCGAGGCGCTCGTCCAGATGCAGCCGGCGCGGTTGAAGGACGTCATGATGGCGTGCGCGTTGCCGCCCGAGGGACGGAGAGCCATCTCGAAGGGCTTTAAGTAAATTTCGCGCGCGGTCTGCTCGTTGAGCCATGTGCCTATGCCCGAGCGCTGGTCTTCCTGGTCGTTGAAGACAAAGTGCTTTATGGTGGGGATTACGCCCTTGGACTGCATACCCTTGACTTCGGCCGAGACGGACGCGCCCGTGAGGAAGGGATCTTCGGAGAAGTATTCGTGCGATCTTCCGCCGAAGGGCGTGCGGTGGATGTTTACGCCCGTGGCGTAGAGTATCTGGGTGTGGTTGGCGAGCGCGTCCTCCGCAAAGATCTTGCCGAGGCGCTCGATGAGTTCGGTATTGAACGTGGAGGCCCAGATGCCCTCGCTGGGGAAGGATGTGTCCGTTATAGAGCCCTTTACGCCCGTTGCGCCGTCGTTATCGGTGGTGGGGCGCTTATTGATGGGGTTGGGGAGCTCTACGGTGGTGAAGGCCGCGTTTGTCAGCAATTTGGACTGCTGTTCGTAAGTCATCTGGTCGAGAAGGGCGTCCCACGCATCCGAGTTATAATCGATTTCGTTGCCCTCCCTTGAGCGGAGCATTGCAAGCGACATGCCGTTGTTTGCGCCGTAGGTGGGCATGGTTTCGTTGCCTTCGGCGGGAAGGGGCTTGTGGGGAGCGAGATCGGATATCATGCCCTCGGTGAGCGACAGCTTTACGGACTGCGAGGGGAAGGTGCCCGCCCAGTCGCTGCGCGAAACATAGGTTACGGAGTTGCCGCCGCGGTTGGCGTAGCGGTTGATATCGGCGAAATCGAGCTTGTTGGTGACGAGATTGCCCGTCTCCTTTGAGGCCGCAAAGGAGACTTCGTCCCTCGCCGCCAAATTCCAGTCATACGCCATCTGCGCGTTGCCTTCGGCCGTCATGGCCTGAGTGTTGACGCTGACGGCGTTTGCCGCCTTGGCCGCGAAAGATGTTGTTGAGGGCGTCGTGCGAATCCCTGCCGACGGCTATATAATATGTGCCCTCTTCGAGGATATACCCGCCCTTGCCGCCGTTTGCCGTGACGTCGTAGGTGGTGAGGCTCTCCTTGGAGATATCGATTGTCACGGGGCGGCTCTCGCCGCGGGGGATGACGTCGGTCTTGGCATAGCCGGCGAGTTCGACGGAGGCCGTCTCCACGCCCGCGCGCCCCGCATAGGGCTTTTGAACGTAGACCTGAACGACTTCCTTGCCGTCGTAGGTATCGCTGGTATTGGTGACGTCGAGCGTGACGGTGTAGCTGTCCTCGTCTTCGGTGACGGAGGGCACGCCGTATTCGAACGTTGCGTAAGACAGGCCGTAGCCGAAGGGATAGGCGACGGTGGCCGAATAATCGTAGTCGCCCGCCTTCTGCGCGCCGAGGACGACGTCCTCATAGCGCGTCTCGTAGTAGCGGTAGCCCACATATATGCCCTCGACATATCCGCCAGATTTTTTTCACCTTTTTTGCGCCATTTCGACCGAGCGTCCCTCCCCCCGTCATTTCGACTCCTCTCACCCCCCTGTCATTTCGACTAGGCCGCGGCGGGTTTTGCCCGCCGCGGCGCATGGAGAAATCTCAAAGCGGGATTACAATAGTACATTAATTTAAATAATATTCCCTCACATACCCCGGCTTTGAGATCTTTCGACTCGTCGCAACAAATTGCGCTTTAAGCAAGC
>CALVLX010000030.1 GCA_944341195.1 uncultured Clostridia bacterium
CGCAAAAACATGGAGATTAAATAATACTGCCGCACTTATCCTGTTTTGAGATCTTTTAAACACTCTCGAAATGACTTGGCCGCCGCGTATACCCGGCTTTGAGATCTTTCGGCAACGCCGCGCAAAAGCGCGGCTGCTCAAGATGACATTGCATGGAGTTTACCGTTACTTTGAGATCTTTCGGCTGCGCACTCTGCGTGTGCTCCGCTCAAGATGACATAAAAAGGGCGCTCATGCTATACGTTCAAGACAACAAAGAAAGGGCGTTTATGCTCAAGATGACATTAACGGGCTTTGCCGAACATCACTCTAATATCATTTTAGAGGAATGAAAAAAATTTGCGGCGGTGCGCGCGCGGCAACTGCCGCGCGCGCACCGCCGCAAAGCGGAATCCGAGATCGGTCTGTAAGCCGAGTTCTGTCTGGTGCGGTTATCTATCTAGACCTGCGGTCGCCCGCAGGTTCAAGCGATATTGACGGACGGCGGCGGACGGGCCGCCCCGATATTTAAATCAGCCGCCGCCCCAATCTTGCATCCGATGGGGTTTAACTGGCTGGCGGCGTTACCGCCGCCACGGTGAGCTCTTACCTCGCCATTCCAACCTTACAGAAAAAAATTTCTGCGGTATATTTCTGTTCACTTTCCTTAAAGTCGCCTCCACCTGCCGTTAGCAGGCATCGTTGCCCTGTGATGCTCGGACTTTCCTCACGCAAATTTCTTTGCCCGCAACCGCACAACCGACTCGGATCGAAATTATTTTAGCACATTTTACAATTTTAAGACAACTATTTTTTGTGAATATTTGCATTTTGCAAAAATTTAGTATAAAATGTATATGGATTAATTTGCAATCAGGAGTTTTATTACATGAAGAAAACCAAAATCATATGCACTTTAGGCCCCGCGAGCGAAAGCGAGGAAGTACTCACCAAGATGGTGGAAGCCGGCATGAACGTTGCAAGGCTGAACTTTTCGCACGGCACGCACGAAGAGCACCTTAAAAAGATGAACGTTGTAAAGAAGGTGCGCGACAAGCTGAAGGTTCCCCTGCCCATCATGCTGGACACAAAGGGGCCCGAATTCAGAATAGGCACCTTTAAGGACGGCAAGATTGTGCTGCACGAGGGCGATACTTTTACCTTTACCACCGAAGATATCGAAGGCGACAGCGGGCGCGTGACGGTATCCTTTAAGGGCATCTGCGAGCAGATGAAGCCCGGCGACAAAATTCTTTTGAACAACGGACTCATCATATTCGAGGTGCTGAAGGTAAAGAAGCCCGACGTGGTGTGCAAGACGATTGTGGGGGGCACGCTCTCCAACAAGAAATCCATGTTCTTCCCCGACAAGGAACTGGAGATGACATTCCTTTCCGAACAGGACAAGGACGACATCAAATTCGGCGTGGAACAGGGAATAGACTTTGTGGCATGTTCGTTTGTTTCGCGCGCGCAGGACGTAATTGACGTGAGAAACTGGCTGCGAGAGTGCGGCGACACCAACGACGAGATAGATATAATTGCAAAGATAGAAAACCGCGCGGGCGTGAACAACCTTGAATCGATAATGATGGCATGTCAGGGCATAATGGTTGCGCGCGGCGACCTCGGCGTGGAAGTGCCCTATGAAGAGCTGCCCGCCATTCAGAAACAGATAATAAGGATGGCGCGCATAAACGGCAAGCGCTCCATTACGGCGACGGAGATGCTGGAATCCATGATACACCAGCCCCGCCCCACCAGAGCGGAGATTTCGGACGTGGCCAACGCCGTTTACGACGGTTCTTCCGCGATAATGCTTTCCGGCGAGACGGCGGCGGGCGAATTCCCCGTGGAGGCCGTTGCCGCCATGGCCAGGATTGCACAGCAGGCCGAAGAGAACACGCAGTACATTGCGCACATAGACGATTCGCAGTATAAGATAAACAACCTTGCAGAGGCGCTTTCGCACTCCGCCTGTATGCTTGCGCACGATATAGGCGCAAAGGTGATTGTTGTGTGCACGCGCACGGGCGGCACGGCGAGGATGGTTTCGCGCTTCCGCCCCATGATAGACATAATAGGCATGACGACAAACGAAAGGGCATACAGGAAGCTGGGAATGTCCTGGGGAATAATACCCATAATGAGCGAAGAGTTCTATTCGGTGGACGTACTCTTCCACTACGCAAAGCGCGCGGCGATAGGCACGGGACTTGTGACGCACGGCGACAAGATAGTGCTGACGGGCGGCACGCCCAATGGCAAGAGCGGCAACTCCAACTTAATAAACGTTGAAACGATACAATAAAGAATATGTTTTTGCAAGTACAGAAAAGCACCGCGCGGCCGTGGCCGCGCGGTGCTTTTTTAAAACAGCATTGAAGGGCAAAGTTTTGCGCCGACAACGGCGATCTTACCCCCTGCTTTGAGATCTTCCGGCTCGTCGCAACAAATTGCGCTTTGAGCAAGCCGCATACATGCGGCTTGCAACTTCGCTCCATTGTTCTTCTCAAACGGCGCAAGGGCAACGCCGTTTTCGGTCACCACATCGGGCGGGCCTATGCCCTCGTTCACCTCGCAATACGCAAACAGCGCGTGAGTGCTGTTTGCAGAAGTGTATTGCTCGCCCTCTTCACGCAAAAGCCACGGTTTTGCGTGAGTGCTAAGGAATTCATTATATTATGTGTGCTCCGCTCAAGATGACAGGGAAAGAGTAATCATACAATATATTAAGATGACAAGACTGCGCTTGAGCGGGATAAAACCGGACAAAATTTTGTCCCCGGCGGGAAAACCCGCCGGGGACAATTGTTTGCTTTTGCTGTTTTGCAACCTATTTACGATCACCGATTGCCTTTACCGCTTTGCGCCCCTTTTGCCGATTGCCGGCGCATACGCGGCGCGAAAGGACAAAGTTACCTCAAGGACATGTAATGTTCGGATTCGGGATCGAACTGCCAGATATTGAGGTCGAATTCGACGAGATCCGTCCAGAAATCCCTTGTGGCGAGGCGCTCTGCGTTGAGGGCCGTTACCTGATAATCGCTGTTGTGATCTTCGAACTTGGCGTAGCAATTGAATATAACGGTGTTGACGCCCTGGATGTAGCCGCCGAAAATGGGAGATGCGTTCTTTTCGGACGAGGTGAGGGGCGTGGTTGCATCCTTATAGTAGATGTCGCCGTAGCTTACGCAGTCGGTTATCTCCACATAGTCGTCGCTGCCCTGCTGGTAGCCGATGATGCCCGATACGCGGTCGGTGCCGTAGACGCTGCCGACAAAGTAGCACTTGTTTATTATGAGATTCTGCGTGAGCAGATCCTTTGCAACGGAGCCGTTGGACGTATCAAAGCAGCCTATTATGCCGCCCACCTGCTGGGTGCCGTCAACGCTGCCTATCTTTGCATCGATGAAGCAGTTGGTTATGGAGATATTGAGATAATCGCTCTTGGGCGGATTGTTGCACTGGATGAAGCCGATGATGCCGCCGACGCGCCTGTCGCCCGAAGAGATGAGGACATCTTCGTCGTTTACGATAGAGATCCTGTCTATGACGAGGGGCGAACGTGTTTCGGGCTCGTATACGCGGCCGATGAGACCGCCGACGCGCTGTTTGGTGCTCTGTACGCCGACGTTTTTCATCCTGACGTTGACGACGTAGCCGCTGTACGCCCTGCCTATGATGCCGACATTCTGGGCTTCGGCATCAATGGAGATCTCTTCGAAGTTGATATTGGCGATAGTGCCGCCTTCGAGAGTGCTGAATATGCTGGCCCTGTTATCGGACGAGACGCCGCTTATGGTTATATTCTTTACGGTGTGCCCCTGACCGTCGAAAAGGCCGGTGAAGGGCTTATCGCCCGAAGCCCATGCGACATCCGAGAAATCGAGATCGCTTGTGAGCTGATAGATGACGTTGGGTTGGCCGCCGCTCTGCGCGAGCTCCATGAACTGCGCGGGAGTGCTTATCTTTTGAACGGTGATATCGGTGGAATAGATTTTGGAAGTGATCTGTCCGTTGGGGTTGGCCACGGCGTAGTAGATGGTGTAAGCGCCGTTGTTTTCGGCCGCGAACTGTGCGGAGATCATATCCGAAGTGAATTCCACGGGCGAGGCGCAGCCGATTTTGAGCTGGGCCGCTGTGGGCTCTTCTTCCGCCACCATGGCATAGAGCGTGCCGTTGACGTTGTTGAGTTCGCCGACGATGTTGAAGCCGTTGTAGCTTACGCTGACGGAGGGAGTCTGCACGAAGTCAACCTGGGCATTGCCGGCAACGACATACACGGTGTACGTATAGGAATTGCTTGTGCCGCCGCAGGTGATATCCTTTGTGATCTGATATACGCCCGCGTTGGAGGCCGTGAAGCCGTTTACCTGCACCATGTTGCCGCCCTTGACGGGGGAATAGAGGTAGGTTGTTTTGACGTCGTAAGAGCCTTCGGGCAGAGTTTTGCCATTGTAGTCGGCCGCGTTGTAGACGGTGACTTCGGGCTCTTGGGCCATGGAGAACTGATCGACTATGAGGGTGTTCTGCTTTACCCCCTCCACCTCTATGTCGCCGACGAGAAGTTCGTTCTGCTTTACGGTGAGGGTGAACGACTTTTGAATTTCGGTGCCGGATATCTTAGCCGTAACGGTGACCTGCTTATCGCCTTCGAGAGAGCGGTGCACTATGGCATCCTGCTTGATGACGCCCGAAAGGTCGTCGCTCATCGAGGGAGCGGACTGGATTTCGATGACCGAGGGATCAGAGGACGTCCAGTCGAGGAAGGCGTTGCCCATTGCGTGAACGAGTTCGAAGTCCTGATATACCGCGTGGCTCATGACGGGGACGTAGGCCATGTCGTAGGCGGCCTGCGTCACAGGATTGTTGCCGACGAGGTCATCGCCCGTGAGATAGGTGTAGTCGGGATGGGGATATTCGGCGTAGGAAGCGAGCGAGAGGTTTGCGCCCACCTTGTGTTCATCGCCCAGGAGAAGGGAATGATCCTTGATGCGGAACATATCGCCGAGGTTGACGGAGCGATCCTCGTTGCGGAGTTCTTCGTGGAGATCGCGGCCGCTCATGCCGAGATTTAAGGGAGCAACCGAAGCGAAGATATCGGCCGCGGCGGCGGCATTTACGCTCTCGCCGCCCTTGCCGGAGATGGTATCGGCATCGACGGGGGAGGTTATCTTGTTCCACTTGGAGCCGGCAGCCATGAGGCTGTATTCGGCCGCGCCCTTGTAGGCGTCGCTGCCCGACCTGCCGTCGAATACGGAGAGCACGCCGGAGAAGTTGTTGTAGCTATCCTCCGAGCGGGCGAGATCGATGTTGTTGTGCCCGTCATCGCACCCTTTTATCTGACCGAAGGTGGCGCTTGCGGGCTCGTTATCGATGAGCGCCGAGTTGTTGAAGCTGGTTACGTTTGTGAGCGAGATGACGCCGGGGTTGGAGTTATCCGTTACGCCGTGCATACGGTTGTTGAAGGACAGACAGTTGTTCATGAACACGTCGCCGCGGAGCGTGGAGCCGCCCAGCTTGAAGCCGTTGCCGTCGCCGTTCTGCGTAACATAGCTGTTTTGGTTGCTTTCGAGGGCGTTCTGATTGACGTTGGGGAAGAGTTTGTTGAATTCCTCCTGAGTCTTTTCGAGATAGCCGTTTTCAAACGCGACGCAGTTATACATTATTACGGAACCTATCGTGCCCGTATCCTGCTTGCCGTAGAGATCCCAGCCGTCATCCGAATTGCGGTAAGCTATGCAGCCATCGAAGATGTTGCCGTAGCCGACGGTGAGTTTTGCGGCGAAACCATCGGCGTTTTCGCCCTTGGTTTCGTTATCGTAGTTGTTGTGCGAGGTGCAGTTTTTTACGAGGTTGTAGCTGGGCCATTCGGACATGTTTGTATTGGACGAATAGCTTCTGCCGAGCTGAAGCCCCGTATCGCGGTTGTTATAGAATTCGCAGTCTTCGACAACGTTGTAGCTGCCGCCTATATACAGGCCGTTATCGCCCGCACCGCATATATCGATGTTGTGCCAGTAATAGTAGTTGCCGTAGATCTGAACGCCGCGGTTGGTGGAATCGAAGGTCTGCTCGCTGAAGTCGAGCACGGTCTCCTTTGAGGGATCGGCGGCTTCGAAGATGATGTAATTTTCGGCTGTGCCACTTATTGGAGTGCCGCTTTCGGCCGCGGTTGACTGACCGACGCGCAGAGTTGCATTGACCTTGTGCACGCCCGGCATTATGCGCACTATGTCGCCGGGTTTGAGTTCGTAGAGAACAGACCTCAATGCGTCTACGGACATGGGAGCGCTCTGCGAAGAGCCGTCGCCCGTGCCTTCGGATGCGACATAGTAGACGCTGACTTCGGATTCCGTAAGTTTATTGTTGATGGTGGTATCCGCGCCGACGGCTTTGAATGACTGTGAACCGCCGACGAGCGACAGGCTGCCGAGCGCCGCCGTAGCAGTTACGGCGAGTATGGCAAACGCAGAAAATACTTTTTTCAAACTTTTGGTTTTCATAATTTATTCATCCTCCTCGCCTTAATAAACAATATTTATGCTGTAAATATTGAATCCGTTTGTGCCGGCAAGGTAATACGTGCCCGCTTCGGGTGCGGTGTATTCCCAGCAGTATACGGTGTTCTTATCCTTTACTTCCGTACCGGCGGATACTACCGTTGTGCAATCGGCGCTATACAGATTGAGCGTCCTTGCCGAATCGCCCGCCGACAGCGCTACTACTTTGATAGTTGCCCCCGCGGCAAGTTCGAGTTTTATGCTCTGCTTTTCCGTAGTGCCCTTGCCGAGCGTCTGCAGACGGTGTGTGTATTCAACTCCGTCATACGTCTTCTTGCTTGCGTTGAACGCTACGCCTATCGCCGTGACGCCCTGTGCCAACTCCACTTCGCCGCTGGGCGAATTCTTGTCGGGATACGATGCCACCAGCTCTTCGATGTTTGCCAGCAAACCGATATTTATATCGATTGCTGTGGGCGCGGGTGCGGCGGATTCGA
>CALVLX010000031.1 GCA_944341195.1 uncultured Clostridia bacterium
TAGAGGCATAATGAAGCGCGCGGCGCGCAGAGAAATCTGCGCGCCGCGCGCTTACATCATTTTGTGTTGTTTGCGTTCTCCGGATATTCGCCGCCGAGGTACTTTTGCCAGTACGTGTATGCGCCCGACTTCTTTGCGTTCTCCGTGCGCGTCGAGCGGTAGGCCGCGGCAATCTCTTCATAGGGGGCGGTGGAGATATCCACAGGCTCGATATCCAGTTCGAACAGTCCCCAGTTCAGCTCGCCTGCTCCGCGGTGCGTGCGCACGTACAGATTTCTGAACTTTTTGTCCCTGTAATAATTGTGTGCGTTTGTCTTGTACGTCCACGAACAGAACGACCATCCCCGTCTGTCAAAGTATTTAAAGTGAGTTTCCCAGTCCCTTTCGCGTCCGTAGGCATTCCATTCGCCTATAAAAACGGGGGTGCGGTATCCCATAAATTTGTGCATCAGGTTGTAAAATTTAAGGCAAAATTTGTGCGAAAAGAAGGTTAGGTTGTATATGTGATACTCAACGCACACATTCTGCCAGTTGTATCTCGTCATTCTGGCGCCGTTGAAGGGAAAGGAAAAACATTCGATAAAAATGAGGTGGTTTTCATCGACTGCGCGCACGGCGCGGTACAGTCTGTCGTAGTAATCGAAGTTTACCTTTCCGCCGTATGCGTGCGGCCTGCGCCTCGGTTCGTTCAACAGGTCGTATCCCGCAACCGTCCTGTCGTCGCGGTAGTGCTCCGCAATGGCCGTCCACAGCCTTTCGGTGGCGGCCATGTTGTCTTCGTTACCGTACAGGTCAAAGTGCGCGTCGTCGCCCGAGTGGTGGTCTCTGTTCTGCGAGCCGTGTCCGCCGTGCAGATCGAGTATGGCGTAGAGCCCGTACTTCCGGCACATGGCAACCGCGCGGTCAAGCTGAACAAAGGCGTCCTCTCTTAACGCGCCGTCCTTCTCCGCGTTCATGTAGGAAAAGGGTATGCGCACCGCGTTCATGCCCAGGTCGGCAATATTTTTAAAATCGCATTCGTCTATGTAGTTTTCTTCATATATCCTCTCAAGTTCGTCAATTTTTTCCGCGTCGAGAGAGGCATTCGAGAGCATGGCGGCCCTGCCCCGCCTCTGGGTGTATACGCCCGTGTCGTAACTGCCCACGCAGGCAACGCTCATCCACGGCTCCTGAATAAACCAGTTGCCCAGGTTAACTCCCTTTAGTCTCAAAATGTTTCCGTCGCCGTCGTAGAGAGCAGTCCCCTGTGCGTGCACATAACCGCCGTGTTTTCCGCTCTTCATGTTTCTCCCCCTTTTATGTGGTTAAAAAGATTATACCACATTTTCGCCGCCCGCGCAATATCCGTCCGCATAAAACGCAGTTCATTTTCTTTCATAATTTGAGCGCAAATGAACACTGCGGCAGGCGGTGTCCCGTGTTGCTGTCGGCGCGCGAAGGAGGGTAGGGGAGAGTAGGGGGCGCGGGGCGCAAGGGAACATACCCTTTGCGCCCCGCGCCTCCGTCATGCGCCCGTAAAGCACGCAGTTTTGTATGTGATTAGATTTTTCGTATGCGTCAGTTGGGCTTTGTTCTTGCCTTGAACAGCAGTGCGGCCAAAAACGAAAAGACCACCGCCGCCGTCACTCCCGCGCTTGCGGCCGCAAGCGAGCCCGTAAGCGCATAAAACAAACCCTTCTCGGCGCCCTTCATCGCGCCGTTTGCCAGGAGGTAGCCGAATCCGCTTATGGGCACCGTCGCCCCCGCCCCAGCAAAGTCCACCAGCGGCTGATAGACTCCCACGGCCGTGAGTATGACTCCCGCCAGCATAAAGTACACCAAAATTTTGCCCGCCGTAAGGTTTGTCACGTTGATTATCACCTGCGCAACCGTGCATATCGCGCCTCCCACGGCAAAGGCCTTTATAAACATCAGCACTATATCCAAAATTTCGTTTTCCACCAGTTCAAACTCCCCGATATTTTTTTCAAAAACGCGGTTGCCCCCGGAATATGCCGCGGTTACGCCCTGAGTTCCACCGCATGGCTTATGCAGGGGATGGATTCTCCCTGCCCGGAAGATACGGTGGAAAGCAGCGCCCCCGTGGCGGCAAAGAGCACCCTTTTAAACAGTTTGCCCCTCAGTTTGGACATTACATAGGAATTAAAAATCACCGCGCTGCATCCCGCGCCGCTCCCACCCTGAAACTCATCCTCCACAACGTCGTATATTATCTCCCCGCAGTCGGCATGGTTCTGCGAGATATCGTATCCCTTTTCCCAGCATAGATCTTTTAACAGCCTGCTGCCCAGCGCGCCGAGATCGCCCGAAAGTATCAGGTCGTAATCCTCCGGCCCCGTGTCCGTGTCGCGGAAGTGCCGGATTATCGTGTGCGCGCAGGCGGGGGCCATGGCCGCGCCCATGTTGTTTACGTCCGTCACCCCGTAGTCTACAACCTGTCCCATCGTGGCGTTGGCTATCCTTATGCCCTCGCCCCTGTCCGAGATGACGCACGCCCCCGCGCCCGTCACTGTCCACTGCGATTGCGGCGGCCGCGTCGTGCCCTGTTCAAGTGGATAGCGGTACTGCCTCTCCGCCGAGGCAAAGTGGCTGCCCGTCGCCGCAACGGCGTTTTTAACGTAGCCGGCGTTTACCATGGCCGCCGCAAGCATGATGCTTTCGGACATGGTCGAACACGCGCTGTATACGCCCAAAAAGGGTATGGCAAAGTCGCGCGCGGCGAACGAGGCGGAAATTATCTGGTTGAGGAGATCGCCCGAAAACAACACGTCTATGCGCTCCCTGTCCAGCCCCGCGTTGCATATGGCGCTGTCTATCGCGTAGGAGAGCATCTTGCATTCCGCCTTTTCAAAGGTGCTCTCGCCGAACATATCGTCGTCGAGAGCCCTGTCCACAGAAGCACCGGCAATGCCGGCGCACTCCTTGGGGCCGGCTATCGAGCCCGTTGCAATTATCCGCGGCGCGTTTTTAAAGTGTATCGTGTGTCCGCGCAAAGTTTCCTGCATCTGCATATGTACGCATACAGTATGGTGCGCCGTTTAATATTTATGCGCTCGCCGTCATATAATGGTGTATGAAAAAATGCAGAGTGCGACTCCGCACAAAACTCATCGTCGCCGCCGTCATCGCCTGCGCCGTTGCGCTCGCCGCCGTATTTTTCAATAACGCAACGTCGGTCATTCTGTCCGTCAGTTCGGCCGAACTGCGCGCAATGAACACCCGCGCCGTCAGCGCGGCGGTGGAGGAGGCCTCGGCGGGAATATCCTATGAGGATATCGTAAGCGTAACTTACGACGGCGAGGGCAACGTTGCGGCAATATCCTCCAATACTCCCGTGATAAACGGCATCGCGCGCCGAACTGCCGTGCTTACGCAGACCGGGCTGGAAGAGCTCGCCTCTGGCGGCATGAGCATACCCCTCGGCGCGTTCACGGGCATAGACGCCCTCTCTGGCTACGGCGGGAGCGTCAACGTAAAGATAATTCCCGTGGCGAGCGCGGAGTGTTCGTTCGTCTCGCGCTTTGTGCAGGCGGGCATAAACCAGACGCTCCATTCGGTGTATATAGAGGTGGTCACTACAATCACGATAGTCCTGGCCGCCCGCTCCGAAAATTTTTACGCCGCGGCCGAAGTGCTCGTCTGCGAAAGCATAATCAACGGCAAAGTGCCCCAGATCTATCTCCAGGGCGGACTGCTCTCACCCGGCGCGCTCGTCCCCTCCGGTTAAAGTGCCGGCGGAAAGGTACAAAAAAGGCGCGGCAAAGGCGTTTTCGCCTTCGCCGCGCCGCTCGTCTTTAAAGCGCGTGCTTTTAAAAAATCATCTCAGCACTATATTCAGATTGCGCTCCAGCGCGGATAATATCTTCTTCACGTATGAATCGCATTTTTCGGGCGTTATGGCCTCTTCGCCCGGCGTAAACGTCACGGTGAAGGCCATGCTCTTCTTGCCCTTGCCCACCTGTTCGCCCACATACAGGTCAAACAGGCGCACGTCGGTAACGTATTTGCAGGCGGCGTATATCTGCTTTTCTATCTCTCCGCACGTCACGTCGGACTGCGCCACCAGCGCAAGGTCGCGCGTCACTTCGGGGAACTTCGGCAGCGGCCTGTACTTAAAGGGCTGCGCGCAGGCCGTCAGTTCGTCGTAGTCCAGTTCGGCTATGAAGACCTTTCTCTCCAGCGCCAGCTCCTCGGATATGGCGGGATCGAGCCTGCCGACATAACCTATCGTCCTGCCGCCGCACACTATGTCCGCGCACACGCCGGGGTGCAGGAAGGAGCGGGTGGAGGATACGTATTCAAACTTTGTCCTCAGCCCCTCGGCCACGGCCTCTGCTGCGCCCTTTATGTCATAAAAATCGCATGTGCCGAACATGCCTATGCACAGCCTCTTTTTCTCCGCGGGGAACGTCTTCAAGGGCAGTTCTCCGGGTATATACACCTTGGCTATCTCAAACAATGCGCCGTCCATGTTGCCGCGGCGCAGGTTGCGTACCATGGTGTTGAGCATCGAGGGCGCAAGCGTCGTGCGCATCACCGAAAGATCTTCGCCTATGGGGTTCTTTATCTTTATAAACTTCCTTTCGGGCGCGTCGGCGGGTATTTTCAGCAGGTCTAGATCCTTTTCCGAATAGAAGGAGTATGTGGAAATTTCGTATAATCCCTGCTCCACCAGCAGTTTTTTAAGATAATTTTCGGCCTTCTGTTCGTCGTTGTAGCCGCCGTTGGTCACCTTTGCCGTAGGCATGAACGTGCCGTCTATATGCTCGTAGCCGTACATTCTTATTATCTCCTCGGCAATGTCGGGATAGTCGTCTATGTCCTCGCGGTAGGGCGGCACTTTCAGCGTCAGTTCGTCTCCGTGTACCTCCGCGCCGAACTCAAGGCTTCTCAGTATTTTAACCGTCTGCCCGGCGGGCACGTCTATGCCCAGCAGCGCGTCTATCTTCTTCAGGCTCACCTTCATCGTCTTTGCGCCGTCGTGCGAAAATGGCGTTTTAACGTCGCGGCGCACGTCGGTAACCGTGCCGCAGCCGAGCGTCTGTATGAGGTTGAGCGCCCTGTTCATGGCCATCTCCGTAGTGTATTCGTTTACGCCCTTTTCAAACATGGCCGAAGAATCGGAGTGCTGTCCCAGCGCGCGCGAAGTCTTTCTCACGCTGTCGCGCGCAAACTTCGCGGCCTCGAATAATAGTTCCCTCGTGGCGCTTCCGATTCCGCTCGTCAACCCGCCCATGATGCCTGCAAGCGCGGCGGGCTTGTCACCGTCGCAGATTACAAGGTTGTCCGGGGTGAGGTCAAACTCTTTTTCGTCGAGCGTCGTTATCTTTTCGCCCTCTTTTGCCCGCCTTACTACTATCTCCCTGCCCGAAAGGGCGGAAAGGTCGAATGCGTGCATGGGCTGTCCCATTTCAAGCAGCACAAAGTTGGTTATGTCCACAACATTGTTTATGGAGCGCAGTCCGCACATTGCCAGCCTCCGCCTCATCCACAGGGGGGAGGGGGCGATCTCTATGTCCTTTACGTAGTGGGCGATGTACCTGGGGCAGAGGTCGGGCGCAAGGTCGCTCACCTTTATGTGCTCGTCGGAGTGTGCCGCGGTAAAGGTGCAGTCGGGGTATTTTATCTCTTTGCCCAGCACGGCCGCAACTTCGCGCGCAATGCCTAGAATGCTCTGGCAGTCGGGGCGGTTTGCCGTCACCCCTATGTCAAAGATGTAGTCGTCGAGTCCGAGCAGGGGCTTCACGTCGGCGCCGTTGGGGAAGTCCTTCGGCAGAATGAGCAGACCGTTATAGTCCGCTCCGTCGAACATGTCGCCGTTTACGCCTATCTCCGCTCCCGCGCACAGCATACCGTAAGATTCCACTCCGCGCAGTTTGCCCTTCTTTATCGTCATCATGCCTTCAACCGTAACATGGTCTTTCGCCGTGGCGTAAACGGTGGCGCCTATGAGCGCTACGGGCGCCTTTATGCCCTTTTCAACGTTGTCCGCGCCGCAGCATATCTGCAAAACGCCGTGTTCCCCGCAGTCCACGCTGCACACGTGCAGGTGCGTGCCCTCGATTTGTTCGCACTCCGTAACTTCGCCCACTACAACGCCGGAAATATCCTTGCCTACTTCGATGAGTTCTTCAACTTCGAACCCGCAGCCGAACAGTTTTTTCTGCAGCTCTTCGGGCGTCACGTCTATATCAACATAATCTTTCAACCAGCTTAACGGTGCTTTCATTTTCTGCCTCCTCAGTCCTTGAACTGCTTTAAAAATCTCACGTCGCCTTCAAACAGCAGTTTCATGTTGTTTATGCCGTATTTAAGCATGGCAATTCTCTCTATGCCCATGCCGAAGGCAAAGCCGGAGTACTCGTCGGGATCTATTCCGCACCCCTCAAGAACGCGCCTGTTTACCATGCCTGCGCCCAGAACTTCTATCCAGCCCGTGCCCTTGCACAGCCTGCAGCCCTTTCCGCCGCACTCAAAGCAGCTCACATCAACTTCCACCGAAGGTTCGGTGAAGGGGAAGTAGGAGGGGCGCAGCCTCGTCTTTACGGAGGGGCCGAAAACCTTTTTGGCAAATTCGTCCAGCATACCCTTCAGATCGAACAGGGTTATGCCCCTGTCCACAACGAGCCCTTCCATCTGGCTGAACATGGGCGAATGCGTGGCGTCGTCGTCGCTGCGGTACACCTTGCCCGGCGAAAGTATCTTTATGGGCGGCTTTTTGTTCTCCATAACCCTTATCTGCCCCGCGGAAGTCTGCGTGCGCAGCAGAAGTTCGTCGGTGATGTAAAAGGTGTCCTGCATGTCGCGCGCGGGGTGATCCTTCGGCGTGTTCAGCGCGGTAAAATTGTAGTAGTCGTTTTCAATCTCGGGCCCTTCAAAAATTTCAAAGCCCATGCCCGAAAACACGTCCACAAGCTCGCGCACCACCAGTGTATCGGGGTGGTATGCGCCCGTCTGTATCTTTCTCCCGGGCAAGGTTACGTCTATCTTTTCGCTCTTGTACAGCGCGTCCAGTTCTATCTTTTTTACCGTCTCGGCAAGCGAATCGAACCTCTCGTTGGCCCAGTCGCGCAGCGCGTTTATTATCTTTCCAACTTCGGGGCGCTTTTCCTTGGGCACGTCGCGCATACTCTTCATAAGTTCGGAAATTTCGCCCTGCTTGCCGAAGAACGCGGCCTTGAGCTCGTTTAAGGACTTGCTGCTCCTGATGTCCTTCGTCACTTCGTCTATCTTCTTTTTCAGTTGTTCGATTTTTTCTTCAATCATAATGACCTCACTTTTTGCGGACATAAAAAATCCCCGCGCCGTATTCCGACACGGGGAGAAAGCTCTTTCGGCTCACTCGGTACCACCCGATTTCGCTATAAGGAATTCCTTACGGTCTCGATTAACCCTGTTACGCCGGGCGGCGGGGCGCGCTACTTTATGCATTTCGCGCGTCCGGCTCGCGGGTGAATAACACGTCCGCTTAAAAGGCAGCCTTTCAGCCTGCGGGCGGCCCTCTCTTTTAAAAGTTTTAAACGTGTCTGTCCCGGTCACAGCCGTTAAAGTTATTAATGAGATTATACAGGCATTTTTGTCGCTTGTCAATCAATTTTAATAGATACTCTCCCCGTAGCAGTCAAAGGCCACCACGGCGGGAAAGTTTTCAACTTCCAGCCTGTATACGCCTTCGGATAACAGGTCGGCAAAGGCGATGCACCGGCTCTTTTTTATGGCCTGCGCGTACAGCGCGCCCGCGCCGCCTATGGCCGCAAAATATATTTTGCCGTTATCCTTCACGGCTCTGCGCACCTCGTCGCTCATCGCGCCCTTGCCTATCATGCCGCCCAGCCCCCTGTTCAAAAGGTCGGGCGCAAAGCTGTCCATGCGGGCGGAGGTGGTGGGGCCGCAGCTTCCCGAAGCCATCCCGGGCTTCGCGGGGCAGGGGCCGGCGTAATATATGTAGGCGTCCTTGAGTTCAAACGGCAGCTCTTCGCCTCTCTCCAAAAGTTCCTTTATGCGCTTGTGCGCGCAGTCCCGCGCGGTGAGTATGACTCCGTTGAGCAGCACACTGTCACCGGCGTGCAGTTCCTTAATTTCCTTACTTGTAAGGGGCAGATTTAATTGCTTCATTACAACACCTCCTTGCGGCAGCGCATACAGTGGCACTGTATGTTTATCGCAACGGGCAGTCCCGCAATGTGGGTGGGCGCCCATTCGCAGTTGACTCCCAGCGCCGTAACGTCGCCGTGAAAGCCCTGGCAGCCTATGCCGAGTGCGTTTATTTTTTCAAGGGCGCGTCTTTCGATCTCCGCGATATCCTCCCTTTCGCTGTGCGTGCCTATGTCGCGCGTCAGGGCCTTTTTGGCAAGATAGGTGCAGGTATCGAATGTTCCGCCTATGCCCACGCCGCATATGACGGGGGGACAGGGGCGCGAACCGGCGATTTTCACCGTCTCCACGATGGCGTCTATAATTCCCTCCACGCCCTGGGCGGGCTTGAGCATGTATACGCGGCTCATGTTTTCGCTGCCGAACCCCTTGGGCATGTAGGTTATGTATATCCTGTCGCCCTCGGTTATCTCCGTGTGCAGCACGGCGGGGGTGTTGTCGCCCGTGTTCACCCTCGTAACGGGATCGCACACAGATTTTCTGAAGTACCCGTCTCCGTAGGCTCTCCTCACGGCGCTGTCCACGGCCTCCTTGAGGGGTGCGCCCTCAAGGCATGCTTCCTGTCCTATCCGCATCATAACTATCGCCATGCCCGTATCCTGGCAGACGGGCATTTTTTCGCGCTCGGCCAGTTCAAAATTTTCGCAGAGCGCGTTCAGGGCAAATTTCGCCGCACCTTCGCGCTCCCTCTCCGCTGCGGCGTGCATGGCGGCCTTGCAGCTCGCCGTAAGGCTCACCCCGGCATCCAGCGCCATGCGGTATATGACTTCTTCTATCTGTTTTGTGTCAATTTTTCTCATATGCAGAATTTTAGTACATTTTTCTTCAAAAGTAAAACATTTAATTTACTAAAAATATATTTTGCTGTATAATGGCGGCATGAATACGCTTTTTGGTTCCGCCCCAGGCGGGGCAAAGGCGGGGGCGGCCTTCTCGGTCGCGGTCTGCCTCTATATAGCCGTCAGCCTCGTCGTCTCGCTGGCGGTAGAGTCCGCCGGGCTCTCCGGCGACGCCTACGCCTATCTCAGCTATCTGTGCTCGCCGATAGCCATCGGCATTGCGCTGGCGGTGTTTCCCGTGCTCTTAAACTGCCCGCTGCGCGCGTGCGTCCGCGTGCGCTGCCGCCCGCGGTACTTTCTGATAGCTGTTCTCGCCGCCTTCGGGCTGCTATTTGCCGTTTCGCCGCTCAATTCTCTCTTTTCGGCGTTCATCCGCTCTCTTGGTTATGTGCCGTCACAGCCGGTCATTCCCTCGCTCGAAGGGTGGGGGCTTGCGGGCGCTCTGCTCGTCATCGCTGTGTTGCCCGCCCTGGCGGAGGAGCTGTTGTTCCGCGGCGTCATCTTTTCAAATCTCCGCGGCTCTTCGGGCGGCGCGGCGGCAATATTTCTATCGGCGTTCGTATTCACTCTCTACCACGGCTCCGTCGAACAGGCCGTCTATCAGTTTGTCTGCGGCTGCGCCTTTGCGTTTATCGCCCTGCGTTCGGGTTCCGTCGCCCCTTCAGCGCTCGCCCATTTTTTAAATAACGGCGTCATAATAGTCATGCAGGCCTTCTTCACGGATGAGTCGGGCAACCTCATGATGCCGGGGTGGGCATACGCCGTCGTCGTCCCGCTCGCCGTCGTGTGTCTCGCCGCGGGCGCGTTCATGCTCTTTTCGGACAGGAACGGCGGATGCCGCGGAGAAAGGGGGCAGGTAAAATATTTCTTCGCCTGGGGAAGCGCAGGCATGTTCGTAATGGCTCGCATCTGGGTGCTCGGACTCTTTCCGTCCGCCTGAATGCGTCGTCGAGGTAAAACATGATATCAGTAAACATTGTCTGCGTCGGCAAAATAAAGGAAGAATTTTACCGTGCCGCCGTCGCCGAATATCTCAAACGCCTCACGCGCTTCTGCCGCTGCGAGGTGACAGAACTTCCCGAAGGCAAAAATCTCGAAGAGGAGGGGAGCGCCATATTGAAGCGCGCCCGCGGCTATGTCGTGGCGCTGTGTGTGGAGGGCGTAAAGATGTCCTCGCAGGGCCTCGCCTCGCGCATTAAGGAGCTGTGCGACCGCGGCGAAAGGATAACCTTCGTGATAGGTTCGTCCGAAGGCCTCTCCCCCAAAGTCAAGGAGGCCGCAAAGCTCAGACTGTCCTTTTCGGACATGACCTTTCCCCACCAGCTCATGCGCGTCATACTCTGCGAACAGATATACCGCGCATTCATGATAAACGGCGGCGGCGAATATCACAAATAGGCCGCCGCACGGCCTCCTCGCTCATATGCTTCGCCGCATATAAATATACTAGATGTGTGATATACGACGAAGTTGCCTCATTCTATAAAAGATATAAAAAGCTCAAATGCGTCATCGGCTATTCCTTTGAAGGGCGCGAAATATTCGCCTTCCACGTCGGCGACGTCTTCGGCAGGCAGTACGTCTCCACCTATGCCATCCACGGCAGGGAGTGGATAACCTCCCGTCTCGCGCTCGTCCACATAGGGCGTCCCACAATTGCGGGCGGCTGGATAGTTCCCCTCGTCAATCCGGACGGCGCCTGCATAAGCCAGGGCGCGCATCCCCTGTGGAAGGCCAACGCCCGCGGAGTCGATCTTAACGTCAATTTCGATGCCGACTGGGGGACGGGGGCGAGCAATACCCGCGTCCGCGGGGCCGAAAACTGCATAGGCGACGCGCCCTTTTCCGAGAGCGAAAGTCTCGCCCTTGCAGCTTTCACCCGCAAGATCAAACCCTTCGTCACATTCAGTTTCCACACCAAGGGCGGCGAAATTTACTGGCAGTTCAACGGCGCAGGCGACATAGACGGCGCGCGCATTCTGTCAGAGGCCACAGGCTATAAAGTCAAAAAAATTTCGGGCAGCGCTGGCGGATACAAGGACTGGTGCATTCAAAAGCTGGGCATCCCCGCCTATACGATAGAGTGCGGCGCGGATAGTTTAACCCACCCCGTGCGCAGTCTGCGCGCCCTCAAAAGTTGCCGCGGAGCGCTCAGATATTTTACTCAAAGATATGAAAAATAAATTTATGAAGAGCGCGCTCAAATGCGCGCAAAAGGCATATGAAGAGGGCGAAGTCCCCATAGGCGCCGTCGTCGTGCTGGACGGCAAAGTCATCTCGCGCGGGCACAACCGCCGCACCGGCAGGCAGATAGCCACCGCCCACGCCGAAGTCGAAGCGATCGAAAAGGCCTGCAAAAAACTCAAAAGCTGGCGCATTCCCGAATGCGAACTGTACGTCACGCTCGAACCCTGCCCCATGTGCATGGGCGCGGCCCTCAACGCGCGCATAAAAAAGATCTATTTCGGCGCATACGAGGACAAGGGACGCTCACTCACAAACGAACTCGCCAACGCCAATCTTCTCAATCATAAGATAGAGGTGGAAGGCGGAGTTATGGAGGAGGAGTGCCGCGCCATACTCTCCGATTTCTTCTCCTCGATGCGCACCCGCGAACGCGACAGAAAGAATAATTCCGGCAATATATGAGTTGTGTACTTCGGATCCGCTGAGTATGCGGCGGTAACATTAAAAAGAAAATAATTAACAGGGGCGGTTAATATTTAAAAATTTCGGCAATTCGTGTTGACTTTGTCGCTCATTAATTATACAATTGAATTACGATTTTGTTACGACACGTTAAAACGCCGGCAGCATCTGCGGAAAAGCTGTGCGCCGGGGTAATAAATGCGTGGGTAAGCGTTCAATTTAACGGAGGCAAAAGTTTATGATCAACCACGGCACCGAAATTAAACTCTTTTCGGGCAATTCAAACAGACCTTTGGCCGAAGCCATCGCGGCAAAACTCAACACCACATTGGGAGAGATGGAGCTCACTCATTTTTCCGACGGCGAAATTTATGTCCGCTATGACGAATCCATCCGCGGGCGCGACGTCTTCCTCATTCAGTCCACGTCCGATCCCGTAAACACCAATTTGATGGAACTGCTCATCATGATAGATGCGGCAAAGCGCGCCTCCGCAGGCAGAATCACGGCCGTCATTCCCTATTTCGGCTATGCCCGCCAGGACAGAAAGGCCCGCTCCCGCGAGCCCATCACGGCAAAGCTCGTGGCCAATCTTCTCACTTCCGCCGGGGCAGACAGGGTGCTCACCATGGATCTCCACTGCCTCCAGATACAGGGCTTTTTCGATATCCCCCTCGATAATCTCGTAGGCGGCCCCACGCTCTATAACTACTTCAAACCCAAGGTGGATGAAGACTTCGTCGTAGTCTCTCCCGATATCGGCTCTGTCGCCAGGGCGCGCAAAGTGGCTGCCCGCATGGATGCCAAGATGGCCATCATAGATAAGCGCCGTCCCAAGGCCAACGTCATGGAGGTCATGAACATCATAGGCGACGTAAAGGGTAAAAACTGCCTCATGGTAGATGATATGATAGATACCGCCGGCACCATAGTCCAGGGCGCCAAGGCGTTGAAGGAGGCGGGCGCAAAGGAAATTTACGCCTGCTGCTCGCACGGCGTTCTCTCGGGGCCCGCGGTGGAAAGACTCGCCGCCTCGCCCATAACCGAGCTCGCCATGCTCGACACCATCAACATCCCCGAAGAAAAGAGGCTGCCCATCTTCAAGATGATTTCAACCGCCGGCATCTTCGCCGCCGCGATAGAAAACGTCTACCTCGATAAATCAATGTCCAAAATTTACGATTAAAGCAAAACATTCAAAAGCCACAGCGCGTCTGTGGCTTTGTTTTTGAAGAACGGCGCGCATTTTTGCGCGGCCTGCGCATTCTTAACAGCGCATCAATAATCATGAAGATAATAGTCGGTCTGGGTAATCCCGAAGAAAAATATTTCAAAACCTTTCACAACATGGGCTGGCTCGCCGTCGGCGACCTCGCCGCAAATCTCGGCGTAAAATTCAAAAAACGCCAGTGCGAGGCCGTCTGCGCCGAAGCGAACGTCGGCGGCGAAAGGGTGATAATCGCCCGCCCTCTAACTTATATGAACTGTTCGGGCAGGGCGGTAAAGCAGCTCCTCGCCAAATACAAGGCCTCGCCGCACGATCTCGTCGTAATATACGATGATTACGACATTCCCAAAGGGCACGTCCGCATCCGTCCCTCGGGCAGCGCGGGCACGCACAACGGTATGCGCTCCGTGATAGCCGAAACTGGCTCTTCCGACTTTATCCGCATCCGCATAGGCATCCGCGATCCCGAAGTCAATATACCCATCATCAATTACGTTCTCTCCAACGTCCGTCCCGAAGATTACGAACTCTTTGTGTCGGCCTGCGGCAGGGCGGCCGATGCGGCCCTCGCCCTGTGCAAGGGGGAGAGCGTCGAAGCGGTGATGACAAGATTCAACGGATAGGCAATCTCAAAGATGTCTCCCAAATTTTTCACAAGCGACAATTTAACGGGCGATTATCCCGCCCTCGCCAACGATGTCCGCCTCGGTGCTCCGACGGCGGTTTTCGGCGTATCTGATAGTCAAAAATATCTCACGGCTTCACTCTTCGACGGAGTGTCGCTGTATATCGCTCCCGATCCCGTGTCCGCGGAAAAGGCTTACGGCGCAATCTCCACGCTCTCTGGCAAAAAGTGCGCCTGGCTTTCGCCCAAGGACGACGTGCTCCTGTATAAGGACGCGCTCTCCCGCGATGCGCTCTTCCGCCGCATAAAGGCGCTCAATGAAATCTTCGGCGGCGCGGAGATAATAATCTGCGACGTCGAATCGGCTCTGCAGCTCGTCCCCCGCTCGCTCGGGTGCATAAAACTTGAAAAGGGGGAGGATACCGAATTTATCTCCCTGCCCGCGCGGCTGGTCGCCATGGGCTACGTGCGCGAGTTCTCCGCCGAAAGCCAGGGCACGTTCGCCGTGCGCGGCGACATACTCGATATCTGGCCCGTCGGCAGCGAAAATCCCGTGCGCGTCGATTTCTTCGGCGACACGGTCGAAAGAATTCGCCCCTACGACGCCGTCAGCGGCGAGCGCATGGAAGATATCGTCGAAGTGCAGATAATAGCGGCGACGGACAGCGTTGTCACCCGGCAGGACGTTGAAAACATACGCGAAGCTCTCTCTTCGGGGCTGCGCGAATGTGCAGACAGCCGTGCCTACGCGCGTTCGCGCGCCATAGCCGACGAAATAGAGGACAGACTGCGCACGGGTTCTGCGTTTGCCGGTTCGTCCTTTCTGATGCCCCTGCTGTCATCGTCGTGCACCATATTCGATATCATTCCCCACGATTGTCTCATAATCTACGACGAGTGCAAAACTCTCTCCGACAGGCTGGGCGCCCTCTCAAAGGAACACGCCGAGCGCTATAAGAGCCTTAAAGAGGGGGGAGAGGTCTTACCCTTCTCGCTCAACCAGTTCATCACGGAGGAACAGTTCATCTCGCGCGCGCAGTCCTTCCGCAATCTGGCCCTGCAGACATTCACCTCGTCCACGCAGTTCTTCAGGCCCTTAAAAACTTACAATCTCCACTCCACGCCCACGCCGTCCTACCTCAACTCCGTTCCTTCCCTCATTCAGGATATAAAGAACTGGCGGGCGGGCGGCTACCGCGTGCTCATATTCACTGGCAGCGTGCAGCGCCTCGAAAAGCTGGGCGAAGAGCTGGGCAACAACTATATCCCCGTCGATCCCCTGCCCGAATCCCTCTCTGCGATGCGCGGCGTGTGCCTCTGTTCGCAAGAGCTCTACAAGGGCTTTGTCCTGCACGAAGCCAAACTGGCCGTCGTGGGCAGCGGCGATATCTACACAAAGGCCGTCACCCGCCGCCTGCGCCGTCGCCGAGGCGACATGTTCACCTCGCCCGAGGTCGGCGATTACGCCGTCCACGAAACTCACGGCGTCGGCAAAATAACGGGCACAAAAAAGATAGAGACTACGGACGGCATAAAGGAATATATCGCCATCGAGTACCGCGGCGGCGACGTGCTCTACGTGCCCGTGGAGCAGATGGATATACTCTCCAAATATACGGGGGAGGGCAGTCCGCAGCTCTCCAAAATAGGCGGCGCCGAATTTGAGCGGGTAAAGGAGAGGGTGCGCCAGTCCATAAAAAAGCTGGCGTTCGACTTAAAGGAACTCTACGCCGAGCGCGCCAAAAAGGTCGGCTTCAAATTTCCCGAGCACGCCGCGATGATGGAGGAGTTCGAGGACGCCTTCGAATACGAGGAGACGCCCGATCAGCTTGCCAGCATAGAGGAGATAAAGGCCGACATGTGTTCCGAAAAGGTCATGGACAGGCTGCTCTGCGGCGACGTGGGCTACGGCAAGACCGAAGTCGCTCTGCGCGCCATATATCTGTGCGTGCTGGGCGGCAAGCAGGCCGCGTTCATGTGCCCCAGCACAATACTCTCCGAACAGCACTTCCGTACGGCTATAAAACGCTTCAACGACTTCGGCGTAAAGGTGGAAAAACTCAACCGCTTCCGCACCCCCGCCGAACAGCAGAAGATACTCAAAAAATTGGCCGAAGGCGACATCGACGTCATCATAGGCACGCACAGGCTGCTCTCCGACGACGTAAAATTTTTCGACCTCGGCCTGCTCGTGCTCGACGAAGAACAGCGCTTCGGCGTCGAACACAAGGAAAAGATAAAGCACATCAAAAACGACGTGGACTGTCTCACGATGACGGCCACGCCCATTCCGCGCACGCTGCACATGTCCCTCGCGGGCATAAGGGACATAAGCACCATAAACACGCCCCCGCAAAAGAGGCTGCCCGTCCAGACGTATGTCGTCGAGCAGACTCCTACTCTCATACGCGACGCGATACTGCGCGAAATTTCGCGCGGTGGCCAGGTGTTCGTCCTCTACAACAGGGTGGAAACAATTTCGGCCTTTGCCGGAAAACTCTGCGAGCTCGTGCCCGAAGCCAGGATAACTTACGCCCACGGCCGCATGGATAAGAACACTCTGGAAGGCAACGTTTTTGCCTTCTACAGCGGGGAGAGGAACGTGCTCGTCACAACCACCATAATCGAAAACGGCATCGACCTCCCCAACGCCAACACCATAATCGTCATAGATTCCGACCGCCTCGGCATCTCGCAGCTCTACCAGCTGCGCGGCAGGGTGGGCAGGGGGGCGCGCCTGGCCTCGGCATATTTCACGTTCAGGCCGGATAAGGTCATGACGAGCGACGCCACCGAAAGGCTCAAGGCCATAATGCAGTTCACCGAGCTCGGCTCCGGCTTTAAAATAGCCATGCGCGACCTCGAAATAAGGGGCGCGGGCAACGTGCTGGGCGCCGAACAGCACGGTCACATGGACAAAGTGGGCTACGAGCTGTATTCAAAGATGCTCAAGGAGGAACTGACGGGCGAGAGCGCGTTCTCCGCCGAAGTGGACGTAAAGGCCACGGCGTACATCCCCGAAAGTTATATCGAAAGCAGCGCCGGCAGGCTGGATGCCTACAAGCAGATTGCCGAAATACGCTCCGTAAACGACTATAAGCGCGTGCTGCGCTCTATAGAGGAAACTTACGGCCGTATGCCCGACAGCGTGTTCAACCTCCTCATAATCGCCGTGCTCAAGGCCTACGCCACAAGGTTCAACGTAAAAAAGGTCAGCGTCAACGCAAAGGGGGGCTCGCTCGAGCTGCCGTCCGTAAATTCGCTCAGCGACGGCAGACTGTCCGCCGCGCTCTCCAGATACTCCCAAAAAGTCACGCTCTCAATGGCTCGTGTGCCGTCAATAGTCTTTGCTCCGGCTTCCACGCCCGTAAAAACCATGCACGGAATGATAAATTTTTTAAAATTTGCGGCAAGTTTCACTCAAAATCCATAAAATTTGTTTGCTATAATATTTTAAATATCGTATAATATTTGCGTATTGTAAAAAACAGCGGGAGCAATCCCGCTCGCGGAGAAATTTTTAAATGAAAAGTAAAGTACTTGTTTGCGGCGCCCTTGCGGCAGCGCTCACAATGTCCGTGGCTCTCTCCTCGGGATGCGGCAACGCCACTAGGAACGAAGCGGATATGAACCAGGTGATAGCCACCGTGGATATCACCAAAAATACACAGGAAATCACCAATGCCGGGCTCGGAGATTATGCGTCCGCCATCGATTCCGAAAAGCAGATTATCAAAAGGGATCTCATAGCGGCCTTCTACAACGTAGGCTCGTCCCTTCTCAGCGACGGTTCGGCTTCAAATTACGGCGACGCGTTTAAAACTCTCGTCACCGCCCTCACCAACACGGCCGTCGTAACCCAGTATGCAACCCTCATGCTCATCAGCGAAAGGGACGGCGACGCTAACGACACCTTCGATTTCGATGAGTTCATGAACAAGACTACCGCCGTCGAAAAGTACGAATATCTTCTCGAAGGCCAGACGAGCGAAAACGAAGGAAAGGAGAGCGACCGCATTCTTCTTGCAAAGTATGCTCTCTATTCAAGCATAAATTCCTCCATAGATTCCATCGAACAGACGATAATAGACGAAGAGAGCGAGAGCACTTCCTCCGACGAAACGCGCGCCGTTCCGGGCGGTGCAGGCTCGGAGCGCACCGATTTCCTTCCTCTCAACGACGACGGAACGCTCAACTACAATATCTATACGGGCTACAAGGGCTACGAAAAGGACGATTCGGGCGCCTATAAGGACGACGCTCTGGAAGGTTCCACAAAGCATACCCGCCGCACGGCATATGCCTACTTCGTTACCAACCTCCGCGACAACTTCCTCATCACCGAGGACGATGACGTGAGGGATATCCTCTCCGTATCGTATATAGAGGAGGAGTACCTCTCCCAGCTTCAGCAGCAGGTAATAAACGAATATTACGAGCGCTACGAAACCGCGCAGGAAGAGCTCATCGACGCGGTGGAGGGCGGCCAGTACACCTTCCTCAAGGACAGATACGAGAGCATGTTGGAAGACCAGGAAATTTCCAACGCAAAGTTCTCCACGTTTGAAACCTCCATGGGTTCGCTCTCCGATACGTCTTTCATCCTCTATGCCCCCGCCACGGATGAAACCGAGGGCGGCACCTACGGCTATGTATACAACATTCTGCTGCCCTTCAGCGCCACGCAGAATATAAATATCGACAGTTCGGATACTTCCGCCGAATACTACTACGAGAGAATGTCCCTTATGGATGAGATCGTAGCCACCGACCAGCGCTCCGCATGGTTCAACGGCTCCGTCGATTACTCCTTCGACGCCTCCAAAGCCAACTTCGACTACTACATGAAGGGCGAAGGCAGGGATTATCTCTTCTTCGAAGACAACCTCGTCAACTCCGCAAGATATGAGGATCTCCAAAATTACGCCGGCCTGTATCCCTACAACGGAACGGTATCCAAAAATGCCGACGGCAGCTACAGCCTCACCCCGAATAAACTGACCGTGGACGACGTCATGGACGAGTTCGTCGATTACGTAAACTACGTAATGGGCGGCGAATATGCTTCGTGGACGAAGAATACGGATAAGTACTACGTGTCCTCCCCCGAAGACTACTACGAAGTAAACGAGGACGGCACCGTCAACGAGGACGCCATCGATTACTCCCGCTTTGTATATGCAACCGGTTCTGTAGACGTCGGCATAGACGAAACGGGGCTCTCCTCATACCTTACAAACCTCTTTGTAAAGGACAGCGCCGCCTACAAGGCTCTCAGCGCCGTAAACGAACTTCAGTACGCCTATACCACCGATACCGGCGTCCTTTCAAATTACATCGGTTACACTGTCTCGGCCTTCGATACGAGCTACATCCCCGAATTCGAATATGCCGCACAGGAGGCCGTAAAGCAGGGCCCCGGCACCATCTATGTCTGCGCGGGCGATTACGGCTGGCACATCGTGTACGTCACGGCCACGTTCGACGTCGCCGGCGGAGCGGTGTACGGTGAAAACGTAGACTGGTCGGAAGAGGCCGTAACAACTCAGGGCACCTTCCAGAACATGTTCTACAACTGGGTAAAGGACAGCGTTCTCACCAACGTCACCGATACCCGCCGCACGGTGATCATCAAGGATTTCGGCGGCGATACCACGATATCGCTGTTCGAAGACAGGTATTCCGATCTCCTCGAGCTCACCACAACTCTCTCCTGAAGAAAGCAACTTTAATCAATCGTCACTGCCCGTGCGCTCATGGCACACGGGCAAATTTATATAGATAAAAGGAGTCATAATCAGCTTATGGAAATATGGCAGGCGATAGTTCTCGGACTCGTGCAGGGACTCACAGAGTTTCTCCCCGTGTCGTCCAGCGGCCATCTCGCCTTTTTTAAGGGAGTCATGGGGCTGGATGTGGGGTTGCTGTTCGATATAATCCTTCACGTCGGCACGCTTGTGGCCGTATGTGTGCTCTTCTGGCGGGATATTATCGATCTCTTCAAAAAGCCCTTCAAAACCCTGCTGTATCTCATCGTCGCAACCATCCCCGCCGGGCTTGTGGGCGTGCTTCTCATGGACTGGTCGGACGAGGTGATAGGGGGCAGCCCCTATATCGGCATTCTGCTCGCCGTGTTCTTCACGCTTACGGCAATACTGCTCTTCGTCACCGAAATCGTCGCAAAGCGCAGGCCGCCGGAAAAGCAGTTGCCCCTCTGCTGGCGCACCACCGTATCCATGGGCTGCGCGCAGGCCGTCGCGGCGCTCTTCCCCGGGCTGTCGCGCAGCGGCACAACCATCTGCGCGGGCGTGCTCGCGGGCGGCAGATCGGAAGATCTCGCAAAATTCTCCTTCCTGATGAGCATACCCGTCATTCTGGGCAGCTTTGCCGTCTCTCTCCTCAAGGGGGCGGTGGACGGCGACCTCGCCGAATCCTTTGCGGCAATGGGCTCCAATGCGGGCTGGTGTATCGCCATAGGATTCATAGTGGCGGCGGTATCCGGCCTGTTCGCGATAAAAGTTATGGTAAACGCCATCAAAAAGGCCAACTACAAGTGGTTCAGCCTCTATCTCGTTCTTCTCGCCGTAACGTGCATAATTCTCTACTGCACGGGCGTTCTTTAAAAAATCGGCCCCATGGGGCGGCGCGCAACGCTGTTGCGCGCCGCCCTTAATCGTTTCTTGAATGCAACCGTCCGTTGATTGTAATAAAAGTGTAATAATATATGTGTCTACGATTGGTAGACGCGCATATATGCGCCAAACACTTTACACGGCGGCACATATTTAGTACAATAATCATTGCCGGACGCAAATAAAAAATATTTCTTCCGTCCGGCATTAAAGGTGGTATATGAAGGATAACGTCATTTTAAATGTCGAACATCTCACCAAAACCTTCCGTCTGCCCCTCAAGCAGCAAAAGCTGGAAGGCGGCAACAAGTTAAAGGTGGCTGTCAACGACATTTCGTTCACTGCCGGCCGCGGCGAAATTTTCGGCCTGCTCGGCCCCAACGGCGCCGGCAAGACAACTACGCTGCGTATGCTGGCTACGCTCATAAAGCCCGATTCGGGCGATGCGTTTATCGACGGCGTCAGCGTCGTCGGCGATCCCTACGGTGTGCGCGGCAAAATAGGCTTTCTCACCAGCGAACTCAAGCTCGAAGATTTCTTTACGCCCAACTATCTCTTCGATTTCTTTTCGGGCCTGCACAACGTCCCTGACGACGTGCGCGACAGCCGCAAAAGGGCGCTCTTCGCCCGCTTCGGCATAGATAAGTTTGCCGAAGTAAAGCTGGGCAATCTCTCCACGGGCATGAAGCAGAAGGTTTCCATCGTAGTTTCGATAGTGCACGATCCCGACTTCATAATCTTCGACGAGCCCACAAACGGCCTGGACGTGCTCACGGCAAAGACCGTCACCGATTATCTCACGGAGCTGCGCGCCGAGGGCAAGAGCATAATATTGTCCACGCACATCTTTTCGCTCGCCGAAAAACTCTGCGACAGGGTGGGCGTCATCATAGACGGCCGTCTCGTCGCCCTGGACAGTCTTGCCGCGCTCACGGCTGAAAAAAATCTCGAAGATAAATTTTTCGACCTCTATTCCGAGGCAAAGGGGGAAGGAGCATGAAGGCTATACTCTCCATAATAAAAAAGGAATTCCGCCGTTTCTTCGGCGATACGCGCATGATGCTCACTACCATACTGCTGCCCGGCATTCTTCTGTACGTCGTCTATTCCGCGCTCGGCATGGTCTTCAACAATATCGCCGCGGATTCCGCAGCGTCAACGCCCACGGCCTATGTGGTCAACATGCCTTCAAAACTTTCGGACG
Organism: uncultured Clostridia bacterium; assembly: GCA_944341195.1. Taxonomy (GTDB): domain Bacteria; phylum Bacillota; class Clostridia; order Christensenellales; family Borkfalkiaceae; genus Coproplasma. Next base: position 21,332 of record CALVLX010000031.1, read on the forward strand.
CCATTTCGGAAGTGTTCAATGTTCGTCTGGACGACATCTCCGCGGATGAAGCCAAGGCAATGGTGGCGGAGGGCGAAGCCGATATCTTTGTCGTCTTCCCCGAAAATTTCGATGACCTCACCGTCAGCGAAAACGCGCCCGAAGTCTCCGTCTACTATAACTCGGCAAACACCTCCTCGGCGAGCGCGTATTCGGTCATTGTGGCCATTTTGGACGGCTACGAACAGCAGCTTGCAAACGTCTTCAATATCAATTCGGGAGGGGACAGGTACGACCTGGCCGACGGCGCATCGGTGTCCGCCACTGTGCTCTCCATCGTCGTGCCCATGGTGCTCACCATGCTGCTGCTCTCGGGCTGCGTGGCCGTCGTGCTCGAATCTATAGCCGGCGAAAAGGAGAGGGGGACTATAGCGACGCTGCTCGTCACCCCCGTAAAGCGCAGCTATCTCGCCATAGGCAAGATACTTTCCCTCTCCGTCATCGCGGTGCTGAGCGGCATTTCCAGCTTTATAGGCCTCGTGCTGTCCCTGCCCAACCTCCTCGGCGGCATGGATGTGGGATTCTCGCTTGCAGCCTACGGCCCTCTGGATTATCTCGGGCTCTTCCTCGTGGTGCTTTCCACGGTGCTCGTCTTCGTGTCACTGCTGGCAATAATTTCGGCCTACGCAAAGTCCACAAAGGAGGCCAACGGCCTCATCGCCCCCGTAATGATACTCGCCGTCGTCTGCTCCGTGGTGTCTATGGTGGTGTCCGCGCCGCCCTTCGGGCTCTTCTTCGTGCCCGTCCTCAACAGCGTGCTGTGCATTTCGTCCG
>CALVLX010000032.1 GCA_944341195.1 uncultured Clostridia bacterium
TTGCCGTGGCGCAGAGAGAGGGATTCGAACCCCCGGATAGTTGCCTATCAACGGTTTTCAAGACCGCCGCGTTCGACCACTCCGCCATCTCTGCAGATGCTCTATTATTTTAGCAGAGTTAAAAGGCATTGTCAATCTATTTTTATTCGGCATTCGGTGTAAATGACGGCCTTTCGCCGCCGAGGATTGCGTTTCGTCCGCAATGCCTGCATCGTCTGCCGCTAAAAGGTTATTCCGCTTGTTTTTGCGTCCATGCGGCGATGTGAGCATACGGGGCTTGACGTTAACGCCATGCACTTGCGCAACCGGTCGGCGGCGCTCAATAAGTTGTGTGCATTGCAAACAGATATTGTTATCCGCTTGCATTTTTTTCGGCGTTATGGTAACATAATAATGTAGCACGGGCGTCTGAATGCGCGGTACGGTGAGCCGCAACGCCGGCTGTTTAAAGAGGACTAAATATGATTCATTCCCTGAGCGGAGGCATCATTGCCGATTATGAAAATTTAATATATGTATTCGTCGATCTCGACGATGCCGGCAAGGCATGGTACATCAGTCCCTTTCCCTTCATAAAGGTTGGGGACAGGGTGAGGGTTCCCTCCGGCAGAGGGAGCGCTGACGGCAAAGTCATGCGCGTTGAAAACGTCACCATGCAGACGGCGCCCTACCCCGTAAACAGAACGAGGGAGATAGAGGCAATATTATAAGTTCCTGCGCTTGACTTAACCTTGTGCATCTGTTATACTTATTGGGTATTTGGTTTGCATATGAATAGTGTGAATATGAAAGGAAAATTGAGTTTTAAAAGGGTAATCGATGCCGTAAGCGGCGTGATATCATCCTTTTACTTCCCGTTTATTGTGGCTGCCGTCACATTGTTTTGTTATTATCTGGCGCTCGATATGGTGCTGATTTGGAGCATAGCGCTGTGCGGCGCCTTCATATTTTTGTTTATGCGCGATACCACGCCGCTCATAACCCTGTTTCTTTTCATGAATATCATGATATCCATGAAAAATTCGCCCACGGCATTGAGCGACAATCCGTCCGATTATTTTTTTCAGGTGCACATCATCGTCCAGATAGGCGTTGCCATATGTCTCTTCGGCGGGGCGGGCATCTTCCGCATGATAGCGGATATCAAAAACGGCAATTTTTCCCTCTCGCCCGCATTCTTCGGGCTGTGCGCGTTTGCCGTTATAATAATGTTCAACGGCGTGTTCAGCGACGGATATACTCCGATGAACGCTCTCTACGGGTTCTTTATGGCCTTTGCCTTCCTTGCCGTGTTCGTAATGTGCAGCGGTTCGATAAAGCTGGAAAAGAACACGTATGAACGCATCGCCTGGTCGTTTATAGCGTTGTCGCTCTGCCTTATCATAGAACTTGCGGTTGCGTATGCTACATATGACGAGTTATGGCTGGAATCAGGCGGGTTACTCAGGGTAAAACTGTATTTCGGCTGGGGTATGTATAATACAATAGGTATGCTCTTTACAATATGTATGCCGGCCGCCGCATATCTCTCGCAAAAATATAAGTGGGGGTATGTTTTTACAATTTACCTTGCCGTGCTCGCTTTATGCGTGTTCCTTTCGCTGAGCAGACAGAGTATGCTTTGCGGTACCGTCATTTTTGTTATCTGCGCCATATGGCTGCTCATAAAATCCAAGGGGCGCGGCAGAATAATCAATATAGCAATATTTGTCGCAACGGCGCTGTGTGCGGGGCTGGTGTTCATTTTGAACAGCTCCGTGGTTGAAGAAGTCGTAAATATGCTTATAGAAAATTTCTTCTACGGCAGCGGCAGATCGTCGCTCTATGAACAGGCGGTCGAAGCCTTTGTCAATAACCCTCTGTTCGGCGTAGGCTTCTACCGCGACTTGGTTGAAGATCCCGGGTTTATCGGCCTGCCCATAATGCCCGATATGTACCACAACACCGTCTTCCAGCTGATAGCCGTCGGCGGCGTGTTTGCGCTCATTGCATACGTAATATATCGCGTTCAGACCGTGATATCATTTATTAAGAACCCCACAAACGACAGGTTCTACATAGGCCTTACGATCTTTGCGCTGCTCATACTCAGCCTGTTGGACAACCATATCTTTTACATCCTGCCCACGCTTGTGTATACTTTCCTTACGGCAGTGCTCATAAAATCGGAAAAGATCGCGTAAGGCTGTTCAGGATATCTGCATTAGTGCGTTTTCGGCTGTATTTCATTAAAAAGCATCTGCGGCAAAAACCGCGTGGCAATAAAATTAATTTCAATATGTCGCGGCGCCGTCGGTATTAAACCGCTGCGGCGCTACGGAAAGGTGTAAAATGGAAGAGGAAGAGAGAGGGATCTCCGTATCCGAAATTTTCAAAGTCATATTCAAAAGGGTGTGGTGGGTTATAGGCATCACCGCCGCCGTAATGTTGATGTTTGTGCTTGTAGTGCAGTTCTGGTACAACAGGAATGCGCAGACATATACGGTGACGTACAGCCTCGATTTCCCCGGCATTGAGGACAACAGCTATCCGGACGGCACGACGGTTAGATATAATTCCATAGTTTCCGTCTCCACGCTCTCGGAAATTGTCGCCGGCAATGAGGCCCTCGCCGGAGTGGACGTCAACGAAATGGTGGAAAACGACGATATAGAATTTTCCCAGTCGGTAGTCGCCGCGGAGGACAGCGTCAGCGGCGTGGCCGAGCGCTATTTCACGCTCACCGTCTCCGTCAAGTATTTCAGCGGCGCCGATCAGGCCAAGACCTTTCTCCGCGCCGTAGCCAATTATCCCGTCAGCCACGCGATAGCTATAGCCAACGGCCTCCTTCACGACAGCTATCTCACCGTCTACAATACGGCAGATACGTTTGAAGATAAACTCATCGCGCTCTCATCCCAGTACGACTATCTGCTGGACAGCTACGACGAGCTCATCGAAAGCACCTCCGGCGAATACGCGGTGGACGGCAAAACGCTTTCCGAGTACCGCTCGCAGGCCGCCCTCTCATTCCAGAATATCGACCGCGAATATCTCGATTCAATAGTTGCCACCACCCCGTATGTATATAATTACGAAAAATTCCGCATCGAATACGAGCCGCGCAAGAACAAGATAGAGGAGGAGATGGCAATCTACCAGGCGCTCATCGATGCGCAGGTCGAACAGCGCAACGAAGCCATTGCCGCAGGCGCGTCGTCTTCGGGTGACCTTGCGGCCTTCAACACAAGGATCGCGCTGTATACGCAGGAGTATGTTGAACTTGAGCGCGAACTGGCCGACCTCAATAAGACCAACGACTGGATCGTCGCCGCCGACGGCGATACCCAAAAGCTCGATAGCGATGTCAACAGCATCCTCAACATAATAGACAGGTACCGCGAAGAACTCGTTGCCCAGACGGAAGTTTTAAAAAACGTATACCGCTCAAGTTTTTCCGAGATGTGCAATGTGTCCTTCGGCAGCAACATAATCGAAGCCGACGGCGGAATAAACATTGTTCTCGCGGCGGTCATCGGAATTGTCATAGGCTTTGTTTTGGTCAGCATAGTCATCTGCGTTGTCGATCTTCCCAAATATATCCGCGAACGCAACGCCGCCGAGGCGGGCGAAGACGGGGATGCCGCTGAAGAAGAATAATTTTCATCCGACAAAAAAGGAGAGCTCGCGCTCTCCTTTTTTTGTCTCGTGTAAATAGAACTGTGGGGGCTTGTGTCGTGAGCAGACACGCACGGAAAAAACAGATGGTGTCCGCTGTGCGTCTCCCCATAAAATTCCCCGCCCGCATATAAAATGCGGGCGGGGAATTTTTATATAGGCCTCGCGCAAAATATAGTATTTGCGCGAAAAAGGAGTCGCAGA
>CALVLX010000033.1 GCA_944341195.1 uncultured Clostridia bacterium
TACGCGAATGCGACGCCATAGTACACGTTGTGCGCTGTTTTGAAAACGCAAACATAACGCACGTGAGCAACAGGATAGATCCCGTTGACGACATAAACACCATAACTCTGGAACTCATACTTGCGGACATCGAGGCCGTGAACAAGCGGCAGGACAGGATACGCAACAGCGCAAGAGGCGGAGCCAACAAGGAAGCCGCAATGGAATTTGCCATGCTTGAAAGGCTGGAAAAGTTCCTGGGTGAAGAGAAGCCCGCAAGACTTTTTGAGTGCTCGGACGAGGAAAAGCCGCTATTCAACAATCTCTTCCTGCTGACGGCCAAACCCGTCATATACGCGGCAAACATATCCGAATTCGATATGGGCAAGGACGAAGACGACATCCCCTTTGTGGTAAAGGTGAAGGAACACGCCCAAAGAGAGGGCAGCGAAGTGCTGGTGATATGCGCCAAGACGGAAGAGGAACTGGCGCAGATGGAGCCCGAAGAGAGCGCGATGTTCCTGGAGGAGCTGGGATTGAAGGAGAGCGGCCTGAATGCGCTCATAAAAAAGAGCTACCACCTTTTGGGGCTCATCTCCTTCCTCACCGCGGGCGAAAAGGAGACGAGAGCGTGGACGATAAGGCGGGGCACAAAGGCTCCGCAGGCCGCAGGCGTAATTCACAGCGACTTTGAACGCGGATTTATCCGCGCGGAAGTTGTGGAATGGCAGACGCTTTTAGAGTGCGGAGGGCTCGCCGGCGCGCGCGAAAAGGGAAAAGTGCGCTCCGAGGGAAAGGACTACGTAGTAAAGGACGGCGACGTAATACTCTTCCGCTTCAACGTTTAACGTCGCCGCAAGGCGCGTTTTGCAAACAAGGCAGGTTACACCTGCCTTGTTTGCTTTTTGCGCCTGCGGCTCCTCTTCCGCGCAAATACTACAGTTTTGCGCGAGGCTGTACAATTGCTTTATGCACTCCGTGAAAGCAAATTCACCCTCGCCCGCCTCCTTTTAGCGGGTGCGGTGCCTTAGCGATTTGCTACATTTTTCGGAGTGTGCCCGCGAAGCTGCGCACCAATCACCCTCCAACCTGTCATGCCGGGCAGCGCGCCGGTATGGAGAGAAAAGGTCGGCGCGCACATAGATGTGCGCCCCGCCATGCCTGAAACTACAAATAATATAAAAAAGCCGGATGATACATCACCGCAAGAGGGCAAATTATGTAAGGAAAATAAGGAAAGCAAGGAAATAACAATAAAAACACAGGGGGCGCGGCGCATTGTAAAATGCGCCGCGCCCCCTGTATGCAAAAGTCTTTAATTTTCCTCGGACGATTGAGAGGGCTGAACCTCCTCCGCCATGCGTTCTCTTGAGTCGCAATAGTAAAGTATAATTGCGGCCACGACGTCGAGCACGTAGATAAAGTGCATCAAAAGGAAGATAACATATCTAACTTTGAACCCCTTTACCATTCTACGGATGAGATAGGCCATATTGCATACGCCGCCGCCGACCATAAAGATATACGTGCCTATGATTGACATGGCCATCAGCACTATCATTACGAATATGAGCACGGGATGCAGCGTGGCGAGATATATGATGAGCCACAGCACAAAGTTTATGACGAAAAAGGGCACGAGCGCGAGCTTTAATCTGAACGTGACGGCATAGGGACAGACGTCCTTTAAAAAATTATATTTGACCGCCACAACTATATTCGCCACAATGGTTGCCGCGGCGAGCAGCGCGAATGCAAGGCAGACTGCGCAGAGCGTATTTGTAAGCCATTCGGGCATGTCCTCCCACGCCGCCGCCATGACTATCATAACGACAAAGGGCAACTGCGCGGCATACAGGAACAGACCGTACAGCCGCGGGAAAATTTTCCAGTTCATATTTTCTCCCCGTAAAATTATTGCCCGCGTCCGAAGGCGCGGGCAATGAAACTTTATATCGCCGGATTACTTGAGTTCGGCAAAGTACTTGATAGTTCTTACCATCTGGGAAGTGTAAGAATTTTCGTTATCGTACCAGGATACAACCTTTACGAGGGTTGTGCCGTCGCCCATGGGCATACACTTGGTCTGAGTAGCGTCGAACAGCGAACCATAGGTCATGCCGACTATATCGGAGGAAACTATCTCTTCTTCGGTGTAGCCGTAGGATGCGGAAGCGGCAGCCTTCATTGCGGCGTTTACTTCCTCGGCGGTGAGCTCGCCTTCGCAGACGGCGATGAGCTGGGTGAGCGAACCGGTGGGAACGGGTACGCGCTGTGCGCAGCCGTCAAGAACGCCCTTGAGTTCGGGAATTACAAGGCCGATAGCCTTTGCAGCGCCCGTGGAGTTGGGAACGATGTTTACGGCGGCAGCCCTTGCGCGCCTTAAATCACCCTTGCGGTGAGGGCCGTCGAGAACCATCTGGTCGCCGGTGTATGCGTGGATGGTGGTCATGTAGCCCTTCTTTATCTTGCTGAGCTTGTTGAGGGCGTCAGCCATGGGTGCAAGGCAGTTGGTGGTGCAGCTTGCAGCGGAGATGACGGTATCGGTGGCCTTTAAGGTCTTTTCGTTTACGCTGTAAACGATGGTGGGAAGATCGTTGCCTGCGGGAGCGGAGATGACGACCTTCTTGGCGCCGGCGTTGATGTGGGCCATGGACTTTTCCTTGGAAGTATAGAAGCCGGTGCATTCGAGAACTACGTCTACGCCTACTTCCTTCCAGGGAAGGTTTGCGGCATCCTTTTCAGCATAGATCTTGATGGTCTTGCCGTTGACGGTGATATAGTCGTCGCCTGCAACAACGCTGTCGGCATACTTATATCTGCCCTGAGCCGAATCGTACTTTAAAAGGTGAGCCAGCATCTTGGGGCTGGTGAGGTCGTTTATAGCTACGATCTCGTAACCTTCGGCGTCGAACATCTGCCTGAAAGCAAGACGGCCGATACGGCCGAAGCCGTTGATAGCAACTCTAACATTTGCCATAATTGATTAATCCTCCGATTAAAAAAAATGTTTTATTTATTTGTCGCTATTATTATATCAAATAAGATTTTTTAAGTCAACAATTATTTTAATTTTTCATGTACGCTCCGCAAAATTATTACAATTTTTTTACGTTGCCCCTCCCCTGCCGATAAAATGACCTTATACGGCAACAAAATTATGCAATTTATTTTGAAATACGCTTGAAATTTAAATGCAAAACAATTATACTATATATGTGGACGGCGAAAGCATCCTCACCAATATAATATAAATTTTTAATGCTTGGAGGCAATTATGGGATTAGTTACAGCAAAAGAAATGCTTGAAAAGGCCCTCAAAGGCAAATACGCCGTAGGCCAGTTCAACATCAATAACCTTGAGTGGACAAAGAGCATTCTGCAGACCTCGCAGGAACTCGGCGCACCCGTCATACTGGGCGTTTCCGAGGGCGCAGGCAAGTACATGGCCGGATTTAAAGTTGTTGCGAATATGGTAAAGGCGATGATCGAGGAGATGAACATCACCGTGCCCGTAGCCCTTCACCTTGACCACGGCACATACGACGGATGCTACAAATGCATCAAAGCGGGCTTCTCCTCCATTATGTTCGACGGCTCGCACTTCCCCATCGACGAAAACATTGCAAAGACTACCGAACTCGTGCACGTGTGCAACCAGCTCGGCCTCAGCCTCGAAGCCGAAGTGGGCGCAATCGGCGGCGAAGAGGACGGCGTCATAGGCAGGGGCGAATGCGCTGATCCCGACGAATGCAAGGCCATTGCAGACCTCGGCGTTACGATGCTTGCCGCAGGCATAGGCAATATCCACGGCAAGTACCCCGCAAACTGGCCCGGACTCTCCTTTGAAACGCTTGCCGCAGTCAAGGAAAAAGTGGGCGACATGCCCCTCGTCCTCCACGGCGGCACGGGCATTCCCACCGATCAGGTCAAGAAGGCCATTTCGCTCGGCGTTGCAAAGATAAACGTAAATACCGAATGCCAGCTCGCGTTCCAGGCAGCCACAAGAAAGTATATCGAAGAAGGCAAAGATCTCGTCGGCAAGGGCTTCGATCCCAGAAAGGTTCTTGCGCCCGGCGCACAGGCCATCAAGGATACCGTCAAGGAAAAGATGGAAATCTTCGGCTGCATAGGCAAGGCTTGAGCAGCGACCGCATAGTCATAGTGTATGCACATTCCGCCGCCCGATGGGGCGGCGGAATTTTTATATGCCGGAAAAATTTGCGGGCCCGCAATACGCGATGCGGCATAAGCAGACGCCGCGGCGAATAATTTTGCATTAAACGCACATAACAACAGCATGAAAACCAACAAATTCTTTAAGGCGGCGGCCGTTGCGATCGCCGCATTTGCGCTGATATGCTGCTGTGCGTTCGCCGTCGATCCCGATTCGTCCGTAAAGGAGATTACAAAGCCGTACGCCTGCACATACGAATGCACGCGCGCGACTCTGGACGGCGAAAACCTGCTCGGCGGCTACGAGTATCTGCGCGTAACACTCGAAAAAAGCGGCACGCTCATCGTAGAGAGCAAAAAACAGGGCGGCGCGGCACATAAACTGCAGGGCAATTATACCTTTGACGACAAGACGCGCGAACTTACGGCAAATATAGGCATACTCGGCGCAGTCCGCTCACACAGGACTGTCTTGGAGAACGGTAAATTTACCATAAAAATGCCCGTCATGTCTAAACAGCTTATAATGATATTCGAGGCCGTGTAAAAACCACCCGCCGTGAATACACATAAAGGTTTGGCCCGAAGCCACGGCTTAAACGCGTTGCCCGGCTTACTCCCCTCCGCCCCTTCTGCCGTCCGTTTTTAAGGAGGGTTTGCTCCGTTGGCGGTGAACTATATTTACCGCGCGACCGCAGTGGCGCACTTTTTAATAAAATAATTTGAAAATCATACTTTTTTTGCTTGCTAAAAGAGCGCAAGTGTGATAAAATCATTGAGCAATTGAGATACGGCCTTGTGGTCAAGCGGTTAAGACGGAGCCCTCTCAAGGCTCAATCCCGGGTTCGATTC
>CALVLX010000034.1 GCA_944341195.1 uncultured Clostridia bacterium
CTGCGATAAGTGCGTTCCCTATCCCTGTGCCGTTTCATACATAAAGATGAAGCAGGCCGAGGGCATGGACGTCAAGATCCAGAGCGAAGTTGAGGATGTTTTGAGCGAGCCCGCCGAAGAGCAGCCCGCAGAATGTGAGGCTTGCGAAGAGGCGGCTGAAGAGCCCGCAGAGGAATGTGCGGAAGAGTGCGAGACTCCCGTCGAGGAAACTGCGGAAGAGCAGCCCGAAGAAGTCTCCGAACCTTCGGAAGAGTGCGAAACTCCCGCCGAAGCCGAAGAGCAGCCCGCAGAAGAGTGCGAGGCTCCCGCCGAGGAAGAGGAAAAGGCGGAAAACAAGTATATCCGTATCGCCATCGCAAGGCGCAGGGTATAAATTAAAGTAAAAATACGGCTCGCCGCAGAGCGGAATAATTCCGCTCTGCGGCGGTATTTGCCGGAGATTTGTATGTCGGAGCCGTTTAACGGTCTGTGTCTGTTACGTTGCGGCTTATTTTTTTGCGCAATAAAATCATAGATAAATTTTGCTGCAATTTTTATATAATTGTGCCGAAAATGAATTGACAATATTGTGCAATTTAAATATAATATTCAAGTAATGTTTGTGCTGCTATGGCTCAGCAGGTAGAGCACGTCCTTGGTAAGGACGAGGTCACCGGTTCAAATCCGGTTAGCAGCTCCAGCGTCGGTGTGCGGCGCATTTTTAAGGAAGGCAAATATAAAGTTTGCCTTCCTTATTTTTATGCTTCCGGCCTGTTTTTATCTTAAAAAAGTGCCGGGCATACTATTCAGGATCGTAACTTCACAAATGCGGCGGAGCATAAGCCATGCTCCGCCGCATTTGTGTTTTTTATTTTATTGTGTGTTTTTCTGCTGTAAATCGGAACGGCAAATTTTTTTGTTGAATATATAGAAGAATAGCAGGCATGAAATTGCCGCGGAGACGAGTTCCGTAATCCAGAATGCGTTCCATACTCCGGTCTCGTCGAAAATCAGCGATAAGATGAGTGCGACGGGAATGATTGCAACATATCTCAGGAGAGAAATTATCAGCGACGGCATACCTTCGCCCAATCCTTCGAATGTTCCGCTTATCACGACCGAAAGAGCCGATACGATAAATCCCGCACTGATTATGCGGAGCGCAGTTGCTCCCTTGGTGATAATCTGCGCGCTGTCCGTAAAGATGTCCATCAGATAATCGGGGATAACGAGGCACAATAACGTTCCTACGGCCATCACGGCGAAACTCAGATACAGCGTTATTTTAAAAATGCTCTTTACTCTGTCGTTGCGTCCGGCGCCCAGATTGTAACCAACCAGCGGCCGGATGCCCTGCACGATTCCGCTCACGGTAAAATAAATAAAAGTCTGAAGTTTATAATATATGCCTAAAATGAATACATAAATTTCGGCAAATGCGGAGAGTATGGCGTTGAGCGCCATTATCATGAATGACGGCAGAGCCAGATTGAGTGCCGCAGGGATGCCAACAAAGTAGAGTTTGCGGCAGATCCTCTCTTCCGATCTGCGTCCGATGTGCAGTTTTATGGGAAGATCGGAGAAGAAGAATACTACGACATAGCTTATGAGCGAAAGCACTTGGCCTATTCCGGTGGCGAGAGCCGCGCCCGCAACGCCCATGGCGGGGATAGTGCCCGCGCCAGATATAAAGAGAGGATCTAGTATGATGTTTGCCACCGCGCCTATCGACATACAGAACATCGTCGTCTTCATCTTGCCGACGGTCTGCAAAATTTTTTCAAATGCCATGCTCAACGTAAATGCGGGCGAAAAGGCTATGACAATATAAAAGTATTCCAGCCCGTATTCGACTATTCTCTTGTTGTCGGTGTACATGTTGAGAAAGGGGGAGATGAGCGCGGCGCACAGTCCGGCCAGCACGATGCCGTGGACTATGCTCAAAACGACGCCGAGCGCAGCCGCTCTGTCGGCACAGGATTTATTATTTGCTCCCAGATAGAACGCCGCCGCGGCGTTAATTCCCACGCCGAACCCGATGCCGACGGCGTTTGCAAGATTTTGCAACGGGAATACATAGGATATTGCCGTCACGGCATCGTCGTTTACCTGCGAAACGAAGTAACTGTCCACAATGTTGTACAGCGAGTTTACAAGCATTGAAATTACCATCGGCAGCGACATCTTTAAGACGAGGGAAAGAACGGGCTTTTCCTTCATGTACGATTGATCCATATAACCTCCGAAGAACATAAAAAAGCCACACAGTTACGGGCTGTGTGGCGAAAAGGAGACGTGTGCGTCCCGGAAAAATCCACAAAATTTTTCGTAAAATATTTTAGCATTAAAACGACGTTTTGTCAATTATTATTTTTACCGTTGCCTATAATTTTACGCATTGCCGCTATGTAAGCCGCCGATACGGCCGAAATAAAGGCAATCATTATTATCACCCAGTAAAAACTGCCCATAAAATATTCCCCTCCGCCGCCGAAGCCGAATGCGCCGACGGGCGAATTCCAGTTAAGGAAGAAGTATGGATAGTTGTTTCCCCCGCCGAAATCCCAGTCAAATACAAACCCCGCCGCCGAGAAAAAGAGGTAATACACGGGAGGAACGAGCGCCCACAGCACGTCGATATAGCGCAGTTTTACGGGCGTGCCGATGAAGAGATCGGCAATTGCGGCGGCAGGCACGACGACGTGCGTCAATACGTTGGCTGCCGAAGAAAAAGCTCCGGGCAGTGTGGGGGCGAGCACCAGGCAGAACACCAGTCCCGTTAGCGTTATCGAGACGGTAAACACATATTTCAATATAAACAGCCAGCGTGGAATAAGCGGTCGGTTTGTAATTATTTCCGCCAAGCCGGCGATAAAAAACACGAGGCATACGGCGCCGATCCACACATTGGACTGCACAGTAAAGTAGAGGAAGGCGGTGGCTCCGCCCATAAATGTTCCGCTCGTCATGAATGTCGTCATGCACACGCCTGTGACTGCGCATACCGAGACGGAAAGTTCGAGGAGGAGGGAGATGATCTTTTTTACCGATAAATTATTTTCTCTCATAAATTGTTTACCTTTATAAAGCGTTTAAGGCATTGGCACTGTCTGCCTTCGCTGTCATAACCCGTGTCGTTGCACAGACTGCACTTGTAGTGCGGTTTGAAGTCCTCCTTGGAAATGCCCAGCTTTGCGAGGCGTTCGTCGCCCCGTCTGTCTAGTTCGGATATCCGCCCGGAAATTTCGTTTGCCCTGCGCTCGTCGCTGACTTCGGCAAACGCGAGTTTTATGGAGAGCGAATCAAGCTCCTTTTTTATGCCGGCGTAACAGTCGTCCTTCATGGCCTTTGCAAGCGCTCTGTCCGCCCGTTCCTTTGCCGCGGCGCGAAGATCGTAATAATGCCTTTCGATTATTGCCTTGCTGCTCTCTCCGCCGGCGGCAGGGGCGTGCGAAGGGAGGGATTCGGGCGTCGTCAGCCCCTCTGATTTCCACGAGGATAGAACTGCGTTCATATACGCCGCGGGATTGTTCTTTCCCTGTGCGGCGTCGGCGGCCGCAAGCAACATTTCATCCGAAAAATTCCATTCCCTCCAGCGCCTGAGGCACTGTCTGTCGTATTCGATTACCTTGCGCGAGAGGCCGCACCGGGCGAGAATGTTCTTTAAGAGTTTATCGTCCTTTGCCAGCGATTGCAGCTTTGCCGTCACGGCTTCCTTTGAAATTATGCCGTCGGCATACAGCGACTCAATATAGTCGTCCATGCGTTCAAAGGTATTTTTGCCCTGCATGAAGCAGTAATCGGCGATGAGAGTCAACGTGTCAGGTTCGTAGCCCCTGTCGCGCCACACGCCGACATAGTTTTCGACATAGGGCGACGCATCCTGAATGTAGACGCCGAGCGATTTTGCAATTTCTCCGGCGCAGACATACAGCGAATTGCGCGTTTTGCAGTAATCTTCTATCTCTTTGACGTCAAATTTTCTGTTTCTGAACAGCTCGTTGAGCGCACAGTCGATTTTTTCCGCCGTTCTGGCCTTGAAGTGTCTTGCCGCGCAGATTATCGCTTCATCCGTAAAACCCAGCTTATCTGTCCACTTTTCGTATAGGGCATTGTCGTCCACGTCGGGACGGCGGTTTATCGAAAGAGCCGAAAAGATTTTTATGAGCGACGGCGTCGCGGAGGAGTAGGACGAAAGTTTTTCTTCGACTTTTTTTGCCGTCGTCGCGCCCTCCTCGGCAAAACTCTTTGCCACCTTTTTTATGTAGGCCGGTCTTATGTCGTCGCCCCTCAGGTTGACGCAGTAGTTGATTATCATCAGCAGGGCGTTCTGATCGAAGGAATACTCGTCAAGCAGATAGTAGTATTCCATAAATTCGTTTGTTGAAATCATTCTGCCCGTTATTATCGACTGCACGGCCGTGGCGAATGCGGAATATTTTTCGGGCTTGAGCTTCTTGGGCGTGCCCAAGACGTTTTCGGCGGAGAGCAGTTTTACTTCAAAGGGCGAGCGGGAGGTTACGGACACAAGCTCAAACTCTTCAAGGTATTCAAAGCAATTTATAACTTCCTGCTCGGTCATGCCCAGTTTTTCGGCAAAATCGCCCGCGGAATAACTTTTCATTCCGCTCCGGCAAACATAGAGGGCGTATAAATATATCTTGACCGCCTTTGCGTCGAGCACGGGGAGATATTTTGTAATAAATTTATTTTCGACTTCGGTCATGCCCTTTATGGTAAGTTGTTCTGATTCCGAAATAAAAGCCATATGGTAAAACTCCCCCGTTAACGCTTGATTTATTGATTGAAAAGGGCTATAATACATAGAGAAAATTATCTTGACGGCCCGTCGGATATAATTATAACCGCTCGGGCAAAAAAATGCAATTATATCCGCGTCCTTTCAACGCGGAAATGTGCCCGGATGTCCAATCCTGTGCAGGGAGTAAATTTTGCCTAACATTTTAACGCCTATTTCCCTCTGGAAAAATTTTGACGACAGCCTTCCCCTGATGGATGTCACTTTGGAAATCACCGTAAAGGACGGCATCGCCTACGAAAGCGTCAGATTCCTCGGCCGCGAGAGCGGAGCGGGGCGCGTCAGCGTGTACGGCAAGTTTGCCAGACTGCAGGAAAATCCTTCGGCGAGCGGCGTGCTCGTCATCCCCGACAGTTGCGAGACGGTTGACGACGCCGTGCTTGAGATGTTTGTGCGCGGCGGATATTCGGCGCTCATGGTGGATATCCGCGGCCAATGTCCCGATTGCCGGGGAGAACATACCGTCTATCCCGAGGATGTCGCCTACGCAAATTATTTCAATGCGGGCAGAAGGCTCGATTATTGCGACGACAGCGCCGACAAGACGGCGTGGTACGAATGGGTGAGCGTGGGACTCTATGCCCGCAAATTTCTTCTTCAGCGCCTCGGAGTGCAGTCCGCGGGGCTCATCGGCATACGCGACGGCGGAGAGGTTGCATGGAAACTTGCCCATGCAGGCAGCTTTTCATGCGTCGTGCCCGTCTGTGCGGCCGGCTGGAGGGCATACAGGGGATACGGCAAATTCGGCGGAGACGAGCCCGTTTTTGACGAGGAGAGACACCGCTTTATCGCCGCCGTCGATTCGCAGTCATACGCGCCTTACGTAATGTGCCCCGTTCTCATGCTGTGCTCTACAAACGATCCGCGCTTCGATTATGACCGCGCATACGATACTTTTTCGCGAATAAATCCTCAATACGCGCCCGACAGCGTCATAGCATATTCGATCAAGACCAACGCCTGCATAGGCGAACGCAGCGTCAAGGATATGTTTATGTTCCTCGATAAATACGTCAAGGAGCGGCAGGTCTTTATCTCCAAACCGGCGGAACTTTCCATAAGCGCGGATGAGCAGTCCAATCTCGTCGCGCGCGTCGTGCTGGACGGCGCGGGAGAGGTGGAGGACGTGGGCGTATTCATGGCCGAAGACTGCCTCAATCCGGTCATGCGCGACTGGGTGAGGGCGCGCCCTGCGGACGGGGACGGCAAAACGTTCTATCTGGACGTCTACGAAAAGACTTCCGTCCTATTCGCAATCTGTTATGTGACATACACCAACGGCTTCACCGTGTGGTCTAAAATAACCGTAAAGAAGCTGAGCGGTACATTCCGCAACAGCAGGCCCAAGAGCAGCGTCATGTATTCTTCGCGCAGCGGCGAAGACTGCTTTTCCATTGCCGACAGCTACGGGCGTTCCGTAGGCGGCATATTTTTCACGGACGAACGATTCTTTCCCGCAGTCATCGATTGCGGCAACGGCCTTAAAGGCATCTGTTCGCCCTGCGGTCTGGCAACATACCGCATGAACAGCCCGCGGTACATGCCGTCATCGGACAGCGTCCTCAAATTCGACGTGTTCAGCGAGGACGAAAGTGTCATGGAACTTTCCATGACCTCTCTTTCGGACGGAGAAATATATTCGGCCAAGATAGGTCTTGTCGGAGGAGTCTGGCAGACTGTCGTTCTCGAAAGTAAACTTTTTAAGAGCAACGGCGGAAAGTCTCTCGCGGATTTTGCCGAAAGACTGCTCTTTTCAATCAGATGTCCGTCTAAATTTTCAGTCAATAATGTAATGTGGTTATAAATGCAGAAATTTCCCGTTTCGCTCGACCGCCGCAAAAAAAGCAGTGCTTTTTCTGTTGCGATAAATGTAATATTAGTCATTCTCATCGTCGTACTTGTTCTCGAGGTAACGTTTTTTGCCCGTTTTAAAAGGTACTATGTTGTGGGCGAATCTATGAATCCCACGCTCACCGGGGCGGAGACGGATGAACACGGCAACATCCTTGCCGGCGGAGACTATGTGTATGCCGATACCATGGCCGTGCCGCAGAGATTCGATATTGTGATTATCAATGCCGATAACGGTCAAGGTCAACGAAAGACTATAATTAAAAGGGTGATAGGCCTGGAGGGCGACAAGGTCGAACTCGAGCGCGGCGTTCTCTACATCAACGATGAGAGGATAGACGAACCGTATGTCGATCCGCAAAACAACGATCCGGAGTATGCCGATAATACGGTCGGGCCGTACATTGTCGATGAGGGGTGTATATTCGTGCTCGGCGACAACAGGACGAACAGCAGCGACAGCCGCTCCGGCTACGGCATGATAGAACTTGACGAAGTAATCGGTGTCGTGGAGGAGTGGTCAATGGATCTGCGCTGGCTGGTCACTCCCGTCAGCACTTTCTTTGATTTTACGCTTCCCTCTCTATTTTCGGGATGCGCAGCATAAATGCCGCCTTCGTGCGGAACACACAATTAAAAATTTAAATTTTTCATTATACAGGAGAAAACTATATGCGCGCTGTTGTGACGGTCGTCGGTAAGGACAAGACGGGTATAATCGCAAAAATCGCTACGTTTCTG
>CALVLX010000035.1 GCA_944341195.1 uncultured Clostridia bacterium
GCGCTTGCACGATACTTAAAGGAGATTGGATACTAAAAATGGGACAGATAAAGGTGGAAAGGAGCGTCGGCGGAATAGAGGGGCTGTGCGTAATAACCCCCGCCGTGCACGGCGATAACCGCGGCTACTTTATGGAGACATACAGCCAACGCGACATGGAGGAAGCAGGCTTCGACATAACCTTTGTGCAGGACAACCAGTCCATGAGCACAAAAGGCGTATTGCGCGGCCTGCACTTTCAGATAAACTACCCGCAGACCAAACTTGTGCGCGTCATAAAGGGCGCGGTGTTCGATGTTGCCGTCGATTTAAGAAAGGGCAGCACTACATACGGCAAGTGGTACGGCGTGGAGCTTACCGAGGAAAATAAAAAGCAGTTTCTCATTCCCAAGGGCTTTGCGCACGGTTTTCTGGTGAGGTCGGAGACGGCGGAATTCTGCTACAAGTGCGACGATTTCTATCATCCCAATGACGAAGGCGGACTCGCCTGGAACGATCCTAAAATAGGTGTAGAGTGGGGAGTATGCGGCGAATACCGCGGTTCGGCCTCGGCTCAAGGTTACACTTTGCCCGACGGCACGCCCTTAAACCTCTCCGAAAAAGACCAAAAGTGGCCGGGGCTTTAAGATATACGGCCGCAGGCCGGAACGCTTTAACGGCGCGCATGTCGCGCGTGTCGGCCGCGTGCATCGGCCGCTTTACATTGATTTTTTATGATAAAAGGCATACAGCGGTTTAAAAATTCGCCGGCGGTTTTAAAAATCAGCGAATTCATAGGCTCAAGATGGTTTCCCGTCGCTCTCGCCGGCGTCATTCTCCTGTGCTATTATCTGGGCTGGGACATGGTTATGATCTGGTTTGTGGCGATATGCTCCGTAGGCATACTCACCACCTGCCGCGACACTACGCCCGCCTTTGTCATATTTCTGTTCATGAATATCATCATATCCATGAAGAATACCCCGTCGCCGCTCGGCGCCCAGTCCGATTACTTCATCCGCCCCGAAATTTATGGCCAGGTGGCCGCGGCGATATGTATGTGCGTCGCCTTTCTCGTCGCAAGAAACGTCTACGACGTAATAACCAAAAAATTCAGGCCGTCGCCCATGTTTTACGGCATATGCGCGCTCTGTGCGGCATTTCTTTTAAACGGCGCATTCACCCCCGAATATACCGCGATGAACGCCGCATACGGGCTGTTTTTGTCGGCGGTGTTTGTATGTATTTATCTGCTTATCACGTGCAATGTAAAGCCGGATAAGCTCACCTATCAGAAGGTGGCCTATTACTGCTGCGTGTTTTCGGCGGTGCTCGCCGTCGAACTCATTGTCGCCTACTGCACATACGACGGCCTGTTCGTTGACGGCAAGGCCAACCGCGGCAAACTTTTCTTCGGCTGGGGCATGTACAATACGATAGGCATGTTGCTCTGCGTGTGCATTCCGGCGTGGTTCTATCTCGCCGTCACGCGGAAAAACGGCTTTATATATACCTTCTTCGGGCTCGCAAACGTCGCGTTTGCATACATGACCATGTCGCGGCAGAGCATAATAGGCGCGTTTGTCGTCGGCATAGTGTGTATAGTATGGCTGCTCATCTGCCGCGGCGGAAGGGACAGGCTGATAAATTTGTGCATCGTGGCCGCCGTGGCCGTGGCTGCGGCCGCAGTGATAGCCGTCAATCTGGAAGTCATAAAAAATTACATTCTCGATATGCTCGGCAACATAGAGGAGGGCGGCAACCGCCTCATGTTGTGGAAGAGGGCTATGGAAGATTTTGCAAAAGCTCCCCTGTTCGGTGTGGGATTCTATTACTTAAAGGATCTAGATGCCGGCTTTGTCGGGCTGGAGATAATCCCCAAAATGTACCACAGCACGCTCTTTCAGATGCTCGGCGCGTGCGGCGCGGCAGGGCTCGCGGCCTATGCCGTACATCGTGTGCAGACGATAATTTCACTCTTTAAAAATATGTCGTTGGGGCGCATATATATCGCTATAACCGCGGGTACGCTGCTCATTATAAGCCTGTTCGATAACCACATCTTCTATATCTTCCCCACGTTTATCTATGTCGGATTTTTGGGGCTCTTCAAGGCCACGGAGGGCGATTTTCAATCCCATCCCATCCGCATTAAGCTATTTTCAAAAAGATGACGTCTTTGTTTAAGGCCCCTGCGGCGCCTGAAATGGCGCCGCAGGGGCCTTTTATGTGCCGGCAGATTGATGACGGAATGTCTTAACTGTCGGCTTTGATTGCAGGGGGCGCGGCCTTCGGCCGCGCCCCCTGTTTTGCACAAATTATCTTTCGGAGCAGTGGAATATGAGTCCCACGGTGCCGGGGCCGCAGTGGGCGGCTATCACGGGGCCGACGGGCTGCACCACAACTTCGGCGTTGAAGCGCTTGCGCAGCGTTTCGGCAAACTCTTCGGCCGCCTTTTCGCAGTCGGCCTGGAGGACGAACATCTTGTATTTATCAAGTTCGGTGCCCTTCGTTTCGGCATATTCCATCAGCTTTGCAAGGGCGTTTTTAAATCCCCTCGCCTTGGAGATGCTCACAATCTTTCCCTCGTCGTCAAAGTATAGTACGGGCTTTATGTTCAAAAGACCGCCCACAACCTTTGTCGCGCCCGAAATTCTTCCGCCGCGGTGAAGGTATGTAAGGTCGTCCACCACAAAGTATGTGGCGGTGTGGGGAATGAGCTCGTCAAGGTATGCGTCTAGCTCCTCCATGGTGGCTCCTTCGCGCTTTTTAAGGGCGGCGTAGTAGGTCACGAATCCGCTGCCCAGCGAAATGGTCTTGGCGTCCTTGGTCATTATGCGCCTTTCGGGATACTTTTCCTTCAGCTTGGCTATGGCCGCATCCATTGCGTTGAATGTGGCGCTCATCTTGTGGGAAAACGTCACGTAGTATATGTCCTCCCCGCGGGCAAGCACGGGCTCGAAGTATTCCATATAGGAATATTCGTTTATGGCCGAAGTTTTAGGCACTTCGCCCGCGCGCATCTGATCGAGAAAGGCCTTGAAGTCGGTGTGTTCGCCCATGTCGTAAAAGTATTCCCTGCCGCCTATCGTGTAGGGCATACGTATTACGTTGAGCCCCAGCTCCGCCACGGTGGTATACCATAATTCGCAGTTGGAATCGCAAAATAACTGATACATTTGACTTGCTCCTTGAAAATTTATGATTTTATTTATTGCCCGGCGGTGAGTTTATCTCTTTCCACAAAGAAAAAGGTAAATTCGCCGTTTACACACAGTTTGCCGTTCACCCTGCCCTCTGCCTTTATTATGTAGCAAAGAGCCATGCTGCGCTTGAGTTCGCACACGAACTCTATGCAGTCGCCGGGGTGCACGGGCGTCTTGAATTTTACGTTGTTCATGCCTGCAAAGAGGGGCAGTTTGTCCTTCAGCGCGTCTGCCATCATTGCGCAGGAGGCCTGCGAAGCCATCTCGCAGAGTATGACTCCGGGCACTACGGGCGCCCCGGGGAAGTGCCCCTGCAAAAAGTATTCGTCGCCGCGCACGGTGTATCTGCCGCGGGAGCGTCCCTCTCCGTCTGTAAAGGCCTCGTCCACAAGCAGCATGGGCTCGCGGTGGGGCAGTATGCTTTTTATCTCTTCCCTTGTCATGCGTCTCACCTCAGGATAAACTTGTCCGCGCCCGAAAGCACGCTTTCGGCCTGGGCGGTGATCTCTTCCAGAATTTCGCGGCAGGATTGCTCTCTCTTTACAAGCCCTGCAACCTGTCCGCACATGAACACTCCGTTTTCGTCGTCGCCCTCGGTGACGGCGCGCCTCAACGCGCCCGTGCCGAAGCTGCTCAACTGCTCGTCGGAGATGGCGGGATCTTTCTCCATCTCTGCAAACCTGCGCGAAAAAGGCGTCTTGAGTGAGCGTATGGGGTGCCCCAGCCTGCGCCCGCTCACCATGGTGGCGGTATCGCCCGCCTTTATCACCTTTGCCTTGAAGGCGGGGTGGATGTTGCATTCGGTGGCTACGAGAAATCTCGTGCCCATCTGAATGCCCTCGGCGCCAAGCATCAGCGCGGCCGCGTATCCCCTGCCGTCGGCAATGCCGCCCGCGGCTATTACGGGTATGTTCACGGCGTCCGCAACCTGCGGCACCAGCGCCATGGTGTTGGCTTCGCCTATGTGTCCGCCCGATTCGCCGCCTTCGGCGATCACGGCCGTCGCGCCGCGCTTTGCAACCATCTGCGCCAGCGCCACGGATGCAACTACGGGTATGACCTTAACGCCCGCCTCCGTCCACTTTTTCATAAAGGTAAGGGGGTTACCCGCGCCCGTAGTCACCACGGGGACTTTTTCGTCTATGATTACCTGCGCCACCTCTTCGGCGTGGGGGCTCATGAGCATCACGTTGACGCCGAACGGCTTGTCGCACGCGCTGCGCAGTTTGCAAATTTCCGCTCTCAGCTGTTCGCCGTTCATGTTCATGCCGGCTATTATGCCCAGCCCGCCCGCGTTGGATACGGCCGCGGCCAGCGCCGCGTCTGCCACCCAGGCCATGCCCCCCTGGAATACGGGGTAGCGGATATCAAGAATTTCGCATATCCTTGTCGTTATCAATTAAAACTCCTTTGCGCCCGCCCTCGGCGTATGCGCTACTATTATATTATAATGTCGCCGCGCGCCTAAGTCAAGGGAAGAAGGCGGTCTGTCGGCCGGTAAAACCGCAAAATGCTTATATTTTGTTGCGTTATGCCGCAGATTTAGGCAAAATACCGCAAAAATATTCGTCGGGGTATTGCAAAGCCTCGCTCCGTCTGTTATAATAAATGCGATAAAAATATATTTGCGCGACGCGCACGCCGGGCGGATTATCTGCGTCAGGCATACCATGGGGGTGGATTATGTTAAGAAAGGATTTTAACGGCGGCTGGAGGTACAGGCGCATAGGCGGGGAGGAGTGGAAGGATATATCCATTCCGCATGACGCCATGCTGGCCGAAAAGCGCTCCGCCGATAGCGCGGGCGGTGAAAACACCGGCTGGTTTGAAGGTTACGATTACGAATATTCAAAGACCTTCCCCGCTCCGAAGGAATGGGCGGAAGGAGCCGTCATTTTGGAGTTTGAAGGCGTCTACCGCAACGCCGAAGTGTACGTAAACGGGCGCGAGGCCGCAAAGAGGCCTTACGGCTACACCAATTTCTACGTCGATATCGGCGGCCTGCTCTCCTTCGGCGGGGAGAACGAACTCACGGTAATCGCCCGCAACGCCGATCAGCCCAACAGCCGCTGGTATTCGGGCGCGGGCATCTACCGCCCCGTATGGCTGTATACGGGCGGCAGGGCGCATATCGTGCCGGAAGGCGTAAGGGTGCGCACCCTCTCCGTTCAACCCGCCGCCGTAGAAGTGACAGTCCTTACCGAGGGCGAGGGGGAGGCGGAAGTATGTATCTCCCGCTCGGGAAAGGTCGTGGCAACCTCGTCGCAGCACTGCGCCGGCAGCTGCGTATTCACCTTTCAGGTGCCCGATGCCGAGCTGTGGTCGCCCTCTTCGCCCGCTCTGTACGGGTGCAAGGTCACGTTCGAAGGGGACGAAAGCCAATGCACTTTCGGCATAAGAAAGGTGACGTGTTCGGCAAAAGAGGGACTGCGCATAAACGGCGAGCGCGTCATTCTCCGCGGCGCGTGCATACACAGCGATAACGGCATTCTAGGCGCAAGTTGTTACGGTGCGGCAGAAGAGCGCAAGATTCGCCTCATGCTGGCGGCGGGCTACAATGCCGTGCGCAGCGCGCACAATCCCTGCTCCAAGGCGCTTCTGGATGCGTGCGACAGGCTGGGTATGCTCGTCATGGATGAGTATGCCGATATGTGGTACATTCACAAGACGCGCTTCGACTATGCCGGCTACCTCGAAGAATGGTACGAAAGCGACCTGCGCGACATGGTTGCAAAGGACTATAACCATCCCTGCGTGATAATGTATTCGCTAGGCAACGAGGTTGCGGAAGCGGGGCAGAAGAGGGGCGTGGAGCTCTTCAAAAAGATGCGCGACGTGTGCAAGTCTCTCGATCCCGAAAGGCTCGTCACCGTGGGCGTAAACATATTCTTTACCTTTCTCTATTCGATCGGCTTGGGCGTCTACAGCGATAAAAAGGCGCAGAACAGTCCCCACAAAAAGGTCGGCAGCGAGTTCTTCAACAATCTCGCGGGCAAACTGGGCGCGGGATTCATGAAGAGAATGGCCACCCTTCCCATGTGCGACCGAGTGACGCGCGATTGCTTTGCCGAAATGGACGTAGCGGGCTATAACTACGGCATATTGCGGTACAAACACGATATGAAGCACTATCCCGACAGGGTAATCGTGGGCAGCGAAACATTCTGTTCGGACGCATATTCATTCATGCGCATGGCCGAGGACAACCCCGCGCTGATAGGCGACTTTGTATGGAGCGGCATCGATTACCTCGGTGAAGTGGGCGTCGGCAGCTGGGAATATCACGACTACGCCCCGTCCTTCGCCCACGGCGTGGGCTGGATATCCGCCGGCAGCGGCAGGCTGGATCTCACCGGCGAGCCGCTCGGCGAGATGTACTATACGCGCGTGGCCTTCGGCCTGGACGAGGGCCCCTACATAGCCGTCGTGCCCGTCGGCCATGCGGGGCAGAGGCACTCCCCCTCGGCATGGAAGTTTTCAAACGCCTTGCCTTCGTGGTCGTGGGGGCGGCAGAACGGCGCAAAGACAAGGGTGGAGGTCTATTCGCGCGCGCCCGTCGCCGAGCTGTATATAAACGGCGTGTCCGTCGGCAAAAAACGCCGCGGCGACAACTGCGTCTTCCGCTTCAACGTGCGCTACGAAGAGGGCGAAATTACCGCCGTCGCGCGCGACGAAGGGGGGAGGGAGCTCTCCCGCCATACCCTTGTGAGCGCGGGAGAGGAAACAATGCTAAGCGTGTCCCCCGAACAGCCCGCTGTCGAGCGCGGCGGTCTCTGCTTTGTGTGCCTGCGCTCTACTGACGAAAAGGGCGTGTGGAAGCCCGCCGAGCGCGGAATCGTCCGCGTGCGCGTGCAGGGCGGCAGTCTGCTGGCCCTCGGCAACGGCTGTCCTTATAACGAGTACGGCTACACGGGCGACACCACCGATACATACTACGGCGCGGCCCTCGCGGTGGTGCGCGCCGAAGGCGATCAGGTCACGGTGGAGGCGGAGTGCGGCAGCCTGCGCGGACAGTGCACGGTGGAAGTTTCCGCCCCGCAGATCCGGTGAGTGCGCTCCTGTATGCCGCTTTTAAGTACAATAAAAATCAACACGCCGCGGCGCGTTTTTATGCGCCGCGGCGTGCCGTATGATGCCGCAATTATTTGTATAGGTGCCGCAGTATGCGGCGGATAACGCCTATTTTTTCCTCTTGCCCATCTTTTTGTCGCGTTCGAGTATGCTGTCCAGCAGCGCTATTGCCGCCTCCGTCTTTTGAGCGGCGCTCTTCAGTCCGTCCTCTTCGGAGGCCTCCTTTTTGCCGTACTTGTAGGGGACGATGTCGTCGTGCACGCCGTTCATCAGTTCGGATACGGCGGTAAAGTCGGAGTATTTCTCCTTTTCGGCTATCGCGGCGGCCGTGAACGCCAGTGTGTCCGCCCTGTACGCCGCGTAGGCTGCGCGCTTGAAAAATTTGCCCTTTCCCTCGCCGTCGTTCAGCCGTGCGATGCCTTCGGCAAGCCTTTTAAGCTGCCTTCTGTATTCGTCGTGCCCGGGCAGGCGGCTGCGCTTGCGCAGGAGTATGAGCGCAAATATGCTCAACGCTATTATGGCGGCATATATGCAGTATTCTATTGCCGTGCTCCACATCTCCGCGCCGGTGGTCAGCAGTATGCCCGGGGCGCTGTATGCGCCCGTTATAAAGTTAGTCATCCGCGTCCTCCCCCGTGCCGTCCCGTGCGGCGTCGTTAACAAGTTTTACAACGCGCGCCGAAGGCGCCGCGTCCAGCCCGCGCAGCGCCGAGTAAATTATCTCTCTCACGTGCGTCTTGGCGGCCGTGTAATTTTCGGTCGCCGCCCATGCGTAGGCGGTGCACTTAATTGCCGTCTCGCCGAAGCTGTCCAGCCCCACGGAGGGCGCGGGCGAACTTATTATCACGTCATCTGCGCAAAGCTCCTCATATATGCGCCTGCGAACGCCCTCCGCATCGGCGGAATAGGCCACGTAAAAGGGCATCTCCACGCGCCTTAACGGCATTGTGCTCTGGTTTACCAGCGTTTCGGAGAGCACGTCGCTGTTGGGGATTATCACTTCCTCATTGTTGTATGTCAGTATCTTTGTGTTGAACAGGCGTATGTCCTGCACATACCCTTCCTTGCCGTTGATTACGATTATATCCCCCTTTTTAAAGGGTTTGGTGAATATTATTATCACCCCGTTTGCAAGGCTGGCAAGGCTGTCCTGCAGGGCGAGCGCTATCGCCAGGGCTATGGCCGAAAAGGCGGCTATTATGCCCGCCGTGGATATGCCCAGCGAGCTCGCAACCACAATTACGAGCGCAACATACAGCACCACGGTAATCACCGAAAGCACAAACGTCGCCGCGGCGCTGTCCAGCTTGCTCTTCATCGTCGCCCGCCTTGCGATTATGCGCACTATTTTAAGGATTACCAGCCCCAGCAGGGCAAAGGCAACGGTGCGCACTATCGTCAGGCCGCCGTCGCGGAAAAAGTCGGTAAAGAAGGCCTTTAACCCGTTGATGAAATCCTGCACAATTTTCCTCCCGCAGTATCTATTGCGCGCCGCGAATGCCCCGTTCAACGTCCGTTGCACCATGCGCGGCCGCAATTAAAGTTTAACATAATTTTGTGCATCTGTAAACTTTTTATATATCTTAAATTTGCGCGCGGCTGCTCAAGATGACATTGTATGGGCTTCGCCAATATCACTTTAATGTCATTTCGCCTAACTACTTTTCCCTGTCATTTCGACCGAGCGCCTCATCTTGTCATTTCGACCGTCTTCTTTTTATGTCATTTCGACCGAGCGATAGCGAGTGGAGAAATCTCAAAGCCTGATTTTCGC
This sequence comes from uncultured Clostridia bacterium, assembly GCA_944341195.1. GTDB lineage: Bacteria > Bacillota > Clostridia > Christensenellales > Borkfalkiaceae > Coproplasma. The sequence continues at coordinate 9,031 of CALVLX010000035.1, forward strand.
TAATGTCATTTCGATTGGCTACCCTTTCCTGTCATTTCGACTGGAGCGCGCCTGCGGCGCGCGGAATGGAGAAATCTCAAAGTTTGGTTACAATAAGGTGTTATTCAAATAATACCTCCGCACTTACCCCAACTTTGAGATCTTTCGACTTCGCTCAAGATGACATATAACGGTTTTATCAAACATCGCCCTTGTGTCATTTCGACCGAGCGGAGCGAGTGGAGAAATCTCAAAGCCCGATGCCCTCTCTTACCATTCCGACTAAATCAGGAAATGCCTGTATGCTTGTTTCGCTGGACAACGCCCGTGCGGTATGCTAAAATTATTGCATGGCGGCGCAGACATCCGCGTGCCCTGATTAATACATTGAACGGCGCATATTGCGCCGCAAAAGGAGAAATTATGTTAAAAAAAGGCGACATCGCGCCCTCGTTCACGCTCCCCGATAAGGAGGGCAACGCCGTATCCCTCGGCGATTTTTCGGGCAAAAAAGTAGTGCTCTATTTCTATCCCAAAGATAACACTCCCGGCTGCACAAGGCAGGCGTGCGCGTTCGCGGCGGCATACGGACAGTTTGCACAAAAAAATGCCGTAGTCATAGGCATCAGCCGCGACGGCGTGGCCTCGCACGCAAAATTCGCCGAAAAATATTCCCTGCCCTTTATTCTGCTCTCCGATCCCGACCTCGAAGTCATTCAGGCCTACGGCGTCTGGCAGGAAAAAAAGATGTACGGCAAGACGAGCATGGGCGTTGTGCGCACAACGTTCGTCATAGACGAGCAGGGCAGGATAGCGGAGGTAATGCCCAAAGTCAAGCCGGATACCAACGCCGCCGAAGTGCTCGCCATGCTGTAAAAAAATGCGTTGGCGCGGCAATATATACCAGTCAATTGCCATAACGGCGTCTGCGCAACATGCGGGCGGCGCGGGCGGAGAAATTTTCTCCGCCCGCGCCGCCCCGCGTGTTGCGCAGACGCCGTTATGGCAATTGACTGGTATATATTGCCGCGCCAACGCTTTTTTTTACAGCATGGC
>CALVLX010000036.1 GCA_944341195.1 uncultured Clostridia bacterium
GGTTTACCGCGGCTGCGTGGATGTTTACCGATGAAATGTTTTTGACGCCTGCGTTGATCATCGGGATCGTCGTCGCAATATTCAGCGCCTTACTCTTGATGAACTTCCTGCTTGTTACGACCGAAGCGAGAAGAAGAGAGATCGGTATCCTGCGAGCATTAGGCGCCGGCAAGATGGATACGATCAATATTTGTCTTGCGGAGAGCGCGATCATAGGCATAGCCGACTTTGTTTTATCTTTGATAGCCGGTTCGATCGCCTGCCTGATCATCAACCGGATATTCCGGTTTTATCTGTTCAGTATCGGCATTCTGCCGGCATTTTATCTCTTTTTGCTCTGTTTCGGGACGGTCGCCCTTGCAACTGTTCTGCCTGCGCTTAAAATTGCCCGCAACAGACCTGTGAACATCATTAACGGGCATTAAAAATGCACACTTTGAAAGTGTATACAAAAAAAATGGTGCGGCGCCGGAAAATCCGGCGCCGCACCAAACTTTATAAAGCTATTTAACTATAAATTTTTGTATCTGCGCAAGATAGATGTTTTCCACCGTGCATTTAACTTCCATGCCGCCGTCTCTGTACTCGCGCGAAAGCTCGTTTAAGTTGCGGGAAAGAGAGGAGTATACGTTAATTTCGGTATAGGGGATAAAAAGTTTCAAAGTTGTAAATGTGTCGGCAAAGGCCTTTGTAATGCCGCTGAGCAGATCGTCTATGCCCTGATTTTTCTTTACCGAAATGTAGATACAGTCGGAAGGCAGGTCTTCCACGCCGTCCAATAGGTCGCATTTGTTGAGCACTTTTAGATACGGTTTATTAAAACCGAGCGATTGAAGGGTGGAAAGGGTGGTATCAAACTGCATGTTGTAGTCGCCCGAAGCGTCTGCAATAAAGAGTGCGAGGTCGCAGTTGAGTGCGCTTTCGAGTGTGGATTTGAATGCGTCCACGATATCGTGCGGAAGCTGACGGATAAAACCTACCGTATCCACCAGGACAAAATCCATTCCGTCAATAGCAAATTTGCGCGCCGTGGGATCGAGAGTGGCAAACAGGGCGTTCTTTTCAAGCACGCCGGCCCCTGTCAGCAGATTCATCAGGCTGGATTTGCCCGTATTCGTATATCCCACAAGAGCAATCAGTTTTGCTCCGCTCTTTGTGCGGCGCTCCGAGTGCAGCGCGCGGCGCGTCTCCATTTCGGCAAGGCGTTTTTCAAGATATTTGATTCTGTATCTTATATGCCGTCTGTCCGTTTCAAGTTTTGTCTCGCCCGGCCCGCGCGAGCCGATGCCGCCGCCCAGTCTGGACAGGGCCGAACCGCGCCCCTTGAGCCGCGGGTAAATATATTTGAGCTGTGCGAGTTCGACCTGAACTTTTCCCTCGTTTGTGACGGCGTTGAGAGCAAAGATATCGAGGATGAGGGTAGTCCTGTCTATGACTTTGCGGTCATCGAGGGCGGCGGAGATGTTGAGAGTCTGGGAGGGGGAAAGTTCGCCGTTGAAGAGAATGGTTATCTCGTCCAGGCCCGAAAGGGTGCTGTTTATTTCTTCCAGTTTGCCCGAACCTATGTAGGTGGCGGGATTTCTTTCCTTTATATTCTGATAGCCTGAACCGCAGTAAGCTCCGCCGGCGCTTTCGATCAGGGCGACGGCTTCATCGTGAAGCGTGCGCCAGTTGCTGTCATTTACGGGCTGAATAATATAGACTTTTTCTATTTTTTCCATCAATTCTCCTCGTCATCGGGGTGGAGTTTTACTTTCCCGACGACAGAACGCCTGACATCTTCACTGATGGCGGCGTAGTGTTTGCGTGTGGTGTTTACGTCCTTGTGGCCGAGAACGTCCGCCACAACGTATATATCTCCCGTGGCCCTGTAGAGGGCGGTGCCGTATGTGCTGCGCAGCTTATGGGGGGATATCTTTTTGAGCGGAGAGACTATCTTTGCGTACTTCTGTACAAGATTTTCAACCGCGCGTACGGTTATGCGCCTCTTTTGGGAGGACAGAAAGAGGGCGTCTTTGGCTCCGGCGGGTAGATCGGTCTGCTCTTTGTAGTCCAGATATCTCTTAATTGCCCGTGCCACGTCGTCATCAAAGAAGAGTATGGATTTTCCGCCGCCCTTGCGCGTTACGATAAAGGAATTGTCATTGAAGTTGATATCCTCGTTGTTGAGGCCGACAAGCTCGCTGATTCGTATGCCCGTGCCGAGGAAGAGTATTATTATTGCGCTGTCGCGTATTTTATTGCGCTCATGGAATGCCCTTTGGTGCGGCGACAGCCCGTCACCCGATTCGGCAACATCTATAATGTTGAATACCTCGTCGCCGTCAAGGCGGATTATGGGCTTTTCGTGCAGTTTCGGCGTAGATACCTTGGCGGAATTATTGACGGAAATGAGTCCGCGGTTGAAAAAATATTTGAACATCGCGCGCACGGACGAAAGTTTTCTGGCCTTTGCTCTGTCGTTGCAAACATGTTCCTTGCCCTGATAGGAATAATGGGAAAGGTAGGCGAGGAACATTTCGATATCGTTGTTGGTGATGCTCTCAAGATCCGCGAGAGTAAATTGTTTAGCGGAAGTGTAGGCGCTGAAGCGGCGCGACATCAGAAAATGAAAAAATATTTTGAGGTCGTGGGCATAATTCATGCGCGTGAGAGGGGACGTCTGACTGTCGATAGCAAGGAAGTAGTCGCCGCAAAAATCAGGAAGTTCTTCACGCAGGAGGTGATCGACGACCTGAATATTTTTGTTGTTGCGCTCAGTATAAAAGTTGGACGTGTCTTTTGTTCTAGCCAAAGTAATGCCTCAAATAAAAAAAGGTACAAAAAAAGTTTAACCTTAAATCGGATAAAAGTAAAGCAAATAAATTTAAAATAAAATTTTAATTTAAAAGAAGGGGCGGCCTTTGACACGGATATATAAGAAAACGCATCAAAAGAGGTGTCCCCGATTCAAAGGAAAGCATTTTTTGAATAAAAAAATGTGAAAAGTGGAGTGAATATATTTCTTCGTAAAACACAGGTTTTACGAAGAAATATGGCTAAAATAGGACAAGACAGCAGAATTACACAACACATTATAAAAAAGTGTCTTGTGTTTTACGCGAATAAAATATCGTTATGATTTAATTTTTCGGAAAGCCGAAATTTTATAGCAGATTAAAGTAAATTTTAAAGCAAATTGAGATGAGATTTTTTGCAAAATGACTTTTACCAGGTCGGAAATGCGCAGCTTAAACTGACGCTGTATTATTTATTTTGCCCCGGACACACGCCTATTTAATAAAATTAATTGATTTTCTATTAAAAAAAGCGTATTCAGCGCATTAAATCGCCTGTTTTACTACGTATTTTAATCAATCATTGAATCTTTTGATGATTGTAAAATAAATTGGCCGCGGTTACTTCCTGTTTTACCGCTGCGTTACCGAATATCTTTTAAATGCCATCGAAAATTTGCTCCATAGCTAGTTTTTATATGACAAAATTAAATATTATGTCACACATAGTACGTTGCTATTTTGCTGTTTTATACATAAAAAGCGGGCAACTGCCCGCTTTTTATGAAATTTAAGTTATTTATTGAGGGGTTTTAAATTCCAGATGTTTTCGGCGTATTCCTTTATGCTTCTGTCTGCGGCAAAATAGCCTGAAGCAGCGATATTGCGGAGAGACATCTGGTTCCATCTGCGCTTTTCGTTAACGTAGATTTCGGACATTTCGCGCTGCGTCTTGCTGTATGACGTGAAATCCGCCATGCACATGTAAGGATCGGCAACGGGCGAACCCGTAAGGAGATAATTTGCCATATCCGAGAACGACTGTCCGTTAAATCCGATTATCAGAGCTTCAATTATTCTGCGCAGTCTGGGGGATTCGTTATAATATGTGCTTGAACTGTAACCGGAGCGCCAGATATCGTCCACTTCGTTGGCTTTATGACCGAAGATGAAGATATTTTCATCGCCCACGGCCTGTGCCATCTCAACATTTGCGCCGTCCAGAGTGCCTATAGTCAGTGCACCGTTGATCATGAACTTCATGTTGCCGGTGCCGCTCGCCTCCTTGCCTGCGAGTGAAATCTGTTCGGAAATTTCGGAAGCCGGCATGAGTATTTCGGACATGGTGACGTTGTAGTCTTCCATGAAGATGACGTTGAGTTTTTCGTTTATCTTCTTGTCCTTGCGGATTTCTTCCGACAGGAAGCAGATCAACTTGATGATTTGCTTTGCCATCGAGTATCCGGGAGCTGCCTTTGCGCCGAAGATGTACGTCTTGGGCTGCAGCGGCATATCGGGATTGTCGCGCAAGTCGAGGTAGGTATCTATGATATTGAGCGCATTGAGAAGCTGACGCTTATATTCGTGCAACCTCTTTGCCTGCGTATCGAAGATGGACTTTGGATCGACTACAAATCCCTGCTTTTTGAAGGCGTAATCGGCAAACTGTTGTTTTTTGATCGCCTTTATCTCTTCAAGTCTCTTCAGCACTCCGTCGTCATTTTCAAACTTCTTGAATTCGGCGAGTTTCATGCTGTCGTGTACAAATCCGTCGCCGATGCAATCGATAAGCAGATCTGTCAGTTCGGGATTGGCCTGGCAGAGCCATCTTCTGTAGGCGATGCCGTTTGTGACGTTGGTAAACTTTTCGGGAGTATAGTCGTAATAGTCCTTGAATACCGAACTTTTAATTATCTCGCTGTGCAGCGCGGCAACGCCGTTGACGCTGTGACCGCCGTAAACGGAGAGATTTGCCATTTTGATGCGGTCGTGTTCGATGATCGACATTCTGGAAATCTTAGCCCATTCGCCGGGATACCTGTTCCACAACTGTTCGCACAGTCTCCTGTTTATCTCTTTGATTATCGAATGGATTCTGGGAACCGTTCTCTGAACGAGATCTTCCTGCCATGTTTCGAGGGCTTCGGCGAGCACGGTATGATTTGTGTAGGCGCACGTTGCAGTGGTTATCGCCCATGCCTTTTCCCATTTGTAGTAGTATTCGTCCACGAGAATACGCATGAGTTCGGCTATTGCCATTGCGGGGTGCGTGTCGTTGAGATGTATGGCAGCGAGCTTGGGCAGATCGGACAGATCGCCGTATCTGTGCCTGTGATCGCTGATTATATTCTGTATAGATGCCGAGCACAGGAAATATTGCTGCTTGAGCCTCAAAGCCTTGCCGTTCACATGGTTATCGGCGGGATAGAGTACCTTTGTGAGCACGTCTGCATCGTTATCCTCTACCATGGCCTGATAGTAATCGCCCTGCGAAAAGAGCTTCATGTTGAAATCCTGGACGGGTTTGGCCTTCCACAGTCTGAGCACGGAGACGGCGTCGCTGTCCTTGCCGGAGACCATCATGTCGTAGGCGACGGCCTCTACGTCCTGGCTGTCAACGTATGAAATTTCCAGTCCGTTTTCAGCCCATTTTTCCTCCACTCTTCCGCCGAAGCGCACGAGATAGGATTTATCCGAGCGCTGCGTAAGCCATGCTTCGCCGCCGGGCAGCCATACGTCGGGCAGTTCGGTCTGCCAGCCGTCAATTATTTTTTGTTTGAAGAGACCGTATTCGTATCTCAACGAATATCCCATCGCGGGATAGTTGCCCGTTGCGAGGGCATCCATAAAGCAGGCGGCAAGCCTGCCGAGTCCACCATTACCTAAACCGGCGTCCGGTTCGAGCTCGTAAAGTTCATCCAGCGTAACGCCGTAGCTGTCAAGCACCTTTTTAAATGTTTCGGTAGCGCTCAGATTATACAAACTGTTTTTGAGCGAACGTCCGAGTAAAAATTCCATGCAGAGATAGTAAACCCGCTTTGCGCGCTTTGTCTTTATCTTGTTGGAAAAGGCCTGGCGCTTCTGCAAGAGTATATCTCTCACACTCATTACGACCGCTTTATAGATCTGGTCTTTCGTCGCTTCCGCGGGACTGACGCCGTAATAGCGCACCAGTTTTCCCTTGACGAGATCCCTGACTTCTTTTTCGGTAATAGTTGTTGCCATTAAAAATATTCTCCTATAACTGTAAAATTAATTGAGCATACTCATATACAGCGCTTCGTACTGTTTTGCCGAATTATTCCAACTGAAGTCGGAAGTGGCCGCTCTGTACATAAGTTGTGACCATTTCTTCTTGTCCTTATAATCGGTCATGGCCTCTCTTATGACATAGAGCATGTCGTGAGCGTTGTAATTTGCAAAAGTATAGCCGTTGTACTGTGGTTTGATGCTGTCGTAGAGACCGCCCGTCTCCCTGACTACGGGTATTGTGGCGTATCTGCACGCAATCATCTGCGAAAGCCCGCACGGTTCTGACTTTGAAGGCATCAGGAAGATATCCGAACCTGCGTAGATCTTGCGCGAAAGATCGTTGTTGAACATGATCTGCGCGCTCATCTTGTCGGGATATCTTCTTGCGAGATCTTTAAAGAAACCTTCGTAGTGCGAATCGCCCGTCCCGAGCACGATAAACTGCACGTCGTCCTGCAAAAGCTCTTCGATTATATTGAGAACGAGATCGAAGCCCTTGTGGGAGACGAGACGGGAAATCATGGACACTATCGGCGTATCCGCCTTTACGGGCAGGCCTAACATCTTTTGGAGTTCGGCCTTGTTGACGGCCTTGTTTGTCATGTCGTCGGGGGTGAAGTTTGCAAAGATGTGAGTATCGAACTCGCTGCTGTACCCCTTGTCGTCTATGCCGTTGAGAATGCCGGTGAGCTTGAATTCATTGCGCCTGACGATGGGATCGAGCCCGTGCGCAAAGTATGGATCCTTGATCTCCTGCGCGTATCTGGGGGATACGGTGGAAAATCTTTCGCAGCACTCTATGGCGCCCTTCATGAGGTTGATTGAGTTGTTATACTCTACAAGATACTGATATTTTCCGTAAATGTCAAACAAAGACGACAGTATATCGAGAGAATATTGTCCCTGATATTCGATGTTGTGTATCGTGAACAGCGCTCTTATGAACTGGTACTCCTGCCTGAAGCAATAATTTGTCTTGAGGTAGATTGCTGCAAGCGCCGCCTGCCAGTCATGGCAGTGCATGACTTCGGGATAGAAATTGAGGAAGGGCATTATTTCGAGGACAGCTCTGGAGAAGAATGCGAATCTCTCGCCGTCGTCGAAATATCCGTAGCAGCCGGGGCGTTTGAAATAGAACTCGTTGTCGAGGAAATAGAAGATAACGCCGTCCTGCTCATAGGAGAATATTCCGCAATACTGGTTTCTCCACGCGAGATGCACGTAGATGTTGCCGAGATAGGTAAACTTATCCCTGTATTCCTTTTTGATATCCGAATAGAGCGGCACCACCACCCTCACATCGAATTTTTCCGTTGCCGCGAGCGCCTTTGAGAGCGAGCCTATAACCTCCGCAAGTCCGCCCGTAACGATGTAGGGCGTGCACTCCGAGGCGACGAAGAGAATTTTTCTCTTTGCGGCCGGTGCAGCGGATTGGACTTCGGCCTTGTTTGCCGTCTTGGGCGCGGTCTTTGTCTCCGTTTTCTTTGCGGTTGCAACCTTTTTAGTTGTCTTTGTTGTAGCCATTTTGGATCCCCCTTATATTTATAATGTTAAATGTGTGTGCCTTTGTTTATGAAATAGGGCTTCTGTTTGCAGCCTGCAAGCAACGTGCCGTCCGCAACGGAGACGTCCTTATCGCTGACGACATATGAGAGGTTGCAGTCGTCGCCGATATAACTCTCGCTCATGATGATGCAGTTCTTGAGCGTCGAGCCTTTGCCCACCTTTACGCCGCGGAACAGAATGCAGTTTTCAACAGTGCCTTCGATGAGGCAGCCGTCGGGCACGAGCGAATTGACGACCTTTCCACCCTCCGAAACCATCGCGGGAGGAGCGTCGTTGACTTTAGTATAGATATCCCTTTCGCCGAAGAGTTCGGTGCGGATCTTTTTGTTGAGCAGATCCATGTTGGCCTTGAAGTACGATTCGAGCGAATCGATGAGCTGATAGTAACCCGTGTACTTATAGCCGTAGATGTTGCCCGTCTTGGCGGCGGGAACGAGGATATCTCCCGAAAAGCTCGAGTATCCGCGGGCGATAGCCGTCTGGATGAGGTTGAGAAGATAGGACGTGCGGGCGACAAATACATTTATGTAATGTTTGCGCACGCCGTGCGAATGCTGGTTGATGTCTATAGACACGATCCTGTCGTCATTATCTGTCTCGAACATCATATACGAATTGACTTCGCCGCATTCGTGTTCGTGGTATACGAGCGTGAGATCGGCATTTGTCTTTATGTGCTGTTCGATGATCTTGCTGAAGTCTATCCTGTATACGGCGTTGCTGTCTGCAACGACAACAAAGTCCTCCTTGCATTTCTTTAAGAATGCGGAAGAACCTTTGAGCCCTTCGAGACGGTTGCGGTAGAGCATTTCGCTCTCGTCGCTGTAAGGGGGAAGCATGATGAGTCCTCCCTCCTTTCTCGCAAGATCCCACTCTTTGCCCGAGCCGAGGTGATCCATCAGCGACTGGTAATTGTTTTTGGTTATCATTCCGACCGTCGTTATGCCGGAGTTGACCATGCACGAAAGCGCAAAGTCCACAATGCGGTAGCGCCCGCCGTAAGGTATAGAACCTTTGGATCTGACTTTTGTCAGTTCGGGCACTTCTTCATCGTTAATGCTGGAAAATATAACGCCTACTGTCGAAGCCATTTTTTTAGTCCCCCTTATACGTTTTTATCGATTATTTCGCCTGCGGGGACTTCCTTGCCGTCGTTGACGGAAATTCCCCTGCCGAGAACGGTTATGCCGCTCGTCTTGCCTTCGAGCTTGGAGGCCTTTTTAATGTCGTCGCCGACCTTGGCCTTCTTGCCTATGGTTACTTCTTCATCGATGATGGAGTAATCGACTTTTGCGCCCGCTTTGACTACGGTATTGCCCATGAGCACGCTGTCCTTGACTACCGCGCCCTTTTCGATGACGCAATCGGTGCCGATTACCGAATTGATTACCGTGCCTTCGATATCGCAGCCGTTTGCGATGAGCGAATTTACAACCTCGCCTTCGATGTATGCGGGAGGAGCCAAGGGGCTTCTGGAGTGGATGACTCTCTCCGTGTCGCGCAGGTCAAATTTGGGAACTGCGCCCAGAAGATCCATATTGGCTTCCCAGAGTGAACTTATCGTGCCCACGTCCTTCCAGTAGCCTTCGAAGCGGTAGGACATCATCTTTTCGCCCGCATTGAGCATTGCGGGGAGCACGTTCTTGCCGAAATCGTTTTCAGACTTGGGATCTTTTTCGTCGAGTTCGAGGTACTTGAAGAGTTTGGAAGCGGTAAATATGTAGATGCCCATGGATGCCAGATCGCTCTTGGGCTGCTTGTGCTTCTCTTCGAATTCATAGATAGAGCCGTCGGGATTTGTGTTGAGAATGCCGAACCTGGACGCCTCCTTCATGGGCACCTTCATACATGCGATGGTGCAGTCGGCCTTGGCGGCCTTGTGGGCGGCGAGCATCTTATCGTAGTCCATCTTATAGATGTGGTCGCCCGAAAGTATCAAAACGTATTCGGGATCATACATTTTCATGAACCTGATATTCTGGTAGATGGCATTGGCCGTACCCTTGTACCACGAAGTATCCGTCTTTGCCTCATAGGGCGAAAGGATATGCACGCCGCCGAAGGTTCTGTCCAGATCCCACGGCTGGCCGTTGCCGACGTACTCGTTGAGCACGAGCGGCTGGTACTGTGTGAGCACGCCCACTGTGTCGATACCCGAATTGATGCAGTTTGAAAGCGGGAAGTCGATAATTCTGTACTTGGCGCCGAAGCAAACTGCGGGTTTGGCTATGTTGCTTGTCAGCGCGTACAGTCTGCTGCCCTGTCCGCCCGCAAGTAACATCGCCACGCATTCTTTTTTTCTTAGCATTGCAGGAATCCCCCAATAATTTATTTTTCCTTTATAAAATACATACAAGCCAGTTTGGGAATATCTATCGTCACAGAGTATTCCTTGCCGTGACTTGGCTGTTTTTTAGTCGCTAAAATACGTTTTTTGAATTTACCCTCGCCGCCGAACGCTCTCTTATCGCTGTCGAGAATGAGCGAGTACCTGCCGCGGTGCTGGCCTATCCTATAACACGGCTGGTCTATGCCCGAAAAATTCACGACGCACATCAACGTGTTTCCCTGCCTGTCATATCTGTTGAAGGCGAGAACGTTATTGATGACATCGTCCACTACCAGCCATTCAAAGCCTTTCCAGTCAGTCTCTATCTCGTAAAGCGGCGGGCAATTCTTATACAAATTATTCAAAAATGCCGTAAAAACCTGCATTTTAGCATGTTTTTCGTACTTTGTCAAAAAGTATTCTATATATTTGCGGTAATCCCATTCGGAAAACTGTGCAATCTCATATCCCATGAAGTTGAGCTTTTTTCCGGGGTGAGCATACATAAAACCCAGCAGCCCCCTCTCCCCCGCAAATTTATCGGCGTACTCTCCCGGGAATTTATTGACTATAGAACCTTTTACGTGAACTACTTCGTCGTGCGACAGCGGCAGGATGTACCTTTCGTTGAGAGAATACATCATTGAAAAGGTGATCTTTGTGTGGTGGTAATGTCTGTACAGAGGATCCTGGCGACAGTAAAATAATACGTCGTTCATCCAGCCCATATTCCACTTGAAATCGAAGCCCAGCCCCCCTTCGGCCACTTTGGTCGTAACGCCCGCGTAGGCTGTGGACTCTTCGGCGACTATCATTGCGCCGGGGAATAATTTATGCACCAGACTGTTGAATTTTTTTATGAATTCTATGGCCTCGAGATTGCGGTTGTCGCCGTAAACGTTGGGCGTCCACTGCCCCTCGCCTCTGTCGTAATCGAGATAGAGCATGGAGGCCACGGCATCCACGCGCAGTCCGTCCACGGCGTATTGTTCAAGGAAAAAACATGCGCTGGAAAGCAGAAAGCTGTCCACTTCTCCGCGGCCGAAGTCGAATTTTCTCGTTCCCCATCCGCTGTGTTCCATTCTGTCCCAGAGCGGACATTCGTACAGGGGTTGTCCGTCGAATTCGTACAGCCCGAAGTCGTCTTTGGGAAAGTGCGCGGGCACCCAGTCGAGTATGACACGTATTCCCCTGTTGTGGAAGGCATCGACGAGCGCGGCGAAGTCTTCAGGCGTGCCCAGCCTCTCAGTGACGCTGAAATACCCCGTAACCTGATAGCCCCATGAACCGTCAAATGGATATTCGGTGACGGGCATGAACTCGACGTGCGTGTATCCCATATCCGCGACATACGGCACAAGCATATCTTTAAGCTGTCTGAACGAAAGATAGCTGCCGTCGGCATTCTTCTTCCAGCTCAGAAGATTGACTTCGAAGATGTTGACGGGCTTATCCGAAAAGTCTTCATCCGGCATCCTGGGGTTGCAGGCCGGGAGTTCGTAGATGACGGAATATTTTGACGCCGGCAGATCGCTGCGGAAAGCGTACGGATCGCTCTTCATGAGTACGCGGCCTTCGAATGTGACCAGCTTGAAGCAGTACCTGTCGCCCTGCTCCGTTCCGGCGACGGTGCATTCCAGACTTTCGCCGTCGGGCAGGGCGTTCATGGCGTATTCGCCCTTGCCCCTGATGACTACAAAGGCTTCGCGGGCGTGGGGCGCCCAGACGCGGAAAACATGGCCGCCACTGCATTTATGGCAACCATAAACTTTGTATGCGGTACAGCATGTACCTCTGTGGAACGTATCTTCGGGGCTTAAAATACTCATACCCATCTGTTATTATACCATATCGGGATTGACATTTCAAGAGCCAAATTAAAAAAACTTATTCAAAATGTGTAAAATTTCGTGTAATTTGTGTAATGTTTTTGTAACGGATCAATATTTTGTTGTTCAGATGCGTCATTTTGGCAAAACGACGTCTTCGACAACGACTCCAAAGACGAGATCGTTCTTGAGTGCGACGATGAGGTTCTGCGCCACTCTGAAGGAGATTTCGCACCCGTCCGTATCGCCGAAGACAAGTCTGTTGTTTGTGTCGTCGTAAAGTATTTTCGTCAGGTCGCAGCAGAGATATACGGCGCCGGCAATCTTGTGCTTACCGCCCGAAAGAACCGCCCGCCCGTCTATCGCCGCGCACGGAGTTGAGTCTCCGCGGGCGATGTCCGCGCTGTCGATATCTCCGCAAAGACCGTTAATTTCAAAGTTGTCTGCATCCATGCACAGGCAGAAATTTCCGACGCCCAGCCAGATGCGGCAGTCCTCATCCGCAGCGGTATTTTTAAGACGGCGGTCATCGAGGATGACGCGGTTTGCGCTCACCTCCCCTATTGCCGTATCGAATTTATACATTAGTTTCACCGAGTCTGCGGTCTACAAAAAATTTGTCCGCCGATTTAAAATTTACATTCTATATTATAGTGTATGGAATGTAAAAAATCAATAGACAAATCAAAATTTATGACCGATTTGCGCTAAATTGACAAAAAAATGACATAGGTTGCATCTTTTGTTGACATTTTATGCAGCTATGATTATAATTCCGATTATGAATAACATCGTACTTATAGGGATGCCCGTATCGGGAAAGAGCACGGCAGGCGTTCTGCTGGCAAAGACAATAGGCTACGGATACATAGACAGCGATCTTCTCATTCAAAATGACAGAAAGGCTCTGCTCTGCGACATAATCGACCGTGAGGGCGTACAGAAGTTTATCGAACTCGAGGAGAGAATAAATTCGGAGCTTTGGGCGGAAAGGTGCGTCATTTCAACGGGCGGCAGCGTCATTTACGGGGACAGGGCAATGGTTCATTTAAAGGCGATGGGCGTTGTCGTATACATCAAAGTCAGTTTGCTTGAACTTGAAAGACGGCTCGCCGGCAGAGATCTCTTTGCACGGGGCGTCGTTATGAGAAAGCGCGGCACTACGCTTGCTGACCTCTACAATGAGCGCACGCCTCTCTATGAAAGATATGCCGATATCACCGTTGACTGCGACAATTTGTCGCTCGATGAGAGCGTGGAAGAGATTATAAAGGCAATTCGCGCCAAGAGTTCGCTTCTTTGACATGTTTTATTAATTTGTTTTTTACAGACCGCGGGACGGCTTTAAGCCGTCCCGCGGTCTGTACATATCGGCAAAATTTTGCCGGGTGAAACCAATGCTCCGCAAAAATATCCCGCGCAGGGAGCATTTTTTATTTTGGCAAAATTCCTAATTGCGATACAATGCGTTTTCGGTTTAATAATTTTTCTTCGCTTTATCTCTCCCCAACCGGCAATAGCAACAAAATCGCCATTCTATTTTATAGAATTAAGAAAAAAGAACACAACGCATTCATGTTAGCCCTTGCGCGTTAGAAAATCGAGCATATTAAGACGTCGGCAGGGCGCACCTAAACATTATTTAGGTGCGCCCTGAAGGTTTTACGATGATGTTTTCTTCCCTGCTTTCCATTGCGATGTTCTGTTATGTTTTTGCCTGAAAAGCAACAAAAAACCTCGGAAAACGATGTGTTTTCCGAGGTTTTTGCCGTGGACAACATTATTATCCACGAAACATGGTCTATGCAACGAAATTTTAACTAACACTATTTTGACGAATCTGCTATTTGCTATTATTCTCCAAGGCAATTTACCTTGTGTCAATTGTTCGCGACGGAGTCTTAAATTTTTCAATTCACTCGTTGAAACCATTGATTTTAATTTGTATTTATGTTATACTAATTATGCGAAACAAACTTTATATTTTAATCAAGGAGTACGGACTTTTTTATTTTAATAAGCAAAGGTATATTCTTTTTGCTGTGCAAACATTGTGAATTTAGCAAAAATGCAAATTCCATTTATGTTTGTACAGTAATTCGTACTATAACGTAAAGTTTGTTTCGCGACAGTCGGAGTTTGCGTTTTTCGTGCGCTGGCTTTGGCTGGCGCACTTTTTATTTTTATCAAAAAAAGGAGTATCATTATGAAATTAGCAGAGTACGAAAAAGTAAAAAATTTTAATTATTTAGAATACTGTGATTATTTACACCTTTACAAGTTTTAATGAAACTTTTGGTTTATGGTTACGAGAAAAGAATAAAAAATTATTTCAAGAGATAGCAGCACTATAAAAATTGTCTTACTCTACTTGGAGAAATATGTTATGAAAGATATTTTATTAATAACCGTAATACTGAATGTCGTTGTTATTATTGGAGCTATTGTATTCCTTATTTGTATGCTATACAAAAATAAGAAAAGGGATAAAGAATTGATGAGGAGATTACCCGAAGTTGAATATACTGAAATTATTTCTTCTACAAATGGTAATAACGGAATAATAAGTACGTTCAATACTAACGGCGGTGTTGGTTTTGGTTCTTATAGTTCATGTCCGACTACAAAGTTTTTGGTAGTATATAAATCAGGCTATAAACAAATTGTTAATTTACGCGACAGTAAACCACTGTTTAATGAATATGTACGATTATTAAAAAACAAATAAAATAAATTAAGGCAAACCACTTTAATGGGTTGCCTTTTATAAAGTCAAAAAATGGCCTATTCATTTTTAATTTGATTTTACTCGATTAACTCAACGAGAACAAAAGCAAAAATGAAAACAAGAATAAAAAAAAGAAACCGATAACTCGGTTTCTTTTAATTGGGGGTGTGGTTTGCATACCCACCTATGGTGCACTCAACAGGAGTTGAACCTGCATGGATCGCTCCACAAGATCCTTAGTCTTGCGCGTCTGCCAATTCCGCCATGAGTGCATCAACTTTTCAAAAGCCTATTTATAATATAATATTTTATATTTATTGTCAAGCCAAAATTAATTATTATTTTAAATTTAGTAAAAAATATTTTATAGACCGTATAAATGTGTTTTTTAATTAAATTAGACGAAACAAAAATGATACGACAAGCAGGCACTGCTCTCAAAGGTAACTGAAAATGAGGAGAAAACAGCCTTACTGATATGTGTTTAAGATCTGGCTTCTCTTATTTTATGTATGATTTTGTCAACTTCCGCACACAACTGTTCGATATTGCCATTATTATGTATAACATAGTACATTGCAAAATCGTAATTGTCGTAATCAAATTGGCTGTTTATGCGGTTTACCACGCTGTTGCGGGATAAATTGTTCCGCGCGGCAACGCTTTTGATCCGCTCTTCGAGGTCGCGCAGCACGACTATCACTCCGTCAAACATTCCCTCCGCCCCGCTTTCGAAGAGCAACGGAACTTCGCAAAAACATGTGCCGCCCGCCTCGTCTGCCTGACTGAACATCTCTTCAAATATTGCGGGATGAGTTATTTCGTTGAGACGCGCCAGTTTTTTTTCGTCCGCGAAAGCGATTGCTGCCAATTTATTTCTGTCCAGACGTCCGCATGCATCGCAAACATCGCCGAATTCATCGGTGAGTCTTCGCAGAAAATCTTTGCGCCCTGTAAGCTGCGCGTAAATTTCATCACACGAAAACACAGGATAACCTTTTTCGGCGAGTATTTCAATTACGGTTGATTTTCCGCTGCCGATGCCGCCCGTTACGGCTATCTTTTTATTTTGCTTCATACCAGTTTTTGCCGATGTTGACATCGACTTTGAGCGGAACTTTGAGCTGTACCGCGTTCTCCATTTGATTTTTTAAAATATCCGCAGCCTCGGCGGCCTCCTCCTCGGGGCAGTCGAGCACGAGTTCGTCGTGCACCTGCAAGATGAGTTTCGCCTTGAGCTTGCGTTGGCGCAGCACCCGCGACACGTTGTTCATGGCAATCTTTATGATGTCTGCGCTCGAACCCTGCAGGGGCATATTCATTGCCGCGCGCTCGCCGAACTGCCGTATATTGTAATTGCCCGAATTAATTTCCCTGATATAGCGTTTTCTGCCGGTCAGGGTAGCAACATAGCCGTTGTTTTTTGCAAATTCCACGTTTGAATTCATGTAATCCTTTACGGCGCTGTACGTTTTAAAATAATTTTCGATGTATTCTTTTGCAACCTTCACGGGAATATTGAGGTTTTTGGCCAACCCGAAGTCGCTGATTCCGTAAATTATGCCGAAATTTACCGCCTTGGCCTCCGAGCGCATCTTGTGCGTCACCTGATCCAAAGGCACGCCGAAGACCTGCGACGCGGTGACGGCATGTATATCCTTGCCCTCGTTGTAGGCCTGAATGAGCTCTTTGCATTCTGAAAAATGCGCGAGAAGGCGCAATTCGATCTGTGAATAGTCGGCATCGATAAAGACGTTGCCTTGACGTGGAATGAACAGTTTTCTAAGTTCTCTGCCCTCGTCCTCGCGGATCGGGATATTCTGAAGATTGGGATTGGCGCTGGAAAGTCTGCCCGTTGCCGTGACCGACTGGTTGTAAGTTGTATGCACTATCCCCGTCGAATAGTCTATCAGCGGTCGGAAGCCTTCTATATAAGTGGAAAATAACTTCTGATACTGCCTGTATTTTAAAATTGCCCGCACGGCCGGGCTCTCGTCAGCAAGTTTTTCGAGCACTTCGGCATTGGTGGAATATTTGCCGTTTTTATTTTTCTTGCCCGATTTGAGCCCCAGTTTTTCAAATAAAACCTGTCCGAGCTGCGAAGGCGAATTGATGTTGAAGGAGCAGCC
This sequence comes from uncultured Clostridia bacterium, assembly GCA_944341195.1. GTDB lineage: Bacteria > Bacillota > Clostridia > Christensenellales > Borkfalkiaceae > Coproplasma. The sequence goes on from CALVLX010000036.1 coordinate 16,611, forward strand.
GCATAGCTCATATATCTCTTGCGTAAGCGCATCCAGCTTCTGCCTGTACTGTTTGGAAAAATTATCCAGCTGTGCGGCGTCGATTTTCACGCCCGTGCGCTCCATGTCGTACAGTACAAAGATCAACGGCTTTTCGATTTCTTCATACAGCTTACGCGCGCCGTCCTCGTCGATTTTTCTGCTGTATATGTCACGCATAGTACATAAAATAAATGCAGTGTATGCGCTGTCATAGCCGTAATATTGACACAACCCCTCTATATTTTCGCTGGAGTCGAAGAAATCGACGAGATATTTCATTATCGATATATCGTCCGTTTTGCAACTTACCTTGTCTCCGCCAAAATTTATTGCGTGCAGAAAGGCCTTCAGATCATATACAACAAGTTCGGCATCCATATTGTTGATGATGCTTTCCATAGCTTCGCAGAAGGCATTCAGACTTATCAGACTCAACAGATCTTCGCTGACGTTACATTCGTATTGAACACCCGCCGTATAGATGCGCGCCGTCGGCATGGTAAAATCGATGTAAAAGCTGCCCTTTTGCCGGCAGATCTCGCCGAGCTGACCGGCGTCGGCAATCTGTCTTCGTTCGGGGTATTTGATCTCGGCGCTTGCCGTCTTTCCCTCCTCAAAGATGTCGAGGGACATCAGGCTTTTGAATTCAAATTTATTGAATATATCGCGCACCTCGGGCGAGTATCTGTATGTCGCCGCGCAGTCTGCCAGGTTGGCTTCGATTTGACAATTGCGGTCAATCGTGGCAAGTTCATGCGAAAGATACGCAAGCTCTCTGCCCTTGAGAAGTTTTTCCTTCACCGCGCCCTTGATGTCTTCTATATTGCGGTAGACTGCGTCGAGGGATCCGTATGTCGAAATTAGGGTTAAAGCCGTCTTTTCACCTATTCCCGGTACGCCGGGAATGTTATCAGATTTGTCCCCCATCAGCGCCTTTAAATCTATTACCTGTACAGGCTCTATGCCGACTTCGGCAAAAAAATTGTCCTTGTCGAGGTGAAGAATGTCGCTCACGCCGCGCTTCGTAAAGCACACGTCCGTTTTGTCGTCCACAAGCTGGTAGCTGTCCCTGTCGCCCGTGTAGACGTAACTGTGCACGTCAAACCGCGCCGAAAGCGAACCTATGATGTCGTCGGCCTCCAGCCCCTCTTTTTCAAACATTGCCACATGCATGGCGGCGAGAAGAGCTTTAAGGGGCTCCACCTGTGCTGCGAGTTCGGGCGGCATGGGCTTTCGCGTCGCCTTGTAGCCTTCATACATTTTGTGCCTGAAAGTGGGCGCTTTAAGGTCAAACGCCACGGCAATGTATTCGGGTTTGATGTCGCCTAATATCTTTAACATCAGTTTTACAAATCCGAAGATTGCGTTGGTGGGCTGGCCGTTCTTGGTGGAAAATACGGGCGTTGCGTAAAACGCGCGGTTTAAAAGGCTGTTGCCGTCGATGAGAACGAGTTTATCCATAAATTATCTCAAATTGCTTGATTTTTGATTTTCGTTATTATATAATATTCAAGGATGCGCCGCTGTGGTGGAATTGGCAGACGCGCTGGACTCAAAATCCAGTGGTAGCGATACCATACCGGTTCGACCCCGGTCAGCGGCACCAAACGCGGCGGATTCGCCGCATTTTTGTCTTTAAAAAGAGCGCCTGCAACAACGGCGCTCTTTTTTATTATGGAGAGCCTGTCTTTGCAAAATGCGGCCGGCATTTGCCGCAGAGCGAATATTTTAAATGTTCACCTATATTATTTTACCATGAATTTTGCAATTAATCAACGTTAATGCCCTAAAATTTTTAACGTCTCTGTTTTAAAAAGGGTAATTGTGTAAAAGGACATGCCCGCTTTGACAGATATCGGTCAAAGCGGGCATGTCCTTATCTTGCTTGCTGTAGTGCGCCTCGTCTGCGTCATACCGACGGACGCAATAATTTGGGATTTTTAACTACTTTCAGGAAATAAAAAAAGCCAAAACACGACATACAAAAGTACGGTTTTGGCAACTGACAACCAATGCCGCTCATGCGCGGCGTAGGCTCTAAAGTTTTGCGTCCTACATTTTCATGTAGTTTGCTATTATCATTCCTTATTCAATTTTTTTAAATTATATCACCATAAGAGACTGTTGTCAATTACATTTGGCATTATTTAATGAAATATTTTTATAATCGCGTGAAAGAAGATTAAATTTAGTCCCGCCGCAGTTATCCGGAGAGAAATAATCCGCCGCAAGGTATTTTACTTGCGGCGGATATGACGCTTTATAATTCAGATGAGTTCTTCGAGAATGAGTTTGTCTGCGACGAGGGCGATAAATTCGGAATTGGTAGGGCGTTCGCTGCCTATGTACACCCTTACGCCGAAGATCGCGTTGATGGCGTCTACCCTTCCCCTGTTCCAGGCGACTTCAATGGCGTGTCTTATCGCGCGCTCCACCTTGCTTGCCGTTGTCGAGAATTTCTGCGCTATGGCGGGATAGAGTTCCTTTGTGACGCTGTTGATCACGGCGGGATTTTCTATGGCCATCTTGATGCCTTCGCGCAGGTACTGATATCCCTTGATGTGCGGGGGAATGCCTATCGAAATGAAGATGTTGCTTATCTTCTCGTCGAGCGACGCCGAACGACGCTTGTCCCTCACTTCGGGCGCGACGTTATATGACGGCACGCTTTCGTTGAGAATATCTTTTATCCTCATGGCCACATTTTCCGCCGCGACGGGCTTGACAAAATAGTATCTCGCCCCGCGGGAGATTGCCGTATTGACAATCTTGTCGTCACCGAAATTGGAGACGACGACCACGGCGCACGGCAGTTTGTTCTTGCGGATGTAATCCATCACGCCGAATCCGTCCATGCCGCTCAGCACCAGGTTGACGACAACGACATCGGGCTTGAACTGATTGATGAGGCTTATGCCCACGCTGCCGTTGTTTGCAACCCCGCACACATTGAAGTCTTCGTTCGATTCAAAATAATTTTTGAGGTCGTTCAAAAAGTCTTCGCTGCTTTCCAAAATTACAATATTAATGTTTTTCATATATTTTTCGCTCCGTTTATTAAATATTTTTTTGATAATTAAATTATATTACCAAATTTTGTAAATGTAAAGCGATTTTGTAAAATATATTATTTAATATTGCAACTTATTTTGTTGAATTATGAATTACTTTGTCGGAATTTGTCGATTACTCCGCCGTGATTATATCGACGTACTCATCGTAGGTAACATTTTTATCGAATGTCTTGGTTCCGTTTATCTCAATTATTCTGTTTGCAACGGTATTCATGAGTTCCTGGTCGTGCGAGGTGAACAGCATACAGCCCTTGAAATTTTTCATGCCGTTGTTGAGCGCGGTGATCGATTCCAGGTCGAGATGGTTTGTCGGTTCGTCCAGGATGAGGAAATTGCCGCCTTCGAGCATCATCTTTGCAAGCATACATCTCACCTTTTCTCCGCCCGAGAGCACTTTGGCCTGTTTTAAGGCCTCCTCTCCCGAAAAGAGCATTCTGCCAAGCCAGCCGCGCAGATATTCTTCGTAATGGTCGGAGGAATACTGGCTGAGCCATTCGACCAGAGTGAGGTCGCATCCCTGGAAATACTCGTTATTGTTTTCGGGGAAGTACGAAAAAGATATTGTCTTGCCCCACCTTATCACTCCCGAATCGGGCTGGGCTTTGCCCGTCAGTATGTCGTAGAGCATGGAGATTGTCGTGGACTTGTCGCTGACGATACCTATCTTCTCATTCTTCTGTACGGTAAACGAGACGTCGGAAAAATAGCCTTCCTTCGTCAGCCCCTCTACGCTCAGGATATCGTTTCCTATCTCCTTTTCATATTTGAAATCTATATAGGGATACTTCCTCAGCGAGGGTTTGAAATCGCTTATCGTCAGTTTTTCGAGTTCCTTCTTTCTTGACGTTGCCTGACGCGATTTTGAAGCGTTTGCCGAAAAGCGCGCAATGAACTCCTGCAGTTCCTTGGCCCTCTGTTCGTTCTTCTTGTTTATCTCCCTCTGCTGGCGGGCAAGCAGCTGGCTGGTCTGATACCAGAAATCGTAGTTGCCCGGCAGCATGTTAATCTTGCCGTAATCGACGTCGCAGAGGTGCGTGCAGACCTTGTTTAAAAAGTGGCGGTTGTGCGAGACGATTATTATTGTGTTTTCAAAATCGAGCAGATAATTTTCCAGCCAGCGCACTGTCTTGATATCGAGGTTGTTTGTGGGCTCGTCCAAAAGGAGAATATCGGGATTTCCGAAGAGCGCCTGGGCGAGCAATACCTTGACTTTGCGCTTGGCGTCTAAATCGGCCATGAGCATATAGTAGCATTCTTCGCCGATATCGAGGGCGGAGAGAAGAGTCTGCGCCTCGTATTCGGCGTCCCAGCCGCCCAGTTCGGCAAATTCGTTTTCGAGCTCGGCGGCGCGGTTGCCGTCCTCTTCGCTGAAATCGGCCTTGGCGTAGAGGGCATCCTTTTCGTCCATGATTTCGACGAGACGCCTGTGGCCGAGCATTACGGCGCGCAGTACCGTCACGTTGTCAAAGGCGTTCTGGTTCTGCTGGAGCACGGACATTCTTTCCGTCTTATCCATGGTCACGTCGCCCTTGTTGGGTTCGATTTCACCGCTGAGAACTTTTAAGAAGGTCGATTTGCCCGCGCCGTTCGCGCCTATGATGCCGTAGCAGTTGCCCTTTGTAAACTTCAAATTTACGTCTTCGAATAATTTTTTGTTTCCGTACTGTAGAGATACTCCGTTTACCTGTAACATTCTTTCCTCCGGTTATTTTGCAAATTGGCTGTTATATAATTGATAATAGAAACCGCGACCGGCAATGAGTTGATCGTGCGTTCCCTGTTCTATAATATTGCCGTCCTTCATGACGAGTATTATATCGGCCTCCTTTATCGTGGAGAGCCTGTGCGCCACGATGAAGCTCGTTCTGCCCTGCATGAGCTTTGCAAACGCATTCTGTATGCGCATCTCCGTGCGCGTATCTATGGACGATGTCGCCTCGTCCAGAATGAGCATGGGCGGCAGGCAGAGCATTATGCGCGTTATGCACAGAAGCTGCTTCTGCCCCTGCGAAAGATTGCCGCCGTCCTCGCCTATCACGGTATCGTAGCCCCTTTCGAGCTGCATGATAAAATTGTGCGAGTGCGCGGCCTTTGCCGCGGCGATTATTTCCTCTTCGGTGGCGTCGGGGGCGCCCATGGCGATATTTTCGCGCACGGTGCCCGACTTCAGCCATGTATCCTGCAAAACCATGCCGTAATTGAGTCTGAGCGATTTGCGCGTGACGTTGTTGATGTCGTTGCCGTCAACGGTTATAGCGCCGCTCTGCGGCTCGTAAAATCTCATGAGGAGGTTGATCAGCGTCGTCTTGCCGCACCCGGTGGGGCCGACGATGGCCACTCTCTGCCCCGCCGCCGCACTTATATTCAGGTTGCGTATGAGCGGCTTTTGGGGATCGTATGAGAAGTTTACGTCTTCAAACGCGACGTCGCCGCGCACATTGCGGAGTTCGAGCGCGTCGGGCGAATCGGCGCACTGTGCCGGCTCGTCGATGAGTTCGTAAATTCTTGCCGCGCACGCAACGGCGTTCTGAAGTTCCGTGACTACGCCCGAAATTTCGTTGAAAGGTTTTGTGTACTGGTTGGAATAGCTCAACAGCGTTGTCAGCTTGCCGACGGAAAAGGCTATCGGCAGAACGGACGGAAAGATGAGCGTGAGCGCGCCCGAGAGCGCCACGGCGGCGTAGACTATCGAATTGACGAAGCGCGTGCACGGATTGGTGAGCGACGAATAGAATATCGACTTTAA
>CALVLX010000037.1 GCA_944341195.1 uncultured Clostridia bacterium
AACATACAAAAAAATATCATAGCTATATATGCTATGGATTAATAAGGAGAGGTTTATGACCAAGAAGAAAAAAATCATCATTATGTCCTCGCTGGTATTTTTATTAGCAGTGACCGCGGTGCTCAACGTGCTGCTGGTCTCAAACAACGCCAACGCCGATACCGATGTGGTGACGACTGCAAACTACTTCAGCACGTACCGCTCCGAGCGCACGACGACGAGGAGCGAAGAGCTGCTGCAGCTTGACAGCGTCATCGAACTCTACGACGAAGGCAGCGAACGGTATGAACAGGCCGTCGATCTCAAGCTGCAGATAATCGAGATCATGGAAGACGAGCTCGTGCTTGAAACCATGATAAAGTCGCTCGGCTTTTCTGACGCGGTAGTCTCCATCGGAATGGATTCGGACAACGTAAACGTTTTCATCAATTCCGACGAACTTTCCACCGATACCGCCCTTTCCATATACAATCTTTTGAGGAACGAAGCGGGAGTGGCGCCTACAAATATAATTATAATGCCTGTTTATTCACAAATTTGAAAATAGGTGTTGCAAAATAATATTTGTTGTGCTATAATAATCAGGAAGGGAGATTAATCTGCTTTCAGGAGAAGACAATGGCACACATCAGACCTGACAACACCCAAAAGGGTAGAATTTCTTACAACGCCGGAATCGTGAGCGGCATCGTTTCGCTGGCGGTGGCCGAAGTAGAGGGCGTAAAACTTCTGAACACAAAGAGCAAGGGCATAAAACTGCTCTTTGAAAAACAGGGCATCGTTGCCGACATCAGCGTCATTGTGGACTATGGCTACAATGTGCCTTCGCTTGCATTCCGTATTCAGCAGTCCATCAAGCACAATGTCGAATCGATGACGAAGTACAAAGTCGATAAGGTGGATGTTCACATTCAGGACGTGGATTTCCCTGAAAATGCAATCATCTGAATTTAACCCATTTATTCCCTTAAAATTTTATTTAAGGGAATATTTTATATTTTTTCAGGCACATTTATGAGAACTATAGCAAGAGAGACGCTCTTTAAGATCATTTTTTCGTCGCAGTTCACCGAGGATATCGACGAAACTTTAAAAAACGCCATGTACAGGATAGATAAGCTCGACGAAAACGACAGGGCTTATTGCGACAGGGTAATTTCCATTATAAAGGAACATTCCGGGCAGTTCTGCAAATTGCTGGACGAGCATTCGATTTCCTTTCCGGAGAGGAGAATTTTTCCTGCCGACAGGAGCATAATGCTCATAGCCATGGCGGAAATTTTGTATATGGACGACATACCGGACAAGGTGTCCCTGAACGAAGCCGCAAATATAGCTTCCAAATATTCTTCGGAAAAGAGCGCGTCGTTTATAACCGGCGTGCTGTCTGCCGTGTGCGGAGGAAAAAATGTATAAGCTGATAGACGGAAAGGCACATGCTGCCGCGATGAGAAGGGAGATAGCCTGCGGCGTTGCCGAATACAGGCGCAAGTACGGGAGGGACATAGGTCTCGCCGTGGTGTTTGTGGGCGACAACAGCGCTTCAAAGGTATACGTCCGCAACAAAATAAAGGCGTGCGAGGAGGCAGGGGTAAAGTCGTTTGCCTACTATCTGCCCGCAACGGCTACGCAAAGTGAGGTGGAGGAGCTTGTAAAGAGCCTCGCCGTAGATAAAAGCGTTGACGGCATTCTCGTTCAGCTGCCTCTTCCCGCGGGGCTGAACGCGGACGCGGTGCTCTCGCTCATTCCCGTCGAAAAGGACGTGGACGGATTCAGCGAGAGCAATATAGGCAGCCTTTGCATGAACAAGCCCTGCCTTGTGGCCTGCACGCCGAACGGCGTCATGCGGATGCTCAGGCGCGAAGGGATTGAAATAAAGGGCAAAAGAGCCGTCGTCATAGGGCGTTCCAATATCGTTGGAAAGCCCATGGCCATGCTGCTCCTGAATGCCGACGCCACCGTCACCGTCTGCCACAGCAGGACGCAAAATTTAAAGGAGATATGCCTTTCCGCCGACATTGTCGTCGCCGCGATAGGCAGAGCCAAATTTATAACCGCCGATATGATAAAGGAGGGCGCCGTCGTAGTGGATGTGGGCATGAACCGCGACGAGGACGGAAAACTGTGCGGCGACGTCGATTTTGCAAATGTAAAGGACAAGTGTTCATACATAACCCCCGTCCCCGGCGGGGTAGGGCCGATGACTATAACCATGCTGTTGTACAATACTCTTGCGGCCGCCGAAAGGAGCGTCGGACTTTGATGCAATTTGATAAACTTTACGAAAGTTATCTGTCTTCGTTTAACGAGTATCTCAATAAATTCTGCGACAATCTGAACTGCCGTCCCAAAATTTTAAAGGACAGCCTCGTATACAGTCTGCAACTGGGAGGCAAGCGTGTGAGGCCCGTCCTCATGACGGCCGTTGCCGATATTACGGGCGTCGGGGCGGAAAAGGTCAAAAACTTTGCGCTCGCTCTCGAGCTCATCCATACCTATTCGCTCATACACGACGATCTCCCCGATATGGACAATGACGACTTCAGGCGCGGCAAACCTTCCAACCACAAGGTCTTCGGCGCGGGGAATGCCATTCTCGCCGGCGACGGGTTGCTCAACACCGCGTATTCCGTGCTGTTCGACGAATGTTTCAAGGGCAACGAATACGTCTCCGCCGCAAAATTCATCTGCGACTGCGCGGGCGTCAACGGCATGATCGCCGGGCAGTCCGCCGATCTTCTTCATGAAAAGGATGAGGGCGCGGACGAGGATATTCTTGAATTTATATACGAAAACAAGACGGGCAAACTCATTACCGCGGCCACCGTCGTGCCCGCCATACTCAACGGAGGGAGGTACTATTCCGAACTCAAGACGCTCGGCAAAAAGCTCGGCTTTCTCTTTCAGCTCACCGACGACGTGCTGGACGTTGAGGGCAACTTCGATAAGCTGGGCAAGACGCTGGGCAAGGATGAGCAAGAGGGCAAGCTGACGGGCGTCAGACTGTACGGGCTGGATAACTGCAAACTGCGCATAGACGTCCTGGGCGACGACTGCATCAAAATTATAGACGGCATTGAAGGCGACACTTCATTTTTATACGGATTTGTCAATTTTGTAAAAACGCGACTCGGATAAAAATATGCTTGAAGAAATACCTGATTTAAAGAGCATGTCGCTCGAAGAGCTCAACGCTCTCTGCGACGAGCTCAGAAATAAAATTGTGGATACCGTTATGAAAAACGGCGGGCATCTCTCATCCAACCTCGGAATGGTGGAACTGACCGTCGCGCTTCACTATGTCTTCGACTTCCCGAAGGATAAAGTAATTTACGATGTGGGGCATCAGTGCTATACGCACAAACTTCTCTCCGGCAGGGCGGATAAGTTTGATACGCTGCGAAAATTCGGCGGCATATCGGGATTCCCAAAGAGGGAGGAGAGCGTCTACGACTGCTACAATACAGGGCACGCCGGCACATCCGTTTCGGCGGCGCTCGGCATCGCCAAGGCCAGGGATATAAAGGGTGAAGATTTCAACGTCATAGCCGTCATAGGCGACGGTTCGTTCAATAACGGACTGGTCTACGAGGCCTTTAACAGCGTAAGCGAAATCAATTCAAATATCTTAATCATAATTAACGATAACCACATGTCGATCTCTCCGACTGTCGGTTCCATGCACGAATACCTCGAAAAGCTGAGTGCGGAGAGCGAACAGCGCGCAAAAAAGAAGAGACACGAAACCATCTTTGAACGCTTCGGCTTGAGTTACGACGGCGTGTACGACGGCAATAATCTTGAGTGCATGATTGCAAAACTCACCGAGATTAAGGAAAAGCTGCACGACAGGTCGATTATTCTCCATGTCCTAACCAAGAAGGGCAAGGGGTATCTGTACTGCGAGGAAAATCCGCAGGAGACGCACGGCATTACCGCGGGGAGCGGCCGCGCAACCGAATATTCGGAAGTGCTCGGCCGGACGCTTTCGGCCATGGCCGAAAGCGATAAGCGCATAGTTGCCGTCACCGCTGCGATGACTCCCAGTCTGGGACTTTCGGATTTCTTTGAAAAATATCCCGAGCGCTCGATAGACGTCGGGATATGCGAATCGCACGCGGCCGTCGTGTGCGCGGGGCTGGCCGTAGAGGGCATGAAGCCCTATTACGCCGTCTATTCTACCTTTTTGCAGCGCGCATTCGACCAGGTTATAGTCGATATATGCAGTCAGAATGTCCCCGTGACGCTGTGCATAGACAGGGCGGGCATATCCGGTTCCGACGGTGAGACCCATCAGGGAGAGTTCGACCTTTCCTTTTTAAGTTTTATTCCCAATCTCACCATAGCCGTTCCAAAGGACGGGGATGAATTCAGACAGATGCTTTTGGCGTCGGCGCACTTCGGCGCGCCTCTTGCAATAAGATATCCCAAGGACTGCATTCATAAATTCGGCGGCGCTCCCTTCGTGTTCGGCGAGTGGGAAAAACTGCGCGACGGCGACGACTTTGCAATCATCGCCTGCGGCGAAAGAATGATAAGTCTCGCCCTCGACGTATCCCGCAGGATGGCGGAGGAGGGAATAGACTGCTGTGTCGTCAATGCCAGATTTGTCAAGCCGATGGATACCGTAATGCTGGACAGTCTGCAACACAGACACATAGTCACGCTGGAGGATAACGCCCTCATAGGCGGCTTCGGCTCCCTGATAGACAGCTATTATTCGGAGAGCGGAAAAATCATAAAGAATTTCGCCTATCCCGATGAGTTTATTCCCCACGGCAGTGTGAGAGAACTCATCTCGAAGTACGGAATATCCGTGGAAGGCGTGTGCAGCTATATAAAGAACAATGCGGATAGATAAATTTTTCGCCGAAAAATTCGGTTCGCGGTCGAAGGCCGCAGAGGCGGTTGAGAGGGGTGAAGTATTGGTAAACGGGCGTCGGGTGCGCCCGTCTTACGATGTCAGAGAGGACGATAACATAACATTTTGTCCGCCCGTGGAAAGTTTTGTCTCAAACGGCGGGTATAAACTTTCAAAGGCGCTCAAAGATTTCAATCTCGACGTCTCGGGAGGTGTGTTCGCCGATATAGGGGCGAGCAACGGCGGCTTTACCGACTGTCTGTTCAAGGCCGGGGCGAAAAAGGTCTATTGCATCGACGTCGGGGAAAACCAGCTCGATGAAAGCCTGGGCGGTAAAAATATCGTCGTCATCGATAATTTCAACGCCAGGAATATGACTAAAGATATGTTTGCCGAGCGGCTGGACGGCATCGTCGCCGATGTAAGTTTTATTTCGCTCACATATCTCTTGCCGTGTATTTCGCAGGTGCTTGACCAAGGGAAATTTGCCCTCCTGCTCATCAAGCCACAGTTTGAATGCGACGGCGGAAGAGTGGGCAAGCGGGGGATAGTAAAGGATGCCGCCGTGCACAGGGCGGTAATCAAAAAGATATACGAATGCGCGGCCGGGTGCCGCCTTGCTCCGGTAAAACTGACCAACGCACCCATCAGAGAGGGAAAAAACAAGGAATATCTGATCTGCCTCGTCAAAGACGGCATACAGAGCTCGCTGCAGCTCCTCTTGAGAGATGTCATACTTTAAAATTATAAAAATTAAATTATAAAAAAAATTAAAAAATATAGCGCATTTTTCTTGCATATTTGCATATAGTGTGGTATAATTATTCACATGATGAAGGTGGGCGTCTATTTTAAAAAATCCTGCCTTGACGATGACCGCTATGTTGACGGCGTCAAAAGCGTTCTCGCGGGGCACGACATACAGCCCGTGTTCGTTTCAAAGCCAGCCGAGATAAAAGGTTTTGAAGTGCTGATGGTGTTCGGCGGCGACGGAACGATGCTTGCCGTCGCGTCCGAGTGCGCCCGGCGGGGTGTAAAACTCATAGGCATCAATTACGGACATATTGGTTTTTTGGCCGAGTTTGAGCCCGATAAACTGGGTGAAGCCGCGGATATGATCTGTTCGGGCAACTATGCCCTGCAGCAGAGGAGCATGTTGAAGGTCGTCTATAGGCAAAAAGAATATTTTGCACTGAACGATCTCGTCATTCAGCGCTGCACGTCGGGCAATCAGTTTTCAAACACCATAACGCTCCGGGCATCGATAGACGGATCGGTTGTGGATAACTATACCGCCGACGGGCTGATTGTCAGCACGCCGACCGGTTCTACGGCCTATTCGCTGGCTGCCGGCGGCTCCGTCCTCACGCCCGATATCGACGCATTCATCATGACGCCGATATGCGCGCATTCGCTGCACTCACGCCCCGTTGTTTACAGCGACAAATCGTCCCTTTCGCTGATCCGCACGGACAGCCGCGGCGCGATAAACGTTGTTATAGACGGCGTGACCGTCGATTGCGCGGACGACATCGGGGAGATCACAGTAACCAAAGCAGATTATAAAGTCAGCTTTATAACGCCGTTAGAGAGCGACTTTTTTAATAAATTATTAATTAAACTAAATATCTGGAGCAAGTGAAATTATGCATAGGAATGCAAGACAAGCAGCTATTTTAGACATCATTTCAAAAAAAGACATCGAAACGCAGGAAGAGCTCTGCGTCGAACTCAACAAACTCAATTTCAATGTTACGCAGGCCACAATTTCCCGCGATATAAAGGACTTAAAGCTCTATAAAATCGCAGGAACGACCAAAAAGTACAAGTATGCGTATATTGAAAGCGACGGCGACGCCGTGACCAACAAGATGCGCAATCTCTTCCGCGAGTGCGTGCAGTCGGTCAATTATGCCAACAATATAATTGTAATCAAGACTATGCGCGGCAACGGTTCCACCGCGGGCGCTTTTGTAGATTCTCTGCAGTATAACGAGATAATAGGTACCGTCGCCGGCGACGATACCGTGCTTATTGTCGTTGACAGCAACGAAGATACACCTGTCATAGTTGAAAAGTTAAAGGAATACATAAGATAATTATTTAATATGTTATCCAGATTGCAAATCAACAATATTGCACTCATCGACAGTGCCGATATACAGTTTGACGGCAGACTTAACGTACTTTCGGGCGAAACGGGCTCGGGAAAGTCCGTCATACTCGATTCCATAAATTTCGTGCTCGGCTCAAAGGCCGATAAGAGCATGATTAGGTACGGCGAGAGTCAGGCAACGGTCAGGGCTGAATTCGACGTTGATCCCGACAGTCCGGCGGCAAAGGCGATGGAGGATCTGGATATAGAGTGCGACGGACAGATAATAATTACACGCAAGTATAGCTCTGACGGCAAGGGCAGTATCAAGCTCAACGGAAATACCGTCACGGCGGCGATGCTGCGCGGAGTTACTTCGCGGCTGGTGGACGTGCACGGTCAGAGCGAGCACTTCTTTCTTCTCAGCGAGGCGAACCAGCTGAAAGTCATAGACGGATTGTGCGGCGGGGACGCCGAAAAGATAAAGGACAGGCTTCGCGGCGAGATTGCTCAAAAGAGGAGTATTTTAAAGGCCATCGGGGAACTCGGCGGCGACGAACAGGAGCGCGCAAGACAGCTTGATCTGCTCGATTACCAGATAAAGGAGATCGAGGCGGCCGAAATCAGAGCGGGCGAATATGAAGAACTCAGGGCAAGGCGCAATCTCATCAACAATACCGAAAAGATTCTCTCCGCGCTCAACGGTGCGTCCGACGCCTTTGGCAGTGACAACGGCGTCACCGACCTCATCTCCGCGGCGCAGAGGTGCATCACATCCGTCTCCGAGTTCAGCGAAGAGTACGAAAAATTGAGCGGGCGCATAGAAAATCTCTATGCAGAAGCGGACGATATTGCCGCAACGATGCGCCATTTCGCGGAGGATGTATCATTTGACGAGGGCGAGGCGCAATACGTTGAAGAGCGCATGGAACTTCTGCGCGGTCTCATGAAGAAATACGGCCCGGACGAAGAGAGCGTCATTGCTTTTTTGGAGAGTGCGAGGGCGCGCTATGACAGTCTGATAAACAGCGCGGAACAGCTTGAAAAACTCAATTTGCGCCTTGCGGCGGAGAATGATAAAATTTATTCGCTTTGCGTTGAACTTTCGGAATTGAGAAAAAAATATGCGCACACTCTTGCGGAAAATGTCGTCGTGCAGCTCAGGAGCCTCAACATTCCCGACGCAAAATTTGTGGTGGAATTCAGGGAGTTTGACCGCGACAGTGCAGATTTGAACAGTGAAAACGGCAGCGATGAAGTCAGATTCATGTTCTCCGCAAATAAGGGGGAGCCAATAAAGGCGTTAAACAAGGTCATCTCCGGCGGCGAAATGAGCAGGTTCATGCTTGCCGTCAAGACGCAGCTCAAGGGAATCAACGGAATATCAACGTATATTTTCGATGAGATCGACGCCGGCATAAGCGGCGCCACGGCGCTTACGGTCGCACGGAAATTTGTCGATATCAGTGCGGATACTCAGATAATCGCAGTGTCTCATCTTCCCCAGGTTTGCGCGGCCAGCCATGCGCAGTATCTCATCTTTAAAACCGAGGAACATTCAAAGACCGTTACGCGCGTCAGGAGGCTGACCGAAGAGGAAAAGCTGGATGAAATTGTCAGATTGACGGGCAATGTCCGTTCAGATGCGGCGCGCGAACATGCAAGACAGCTCGTCGAACAGTTCAAATAGATATTTTGTTAATTAAAAAATGTCGGAGCGAGTGAACTCACACCAACATTTATTATAGAACATTTAAAAATTAAGCGTTGCGCGCGGCAATAATTTGCCGCGCGCAACGCTCTTTAATGAAGTTGTCGTCTCCCGGGTAACGCGAAAAGGAAGATGAGTTGCGTTTTTTAATAATGTAACATAGATGCGGCAAATTTTCCTCGGAATGAATAGTACTTTGCGATATGCGCAAAATACTTGTATGTTGTATTCCCGTAAGTTCAAAAAAATATTTTTAGCGCTGCTGTGCGCGTTGATCTTCTGTATTTCCTTTTCCTCCGCCACATATGCGGAGGAGAGGGAGATATACCTCGGAGGTTTTGCCGCGGGCTTTGTCCTCAATACCACGACGGTCGAAGTCGTCGGATTGTGCGACATATTGACGGACAGCGGAATGGTCAGCCCCGCAAGAGAGAAGGGAATAAAAGCGGGGGATATTATAGATAAGGTGAACGACAGGGAGGTAAATTCCTCGTTCGACCTGAATGAAGCGCTCGAGCAGGACTACAAGCGCTTTGTGCTAACCGTGGTGCGCGGCGGCGAGCGTATTGATGTGGAAATTCAGCCCGTTACGGACAGAGCGAGCGGAAAAAAGAAGCTGGGTATGCTCGTCAAGGACAGTCTCAACGGCATAGGCACCGTAACATTTATCGATAAGACATCGGGGGTGATTGCATCGCTTGGACATCCCGTTACGGACAGTTCAAAAAATATTATGGAAATCAACGGCGGTACGATATACAGCTGTGCCGTGTACGGAGTTAAACGAGGTATGCGCGGCAATCCGGGGCAGCTGAAAGGCAGTATAGAGACAAACTACATGATAGGGGCTTCGACGAAAAACACAAGCTGCGGCATTTTCGGGGTTGTTTCAAACGAACTTGACGTCACGGGTTACAGGAAAATAAAGACGGCAAATATATCCGAAGTGGAGATGGGCGGCGCCGTCATATATTCGACCGTTGAAGATAACAAAATCAAGGAATACGATATAAGCATTGTAAAGGTGGATGCGTTCAACAAGGATAACCGCAATTTTGTAATTAAAATAGATGACGGAGAACTCATCGAAGCATCCGGAGGAATTGTGCAGGGGATGAGCGGAAGTCCCATAGTGCAGAACGGCAAGCTGATAGGCGCCGTGACGCACGTATTTGTCAATGATCCGACGAGGGGGTACGGCATCGCCATAGACAAGATGCTGAATTCATATTGATTAATCGATCCTCATATAAATTTAATATGGGGATCATTTCTTTTGATAGGATAAAAATCGATAAAAATTATATAATCTGTCTTTTTATAGCCTTCGGATTAGCTATTATATTTGGCGTAGTACTATTTAAAATTGCAAATATAGGTGACTATTTTGTTGTATATGCGCAAAAATATGTCGATTACATCTTTTCATTCAACAACGGGGCGCTGTTTTTCTCTCAACTTCTCCGCGAAGCATGTTATCTCTACGCATTCTTTTTACTCGCCTACTTCACGCGGTTCAAGTATGCCTCTTCTATAATTTTATTTTTCAGAACGGTAATCTGCGTCTTTTACTGCGCCGTATTTTTCTCTTCGTTCGGTTTCGGGGGCGTGCTCGTTGCCGTGATTATTTACATACCGTCGTTTATTCTTTCCGCCGCGGCATGTTGGTTTGTCGTTGAGTCCTGCCGCGCCGTTCTTCAAAGATATGTCTTTTTTTATCCCCTGGCGCTTGCCCTGGCCGATTGCATAGTTTTTTTGCTCCTTTTAAACGTGGTGTTCAGAATTTTAATCGTAGTCATCTGAATTTTTATTGCTGGCCTCTTTTATTTAATCCGCCTGTGGTGTATTCGCTGTAAAGCCCGGTGGTGCATTGCGTATATTTTTCGTTCCTTTCCGCAAAATAACGGTATGAAAAAGTTTTTGTGTGTATTGCTCGCCTCCGCGGCGGCCGCGACTTTCGCCGGAGGGACGAACTTTCATAATATTTCCCATGCGCAGAGCGGGCTTGCGGAAGGGTGCAAGAGCGCCTGTCTGATGGACGCGCGGTCGGGCGAAGTCGTGTTTGAATGCAATGCCAAGGAACATCTGCCCATTGCCAGCGTATGCAAGGTCATGACTTTGACGCTGTGCTTCGATGCCGTTGCCGAAGGTCGGCTCGGCCTAGACGATACCGTCACCGTCTCCGAACACGCGGCGGGCATGGGCGGTTCACAGGTCTTTTTGCAGGGGGGATCGAGTTATTCCGTCTCGCAGCTTATAAAGTCTATCATTGTCTGCTCCGCGAACGACAGTTGCGTCGCCCTCTCCGAGACGATATCTGGCAGCGAGGAGAATTTTGTCGCCGCAATGAACGATAAGGCCGAAAAACTGGGCTGCCGCGATACGCTCTTTGCAAACTGCACGGGTTTGCCCAAGTCGCCGCAGTATTCGTGCGCACGCGACGTCGCCGTTATGTTTGCAAACCTCATCAGGCATGAGGAGTACTTCGATTACAGCAAAATCTGGCTTGAGGACTTTGAACATCCCGACGACAGAGTGACTACGATGACAAATACGAACAAACTCCTGCGTTCTTATCCCGCCTGCGACGGCGGCAAGACTGGTTTTACGAACGAAGCGGGATTCTGCCTGGCAGCCACGGCGGATAAGGACAATCTTCGCCTAGTTTCGGTCGTCCTCGGCGGCGGGACGAGCGACGAAAGGCTTGAAGGCGCCGTCAATCTGTTCAACTACGGCTTTGCCAATTATACGAATAAGATCGTGCTCGACGGCACCGTAAATCTGAGCGACGAGTTGCCCGTTTCAAAGGGAAAAAAGGAGAGCATAAAGATAAGGCCGGAGAGGAACAGCTATGTCTTCTGCGCGAAGAACGACCATCCCGAAATAACCTTCAACGTTGTAACGGAAAGGGCGGTGGCGCCCCTCGACAAGGGCGAAGAGGTGGGAAAGATAGAAGTTTACCGCGACGGCATATTGTGCGACTGCGTCCCCCTCGTCTGCGCGGAGAGCGCTCCTGCGGCAAATTATCTGGATAACCTCCGCAAAATCGCAGATAATTGGCCTCTGTAAAGGATTAAAACAATATATTGTGGCAACATGTCCGCCACGGCCTGTAAAACATTTGACTAAATTGGCGACCTTTGGTAAAATAATTATATAATTATTTTTCCAGAGGCCGTTTTTGATGAACCAAAGAAACACGCTTAAAGTCAACGCAGAGGGGCATCTTGAGATCGGGGGGTGCGATACTCTCAAACTTGCGGAGCAGTTCGGCACGCCGCTCTATGTCTTCGATGAAGATTACATCCGGCTCATGATGCGCACGTACCGCCGCGCGATAGATGAAAATTACGGCGGCAACGGCATAGTTCTCTATGCGTCAAAGGCTTTTTCCTGCAAGGCGGTCTACACGATCGCGGCCCGGGAGGGAGTGGGCGTAGACGTCGTCTCCGGCGGCGAATTATATACGGCGCTCTCAACGGGGTTTCCCGCGCAGAATATATTCATGCACGGCAACAACAAGACCATGGAGGAACTGGAGTACGCGCTCTCTTCGTCTGTGGGAACAATTGTTGTAGATTCCTTTCTCGAAGCCGACAGACTGGATGAGCTGTGCCGCCAAAAGGGGATGAGACAGAATGTTCTTATCCGCATAAATCCCGGCGTCGAAGCGCATACGCACGCCTACGTGCAGACGGCGACTCCGGACAGCAAGTTCGGATTTTCGATAGCCAACGGAACGGCGGAGGAGATAACAAAATATATCCTCTCAAAGCCCAATCTTCTTTTAAAGGGATTCCACTGCCACATCGGCTCGCAGATATTTGAAAAACAGTCCTTTGTGCTTGCGGCGGGCAAGATGATGGCCTTTATCGCCGATATGAAGAGCAAGACGGGCTTCGAAGCGTCCGTTCTCAATATCGGCGGCGGGTTCGGAATATATTACACGGACGAAGATCCCAAACTTACAAGCGAAGATTATTATTCGTATCTCAAGGCTCTCTGCGACGAGATCAAGGCCAAGGCCGGGGCTCTCGGCCTCAATCTTCCCTATCTTGCGATAGAGCCGGGACGCTCGATAGTCGGTGAAGCGGGCATAACGCTCTACACCGCCGGGGCGATAAAGGTCATCCCCGGCATCAAGACTTACGTCGCCGTGGACGGAGGCATGTTCGATAATCCCAGATACGCGCTCTATCAGTCAAAATACACTGTTGTTGCGGCGGGGGATATGAATGCCGACTGTACACAGAAGGTGACCATCGCGGGCAAATGTTGCGAAAGCGGCGACATCATTGCCGTAGACGTTCCCATGCCCGAAGTCAGGAGCGGCGACATCATTGCCGTGCTTTCGACAGGCGCCTACAACTATTCCATGGCGAGCAATTACAACAGGAATTTTATTCCCCCCGCCGTGCTGGTGCATGACGGTGAGGCGCAGGTCATCATCAAAAAACAAACCTTCGAGGATATCGTGCGCAACGACGTCGTCCCCGACAGACTCAAGTAATGGATATTTCATATTTTATTAACATACTGGCCGGGCTTATCGCGGTGTGCTTCGTGCTTGCCCCTCACGAGTGGGGACACGCGTTTGTCGCAACAAAGTGCGGCGACGGCACCCCCAGGGCCTACGGCAGACTTACCCTCAACCCCATAAAACATCTCGATCCCGTCGGATTTATCTGCTGTGCGCTCGTCGGCTTCGGCTGGGCAAAACCCGTACCAATAAACCCCATGAATTTTAAAGATTACAAAAAGGGGTTGTTTCTTACCGCCGTTGCGGGCGTCGTAGTCAACTATATCATAGCCTTTGTAACATACCTTCTGTATGTACTCTTTATCTGCTATGCCTACGACGCTATGAGTGTCACCTATGCGGGTGAGTATTTTGCTTACTTTATTTCCTGTACTCTGGGAAATATCTTTTCATTCAGTCTGTGCGTATTTGTATTCAATCTGCTGCCTCTATACCCGCTCGACGGGTTCAGGGTGGTTGAATCGCTTACCCGCCAGGTAAATCCCGTAAGGCGTTTTCTGCGCGAGTACGGACAGATGATATTGATTATTCTCATCGTTGAAAGTTTTATCTGCGACCTCATGCTGCGCTACGGCGTGAGCTGGGCGGGGTACTGTGATATTTTGGGATACGTTATGCAATTTGCCACCGAAATCGTGGGATTCCCCATACATGCGGCGTGGGATTGGATTTTAGCTTTATGACAACAGCCAAGGATTATTCTGATTTTGAATCGGTCGTCGATTACAACACCGTTCTCGACGACTTTGAAGGGCCTCTCGACCTTCTGCTGCACCTCATTAACATTGCGCAGATAAGGATCGAGGATATTTTCGTGTCCAAGGTCACGGAACAGTTTCTCGATTACATCGAATACATGAAGACGCAGCCTTCGCGCGATGTCGATAAGGAGAGCGAATACCTCGCCATGGCGGCAAGGCTGGTATATATCAAATCGCAGTCCATGGTGCCCGCGCCCGAAGACGAGTATGACGACAATGACTATTACGACGAGGACAAGCAGGCGCTCATAGAACAGTTGAGGCAGCGCGAATTTGAACTCATAAAGGAACAGACGCCGAGATTGAAGGAACTTGAAACTGTAGGCTTTTACTTCAAGTCGCCTTCCAAGGATTTCAGCGAAGTCAAAGTCGTGTATACCGATTTCAGCGTTTCGGCCATGCTTGACGCCTTTGCGCAACTCCTTCTCCGCAACGAGAGTATGCAGCGCGAGAAGGATAGTTTTAAGGAGATCCCCAAGGACGAATTTACCGTCGAAGAAAAGGTCAAGTTTATCGGAGACGCGCTCGACGAGAGGGGGGAACTTGAGTTTGAGCAGCTGTTTACCAAATTTTCGCGCAATGAGATAATCACCACTTTTCAGGCGCTTTTGGAGATGCTCAAGTATCAGTACATACTCGTCGAACAGACTCAGACATTCGGCAAAATAATAATTAAACGCAATCCGGAATCGGATTTAAAGGATGTGGATCTTGAACAATTTGACGAATATAATTGAGGCCATCGCCTTTGCTTCCGGCGATGCCGTTCAGGTAAAATTCATAATAGAAAAGCTGGGCTGTACGCTCAAGGAAGTCAACGCCTGTATTGACGAACTCAAGGAAAAATATTCGGGAGGCAGCGGCATACAGCTCCTTACGTTTAACGGCAAGATTCAGTTTGCCACAAACCCCGAGTATAAACAGCAGATCTCCGCAGTGCTGCAACCCATAAAGGAGAAGGAGTTCACAAAGACAATCCTTGAGTGCGCCGCGCTCATCGCATATAAACAGCCTGTGACGAAGGGCGAACTCGAAGAGATAAGGCAGGTTAGCTGCGACTATGCAATACATACCCTTCTGGATCTGGAGATGATAGTGCCCTGCGGCAGAAAGGACGCAGTGGGCAAGCCCATTCTCTATGCCACTACGGATAATTTTTTGAAGAGATTCAAGCTCAATTCGCTGGAAGATCTGCCCGATTACGACGAACTCATGGCGCAGATTGCGGAGATTAACGCATCCATTCTCGACGAGGAGGACAGCAACTATCTCTATCAGAAGGACGAGTATTCCGAAGAGAACGATCCCGATTTAAAGGACAAAGTCGTGCAGCAGGAAAAGAGTCAACCCAAAGTCACCGAGGACGGGTATGAATTGCCCGAACACCT
>CALVLX010000038.1 GCA_944341195.1 uncultured Clostridia bacterium
AACCCGTCCTCCAACGTGACGGGCGCAACGCTGCCGCCGAACGCGGGGGCGATAAAAATTCCGCTGCCGCCCAGAATTCCGGACAGAAAGGAAAGTCTTTCAGCCGAATCGTGGTTGCCGCTTATCATGAGAATCTTTATGCCCCTTTGAGTGAGGGCGCGGAGAAAGCCGTCCAAAAGTTTTACCGCCTCGACGGGAGGCACGGGCTTATCGTAGACGTCGCCCGCAATCACGACGGCGTCGGGGCGTTCGCGCGCGGCGATATCTGTAATCTGCCCGAGAACGGCCTCCTGCTCGCCGAGCATGGAAAATTCGTTTACGCGCTTGCCGAGATGAAGGTCGGATAGATGCAAAAATTTCATATGGTGTCCTCCCGGTAATATATTATAACATAACGCGCCCGGCTTTTCAACCGCACAATACATGCGCGGGATAAAAAATGTGTGTCATCTGTATTATAAAAGTAATGTATTATCTGTATTAACTATACTAACTGTATTATAAAAGAGAGCGTTTACGGGCAATGTGAGCGCGGCACGCCGCATTTTGTTGACAATCGCGCGCGTTTGCACTATCATTAATTACGAAAATAACCATGTGCCCGCAAAGCAAACGCCGCGCGGGCGGATGACGGGGACATGAAAAATTACGTACTCAAAGTAAAGCTGAACAACACCCAAATTACGAGAACGCTGGCCATACCCGCCGACTACGGATTTTACGACCTGCACGAGGCCATACAGGTGGCGTTCGGCTGGGAGGGATTTTTTTACCACGAATTTGAAATCGGCGGAGTGGTAATTGCCGACGACGCAAACGAGGAATACGACCTTCTGCCCGAAAAATTCAAATACGAATACGAGGCCAACCTGGAATTCTTTTTGATGAACGTCAAAAATTTTACCTACACATACGACATAGAGCAGCCGTGGGTGCACTCCATAGACGTTGAGGGCGTTCTCGAAGAGGGGTTCGATTACCCCGTGCTTTTGGAGTGCGCGGGGCAGATGATAGTGGAAACGGCCGTTGGCGACGACGACAACGCCGTATCGCTGGGCCCCGTGGCAGATAAAAATTACATCAACTTTATGCTCAAATCCATCTTCAACGAATAGCGCTTTAGATGCGGGCGGCGGAAGAAAATTCTTCTGCCGCCCGCATCTATTTACGTTAAAACTAAATTGCCCGCCGCCGAAAGATATCAAAACAATAATATATTCCGCGCAACGTCATCTTCCGCCGCGTTTTACGCGGCGTCATCTAAAGATCTCAAGTTTAGGCAAGTGCGGGAATATCATTTAACCGCCGCTTCATTGCAGCCGTGTTTTGAGATTTCTCCATGCGCTCGGCCCGCGGCCTCACTTAGTCGAAATGACAGGGGTGCCCGATCGAAATGACACAGGGACGGATGGCATGGTCTTGAGATGCGTCCGGCCCTTGACCTCGTTTAATCTGAATGACTATCCGTTTAAAATTAACGCCTTACGAAAACTTCTGAACGCAAGAATATTGACAAGACAGGCGGCGCGCACTATAATATACGCGAAGAAAAATGCGGAGCGCAAGGACATATGCAATCACTTAAAGAACTATACAAAATAGGGCGCGGGCCTTCGAGCTCGCACACCATGGGCCCCGAGAGGGCGGCAAAGCTGATGAAGGCGCGCCATCCCGCCGCGGATGCGTTCGCCGTGACGCTTTACGGTTCGCTCTCTTCGACGGGGCGGGGGCACGGCACCGACAGGGTGCTAAAGGAGACCTTTACGCCCAAGCCGTGCAAGGTGACGTTCGACAGCGCAACCCCCACCCCCGTCCACCCCAATACATTGGACATATATGCCTATGAACGCGGAAAACAGCTTGCCGTAAGCCGCTTTTACAGCGTGGGCGGCGGGGACATCAGAATAGAGGGCGAACCCGGCGAAAACACGGGCATAGACGACGAAGTATACCCCCTTAAAACCTTTGACGAAATTTCCGCATACTGCAGAGACCGCAACATAAGGCTGTGGCAATACGTGAGGCAATGCGAGGGCGACGGAATATTCGAATACCTTTCCTCCGTATGGGAGAGCATGAAAAATTCCATCCACGAGGGACTGACGACTTCGGGCGTGCTGCCCGGCTGCCTGGGCACCCAGCGGCGCGCGCTGCAGCTCTACAACCAGCGGCACATAGACGAATCGGCGCAGACAAGGGAGAACAGATTGGTGTGCGCATATGCCTTTGCCGTCAGCGAACAGAATGCTTCCGGCGGGGTAATAGTCACCGCCCCCACGTGCGGCAGCTGCGGCGTTGTGCCCAGCGTTTTGAAGTACATGCAGGAGACGCGCGGATTCAGCGACGAAGAGATAGCGCGCGCCCTTGCCGCGGGCGGGCTGATAGGCAACATAATAAAGACAAACGCTTCGATAAGCGGCGCAGAGTGCGGCTGTCAGGCGGAGATAGGTTCGGCCTGCTCCATGGCGGCGGCCGCCCTTGCCGAACTGTTTGAAATGGGCATAGGGCAGATAGAATACGCCGCCGAAGTGGCCATGGAACACCACCTGGGGCTGACGTGCGATCCCATTGCGGGGCTTGTGCAGATACCCTGCATAGAGCGCAACGCCGTGGCCGCCATGAGGGCGATAAACGCATTGAGTTTAGCCAACTTTTTGGCCGATTCGAGGAAGATTTCCTTCGACCTCATCGTAAAGACAATGTACAACACGGGGAAGGATCTTTTGAACAGCTACCGCGAGACCTCCTCCGGCGGGCTGGCAAAATACTACCCCGTGGACAAACTGCACTTTGAATGATTGCCGCATACTGCCGCACCTTTGCGCTTTCTGGCGGGCAAACAGCCTTAAACGCGTTTTGAGGTTAAGCCGCGCGGCCGCGCCGCCACGCGGCGGCGCGGCCGCATAAAATTTGCGGAGCGCACGCACGGGGAGCGCGGCGGGGCGCGGAAAATTTTCCCCGCGCCTCCTATTTTGTTGACATGCCGCGGACAATATACTAAAATATACGTAAATTAACATAGGTTAATAACTCACGGAGTGTTAAAATGAAACTGAGCGACGCCGAAAAGGGCGGCAGATATATAATTGAAAAGATAGACCTGCCCTTTGAGATGCAGAGGAGACTGGAGGCACTGGGAATGACGGACAGAACGCCCGTTTCGGTGCTCAACAGAAAGGGCGGCGGCATACTCATAATAAAGCTGCGCGGCACGCGCTTCGCCCTTGGATGCAACATCACGAAGAACATAGAGGTGGCCGAAGACGATGGCAGAGAGTAAGGAACTGACGATAGGTTTTATAGGCAACCCAAACTGCGGAAAGACAACGCTCTTTAACGCATATACGGGCGCCAATTTAAAAGTTGCCAACTGGCCGGGCGTGACCGTTGAAAAGGTTGAAGGCGCAATAAAGGATCACGACGTGAAGATACACCTCGTCGATCTGCCGGGCACGTACAGCCTGACATCCTACACGATGGAGGAGACGGTTTCGCGCAATTTTATACTGAGCGACGACGTGGACGTGGTAATAAACGTTGTGGACGCTTCGGCGCTGGAGCGCAGCCTGTACCTCACACTCCAGCTTCTGGAGCTGGGCAAGCCAGTGGTGCTGGCGCTGAACATGATGGACATAGTGAGAAAGCGCGGCATAGACATAGACCTGCACCGCCTCCCCGAAATGCTGGGGATACCCGTCATTCCCGTTTCGGCGCGCAAGCGCATAGGGCTCGATTCGTTGCTGCACGCGGCCATTCACCACAGGGACAGCAAATCGCCCGACAACCTTATCCACTACCACAAGACGGTGGGCAGCCACGCGCACGACCACCACTCCGAGTACACCATGGTGTATTCGGACGGGATAGAGGATAAAATCGACGAAATAATCGCGGCGCTGAACGCCAACTATCCCGACGCAAAGAACAAGCGCTGGTGCGCCATAAAGATACTCGAAAGCGACAGGGAGATAAGCGAAAAATACCCCCTTGCCCTGCCCGCCGCGGCCGACGAAGGCTTTGAGAGCCGCATTATAAACGAAAAATACGACTTTATTGACGAAGTGGTGAACGAGGTTATGCTGAACAAGGAGAACAGCGACGCCTTCACCGAAAAGCTGGACGGAGTTCTGACGCACAGGATATGGGGCATACCCGTATTTTTAGGCATAATGGCCGTAGTATTCTTTTTGACCTTTTTTGTGGGCGACCTGATAAAGGGGCTGTTTGAGCTGGGGCTGGAATGGGTTTCGGACTCTGTTTCAGGCTGGCTGGCTTCGATAGGCGCGCACGAGATAGTCACCTCCCTCGTCGTGGACGGCATAATAAGCGGCGTGGGCGTAATCATCACGTTCCTGCCCAACATACTCATCCTCTTCCTCGCACTGGCCTTCCTGGAGGACAGCGGATACATGGCCAGGGTGGCCTATGTAATGGAGGGAATTATGAGCAGGCTGGGACTTTCGGGCAGGGCGTTCATACCCATGCTGCTCGGATTCGGCTGCACCGTGCCCGCGATAATGGCCTCGCGTGCGCTGGAGAGCAGGCGCGACAGATTCAAAGTTATGCTTGTGACGCCCTTTATGAGCTGCAACGCAAGATTGACGATATACATACTCTTTGCCGAAATGTTCTTTGCGCAGTTCGCCATGGTGGCGGCGTTCGCCATGTACATACTGGGCATACTGGTGGCCATAGCCGTGTGCGCCGCCATGCACGTAATCGACAGAAAGAAGAAGGAAGTAAACTACCTGCTCATAGAACTGCCCGAATACAAACTGCCCGACGCGAGAACGGTGGGCATATATGTTTGGGAGAAGATAAAGGATTACCTTGTAAAGGCGGGCACGACGATATTTATTGCAACCATAATAATATGGGCGCTTCTGAACTTCGGGCCCTCGGGATTCGTGGAAGATATGGGCACAAGTTTTGCCGCGTATGTGGGCAAATTCCTCGCGCCCGTGTTCCTGCCCGTGGGGCTGGGATTCTGGCAGATAACCGTGGCGCTCATCGCAGGCATTTCTGCAAAGGAAGTAGTCGTATCCAGCTGCGCGATACTCTTCGGCATAGTCAACGCGAGCTCGGCCGAGGGCATGACGGCTTTTGCCGCCGCGCTGGAGGGAATAGGCTTCACCCCCCTCAACGCCGTGTGCCTGATGGTGTTCTGCCTGCTTTACATACCCTGCGCCGCCGCGCTGGCGACGATAAGGAAGGAATCGGGAAGCTGGCTTTGGATGGGCTTTACGGCGCTGTTCCAGCTTGTTGTGGCGTGGCTGGTGACGTTTGTAGTATACCAGATAGGCGCGCTCGCCACAGGCAGCGGCTCGGTTGCGGCCACCGTTGTAATCTGCTGCGTGATAGGACTGTGCATAATTGCCGCCGTAGCCGCTATGATACGCCGCAGACTGCGGGGCGCAAGTTGCTGCGGCGGGAGCTGCGGTTACTGCTCTTCCGACTGCAGGGACAGGGATAAGAAATAGTGCGCGCACACGGCGGCAGGGCGCGCAAAAATACGGTTAACCCTGATATATCATCGAGCGAACGGCAGCGCCGCGCGGACTTTATAAAGTCTGCGCGGCGCTTTTACGACAATCCGGCAACATAAAGGCTGCGGGCGCACATTTCTATGCGCCCGCAGCCTTGTTTAAAACGGTTGGCTATGGCATATCAAGCTGCCGATCCGCCGCACAATGGCGCGGCTGGCAAAATTGAAAACTAAACCTTTTTAGCGATTGCCCCGGTAATATGCCGCACTCAAGCGGCATTTTCACCGCGGGAGATCAATCGCCGTACAGGGCGACGCATTCTTCGATGACGTCATAAAATTCATCGCCTAAAGTGCCCGAGGGTGCGGAATACAGGACGCCGTCGCAACTGACTTCCATACTGCCCTTGAAATAGACCTGTACGCTGAAATCGTGGTATTTGCGGGAGTATATGCCTATGGTGTATTCCTTCCACACATTGCCGGCAGTTGCAGTCATTTTATCCGATTCATCGAGCCCGCCCGCAGTATATTCGACATCCTTAAAGAAGGCGAGTATGTTCTGCACGTCCTCGACGCCGTAAATTATTGTGGGGGACTGCGACGAGACTGCCTGCATCGAGCTGACGGCAATTACGTCGTCGAAATCGGGAGCCGACGCCTGCTGTTCACCGCAGGCGGAAGCAAGGCACGTCGCCGCGGCGCAAGCCGTAAGGCAGCAGGCAACAAAAAATCTGCATTTTTTCATTTTGAAACCTCCTCTATATAACACTGTATTTTTACCGAAGCACAGAGAAGCACCCTTTTCCCCTCTGCAACCACGACGGCAAATATCCCCCTCTCCGCAATTTGCACTCATCCCGACGGAGCGATTTATATGCCGCGCAGGGCACACAGACAACGGCGACACCGGACAGGGCGCGGTGCACCCATCCGACGGACGTGCGCACCGAAGCGCGGCAGTCATCCCGTTACATTCCGCCCGTAGCCCGAAACGAGCCGACGGACGGCAGGGCGGGAATCAGTGCAAAAAATATTTTTAACCGGCTGCACCCCTCCATTCTCTTATCTTGGTTTTATTTTAAATCATACTGCGCCGTTTGTCAATAGTAATTTTTAATTTTTTATTAAAATATAAGTAAAATACTCCGATCAAACGCCAAATATACAAGAATATAAGTAATTATGCACGAATAATGAATATATGCGGGCATATGGACAGAGCCGCGCGCCCGCATATATCTTAATACAATTAATACAGTTGATACAAATAATACAGTGACGGAAAGAGGCTAAAGACTGCGTTCCCGGGCATCGACATCACCTGATGAGGCAGTCAGCCGTAGATTTGTTGGTGGCGATGGGCACATCGTATACCACCGCGATGCGCAGAAGGGCGCGCACATCGGGATCGTGCGGCTGGGCCGTGAGGGGATCGCAGAAGAAGACCACCGCCCCTATTTCGCCTTCGGCCACCTTTGCGCCTATCTGCTGGTCGCCGCCGAGCGGGCCGGAGAGGAAGCCCTTAACTTTGAGCCCCGTGGCCTCGGATACGCGGCGGGCGGTTGTGCCCGTGCCGCAGAGTTCGTAATTTTTTAACTTTTCCCTGTTTTCGGCCGCCCAGGCGACCATTTCGGCCTTTTTGTTGTCGTGCGCAATGAGTGCGATAACGTTGTTTTTCATAGAACTCCTTTTGCGCCGCACGCTTTTAAGATGCGCGGGCGGTTTATATTTTATTTTTTGCAGTCCGCACTACCATAATTTCGTGCATGGCTATCATAACCGCGAGGAAGACAGCAAGGTACGCCGGCAGAATGAGCACGGAAGTTGCGCCTATGAGCGCACCGAACAGCGGCGACGCCAGTCCGCCGATATAGGCGAAGGCCATCTGCATACCGATCATCGCCTGCGATTTTTCGGCGCCGAAGAGGGCGGGCGTGGAATGGATTATGCAGGGATAGACGGGCGCACAGCCCAGCCCCAGAACGACAAATCCCGCGATTGTTGCTGCGTCGTTGGGAATGGAAATGAGGATCACCCCCGCCGCTATGAGCGCGCTGCCCGCGCGTATAAGCGTGCGGTCGGAAAATTTGATGGTGAGAAAGCCGTTTATCCCCCGCCCGAGGCTGATACCGATAAAGAACATGCCCGAAAACGCGGCCACGAACTCCGGGGAAAAGGAATTGTGCCCCAGCATGTAGGTGGCGCCCCATAAAATGGCCGTCTGCTCTACTGCGCAGTAGCAGAAAAAGCACACGAAACACGCAACCGCGCCGCGCGTGGAGACGACCTCCTTTAAGGGCAGCGCGCGGCGGCGCTCCTCACGTGCGGGCGTGCCTCCGTCCTCCGGGGCCCCGGCAGGCTGTTTTTGTGCAACGGACTCTTCCTCCGCGCCGCCGCGCGCCCTCTTCCACAGCGGGAGACTGGCAAAGATTACGGCGGTGAGCACAAACTGGATGACGGCCACAACAAGATAGCCCGTCTGCCAGCCCGAACCGAGCGAGAGCGCCATGCCCATTATGTTAGGGCTGATCGCCGCGCCTATGCCCCACATGCAGTGCAGCCAGCTCATGTGGCGGCTTTTGAAGTGCAGGGCGACGTAATTGTTGAGAGCGGCATCCACGCCGCCCGCGCCGAGTCCGTAGGGAACGGCAAAGACGACGAGCATCCAGAACTGTGTGCCGATCGAAAACAGACAGAGCGCGACGGCCGTGAGGAGGGTGCTGACGGCGGTGACGACGCCCGCGCCGAAGCGGCTTGTCATCTTGTCGCTCAACAGGCTGGAGACAATAGTCCCCGCGCCGATGACCATGGTGATTATGCCGGCGTAGCCGGAGGGCACACCCATTTCGGCATTCATCACGGGCCACGCGGCGCCCAGGAGCGAATCGGGAAGCCCGAGGCTGACGAAACTTAAATAAATTACAGCAATCAATAAACCAAACATTTTTTAAATTGCGCGGAAAATGCGGTATTTTGCCACGTATTTGGCAATGAAATTAAGGAATTCCTTACTAATCTTACTTTTAGTCCGCCCCGCGGCGGCAATACGGCCGCACCGGGGGACTCTTATATTATATCCGATATTTACGCAAAAAGCAATTATTTGTCGCCTTTGAGGGGTTCCCGAAATGAGTGTTTACTTACTTTCCGTCATTTCAACCGCGCGTCACTTTTCCCGGCATTCCGACAGCGCGCGCCCCTTTTGTCATTTCGACCGGGCGGTGATTAAATCATCTAGGACAACCGCGTATACGCGGCATCGCCGAAAAATATCAAATGTTAGTAAGCAAGAAAATTATGTAGTCAGCGTCTTATTTGTAACCCTGCTTTGAGATTTCTCCATTCCGCGCGCCGCAGGCGCGCTTCAGTCGAAATGACAGTAACAAAGGCGGTCGAGATGACAAGATGGGGTACTCGGTCGAAATGACATGATGGTCGATGTTTGGTAAAACCCCTTTAATGTCATCTTGAGCAGCCGCGTTTTACGCGGCGTCGCCGAAAGATCTCAAAGTTGGGGTAAGCGCGGACACAGACGGAACATCAAAACTCGCGGCGGATAATGCGTCGGCAGAACGTTAGGGCACTGTGCGGCGGCAGCCTTAAAGGCGCGGCGGAACGTTAAAGCAAAATACGCCCCCCT
>CALVLX010000039.1 GCA_944341195.1 uncultured Clostridia bacterium
TGAATTTTTTTGTCCATCGCATCACCTCATCATATTGCAACCATATTATAACATTCATACCCTGTTATGTCAATGCCGAAAATGCCGCGCGGCGCGTTTATCCGCTTTGCCGGCAAGCCTGTTTAACGAATAACATGGCGCGAGGGCATAAACATTCGGCAGGGCAGGGGCAACATATAAAAAATTGTTTACAAGTTGTAATTTTGTATTATAATATTATGTGTAATAATGTGTCCCGCCGGCGGCGGGACGGGTTGAGGATGGGTTATGCAGAATCCCTGTCAGGAGTGCGGCAAGCGTGAAGCTACCGTGAATTTCATAGAAAACACCGCCGGCGGCCCCGTCGCCCTGCATCTGTGCGAACAGTGCTACAGGTATAAGTACGGCGAATTCGAGGCCGCGGCCGCAAACGCCTTTTTGAGCGGCCTCTTCGATACGCAGTCGGCCGAAACGCGCAGGCGCGGCAAGGTGTGCAAGGTGTGCGGTATGCGATTTGAAGATTATAAAAATACGGGGCTTCTGGGCTGTCCCAGCTGCTACGACGTGTTCAAGGAAGACCTCATGCCCGTCATAGAGGGCATCCAGGGCAAGACGCGCCACATAGGCAAGGGGGGAGGCGACCACTCGTCCGAGCACGATCTGAGGCTGCGCCTCAAAAACCTGCAGGAACAGCTCGAAGACGCCCTTGCCCGCGGCGACTACATGGCCGCCAGCAAACTCAACAGGCAGATGACGCCCATCAAAAACGCGATAAAGGGGGGCACCAATGGCTGATAGCAACATGGTCGTCGCCTCGTCGCGCATAAGGCTCGCCAGAAATCTCAACGGCTATCCCTTTCCGTCCCGCCTCAAAAACGACAAGCAGGCCAAGGAGATAATCCGCGCCGTCTCGTCCGCCATAAACAAGGTGGATGACTTCAGGCTGTACTATATGGACGGCATTTCGGAGGAGGAGGCCCTAAACCTCGTAGAAAATCACCTCGTCAGTCCGCTGCTGTTAAAGAGGCCGCACCACTCTGCCGCCGTCATAAACCGCAATCGCAACGTCTCCATAATGATAAACGAGGAAGACCACCTCCGCGAACAGTGCATCGAAAAGGGCTTCGCCCTGCGCGAGGCCTACGCCGTGATGTCCGATAAGGATAACACCATCGCGCGCTCCATCCAGTTCGCCTACGATGAGGAACTGGGCTACCTCACCGCCTGCCCCACCAACCTCGGCACGGGGCTCAGGGCGTCGGTGATGCTCTTTCTCCCCGCGCTCACCATCTCCGATTTCATGCCCCGCGTCATCCGCTCGGCCACCCGCCTCGGGCTCACCGTCCGCGGCATGTACGGCGAGGGCAGCCGCGCTGAAGGCTACATGTACCAGCTTTCCAACGAAGTTACCCTCGGCGTCACCGAAGAGGAGATACTCTCCCAGGTCGAACAGGTAGTCAAAAAGGTTTCGGAGATGGAACTCTCCGAGCGCAGGCGGCTTGCCTCGGGCGAGCGCGCGCTGCACATAAAGGATACCTGCCTGCGCGCATACGGCATACTCACCAACTGCGCGCTCATCTCGGGCGAGGAGTTCGAAAAGTTGTGCGCCGATTTAAAACTCGGCGTCTGCCTGGGCTATTTTCAGGCGCAGTCCATAGGCTGGATAGACGACTTGATAATAAAGATGAAGCCATCAAACATAACCATGCTCTCGGGACACAAACTCTCTCCTCAGGAGCGCGACGGCTTCCGCGCAGGATATATTCAAAAGAGCATAAAGGACATGCTCCGCGGCTGAGCGCGTCCCGGCGCATGTTTTCAATACGTCCGCGGCGTGCACCGCCGCGGTTAAACGGCACATATGTGCCGTCCAATCACAAAAATAAGGGAGGAACCCAAACAATATGGATACAAGCAGATTTTCTCACAACCTGCAGCTCGTCGTGGCGCGCACGCACGAAATCGCCGCAAATATGGGCACCAGCTATATAGGCAGCGAACACCTGGTGTATGCCATGCTCGTCACGCCCGAATGCACGGCCTTTTCCGTCCTCAACGCCTCGCGCGTCTCCGAAGAGGGCTTCAGGCGCTATCTTCTCAACTCGGCCGACAGGCGTTCATCCATATCGGGCTACACGCCCCGCACCAAGCACATGTTTGAGCGCGCGATGGAACTGGCCGTCGAATACGGCGGCGAGGACGCCCTCGCCGGCAGCGAACATCTCCTCTGCGCCGTAATGGAATCTTCCGACTGCCTCGCCATGCGCATACTGCGCGCCCTCGGCGTAAACGTCACTCTCCTCGCCACGCGGCTGGAGATGGCTCTCGGCGGCTCTTTGGGCGATGACGACGAGGATGACGACGACGTCGGCTCTTCGCCCTTCAGAATATTCGAAGATCATTTTCCCCACGCCAAAAAGACCGCCCAGAAGACGGGCGGCGACGGAGTCTCGTCCGAACTCGCCCAGTACGGCAGCAATCTCACGCAGAAGGCCAGGGAGGGCAAGATAGATCCCGTCATCGGCAGAAAGAAGGAGATAGATAAGATAATCCAGGTGCTCTCCCGCCGCACAAAGAATAACCCCGTGCTCATAGGCGAACCGGGTGTCGGCAAGTCGGCCGTCGTCGAAGGCCTCGCCCAGGCCATAGTCAACAATCAGGTGCCCGAGCTCTTAAAGGATAAGATAGTCTTTTCATTAGACCTCGCCAGCATGGTCGCGGGCGCAAAGTACAGGGGCGATTTCGAAGAGCGCTTAAAAAATGCCATCAATTCCATAAAGGAAAACGGCAATATCATCCTCTTCATAGACGAAATCCACAACCTCGTCGGCGCGGGCTCCACGTCGGACGGCAACATGGATGCGGCCAACATTTTAAAGCCCATGCTCGCCCGCGGCGAACTGCAGACCATAGGCGCAACCACTCTGGAAGAATACCGCAAATATATCGAAAAGGATTCGGCCCTCGAACGCCGCTTCACGCCCGTGCAGGTGGAAGAACCCACCGTGGAGGACACGGTGGAAATACTCCGCGGCCTGCGCGACAAGTACGAAGCCCACCACAAAGTCGTCATCACCGACGAGGCGATCATCGCCGCCGCAACCCTTTCCGACAGGTACATCACCGACAGATACCTGCCCGACAAGGCCATAGACCTCATAGACGAGGCCGCCTCGCGCGCCCGCCTCGACAGCTACAACGCCCCCGCCGAGGTAAAGGAGCTCGAAGAGAGGTTAAAGCGCCTCAACGCCGAAAAGACAAAGGCCGCCCGCGGCGAAAACTATTCGCAGGCGCAAAAGCTCGTAGATGAGATAAACGAAGTCCAGGCCAAGATAAAATCCCTCAATTCGGAGTGGAGGGAGGGCGTCCACGCCTCCGCCCCCCAGATAGGCAGCGAGGAGATAGCCAGGATAGTCAGCACGTGGACGGGCGTGCCCGTCGTCAAGCTCACCGAACAGGAGAGCGAAAAACTCCTCCATCTCGAAGACAACCTCCACAAGCGCATCATAGGCCAGGACGAGGCCGTCTCCGCCGTTTCGCGCGCCATCCGCCGCGCCCGCGCCGGGCTGGCCGAAAGCAACAGGCCCATAGGCTCCTTCATCTTCGTGGGGCCCACGGGCGTGGGCAAGACAGACCTTGCCAAGGCCCTCGCCGAAGTCATGTTCGGCGACGAAAAGCTGATGATAAGGCTGGATATGTCCGAATTTATGGAAAAGCACACCGTCTCCAAGCTCATCGGCGCGCCTCCGGGATACGTCGGCTACGACGACAGCAACGGCGGCCAGCTCACCGAGCGCGTGCGCCGCAAGCCCTATTCCGTCGTCCTCTTCGACGAGATAGAAAAGGCCCATCCCGACGTGTTCAACATCCTCTTGCAGATCCTCGACGACGGCCGTCTGACGGACAGCAAGGGCAGAGTGGTCAATTTCAAAAACACGATTATAATAATGACCTCCAACGTCGGCGCGTCGCAGATAAAAAAGATGAGCGGTCTGGGCTTTTCCAATACCCAAAGCGAGGACGGCTACGACGACATGAAGGATAACATCATGGAAGCTCTCCGTCAGTCCTTCAAGCCCGAGTTCCTCAACAGAATAGACGACATCATCATCTTCCGCAAACTCACCAAGGAGGAGGCGGGCAGGATATGTTATAAGATTATCGAAGGCCTCCGCAAAAAGCTGCGCGCCCGCAGCATCGGCCTCGAACTCACTCCCGCCGCCATGGATAAACTCATCGACGAAGGTTACAGCGACGAATACGGCGCCCGTCCCCTCAAGAGGGCGGTGCAGCGCCGCATAGAGGACAGGCTGTCCGACGAGATCCTCGCCGGCAGGGTGCTCAGCGGCGAAAAGGTTACGGTGGACGCCAACGACGAAGGCTTTGTGTTTGCCTCCCGCAAAATGACCGCCGAATGATCTCCCGTCCCCTCCGGGGGCTTACCCCGGGCGGCCGCATTTATGCGGCACACGGTCGATTGATATGCGTTGGCTGCGGCATATGTGCCGTTCAACAGTAAAATGCGCGGCGCGGACTCCTGTCCGCGCCGCGCATTTTTGCCCTCTCCGGCGCCGTGAGCGCAACCTTCCGCGGCAGCCTTTTCGCGTTTTTATCTTTTAAGGCGTTATTTAATTTCCGCGTTTCGGCAATAACAGTAGGGGCGCTCCGTGCATAATTTGGTTTATATCGACAAAAAAAGTTTTTTTGCGCTAAATATTGACAGAGCCCCGTCCCGTTTGCTATAATAACATAGGAAAATATATGCAAGGTCGGCATAATTTCCCTTTAAATGCTCTTTTTGCCATAAAATGTCGGTTGTGCGCGCACATGCGTTGACAAATGCCCGGCGACCGATTATAATACAGAAAGAGCATTTCGCCAACACGGTCTCTGCGCGGCTTTGCCGCGACTTAAAAAATGCATCCGCAGGCCTTTTTCCCGCGGATAAGGAGTGTATCTTGGAAAACAACAAAAACGATGATGTGATAAGGCTGGGCGATATCTTCCGCGTGCTGTGGAAAAATATCATTCTTATAGCCGTCATCACCGCCGTCATATTCGTATGCGGCATCGTCTATACCTTTGCAATCGCAAAGCCGCAGTACTCTGCGGTGCAGTCCTTTGTCGTCGCCACAAGGGATACCAGCACGGGCAATATCACCTCGGGCACGCCCTCCACAACGGTCATCAACACCGTCTCCGGGCTCGTCACCGAAAATAACGTGCTCGCCCCCGTTGCCCAAGCCAACGACCTCACCGCAGGTCAGTTAAAGGACATGATAACCGTCTCTTCGGCCACCAACAACGGCATCATCCGCGTCACCGTCGAAAGCGGCAGCGCCGAACTTTCGGTTAAACTTGCAAACGAACTGTTTGACAGCCTCGAAACCTTCCTGCGCGAAACCTCCATTCAGGAGTATTACGGCTGTGCCGTCGTCGAAAGCTCCCCCGCCACAAACGGCGTGTACACCTCGCCCAACAAGGTGCTCTATCTTGCTATATTCCTGCTCGGCGGAATAGTCGTCGGCTGCATAGCGGTATACGTCAAGGAATTTTGTTCCACTAAGTTCAAATCCAAGAGCGAAGTCGAAAATTACCTCGGCGAAAAGGTCGTGGGCATCTTCGTCGATGATACCGAAAAGGGTAAAAAGTCCAGGGAGCGCGAAGGCGAGCGCCGCCACGTCGAACTCGTAAAGCCCTCCATACGCAACTACGAGCCCTATAACAAGCTCTTCACCAACATCAAATATTCCAATGTGGATAACCCCTACCGCATAATAATGATAACCTCCTCGCAGGAGCGCGAACTCAAGAGCAGCACGCTCGGCAACTTTGCCTGCTGCATGGCCTTCAACAAGCAAAAGGTCGTCGTCATCGATATGGATATGCGCAAGCCCATTATGCACAAACTCTTCCGCGTTCCCAGGGATAACGGCATAATAGAGTATGTGGACGGCACCTGCGGAAGGGAGGATATAATCAAGCATTCCGAATACGGCGTGGACGTAATCACCGCAGGCAAAAAGGTAATCAATCCCGTCGTCATAATCGAATCCGTCGGCTTCAGAAAGCTGCTTGCCGAACTGCTCGATAACTACGACTACGTGCTCGTGGACACGCCCCCCGCGCTTGCATGTTCGGATGCGTGTTCCATCGCCAAACTGTGCGACGGCGTCATCTTCAACGTTGCCATGAGCGACGTCAAAAAGAAGAAGGCGGCGGCCGCCCTGCAGAGCCTCACGGACGTGGGCGCGCACATCATAGGCATAAACATCACCAAGGCAGTCGCCACAAAGCAGGACGACTATTATTACGACGACAAATATTACATCAGCGTAGACGCCTCATCCGAAGAGGAGGACGGCGCAAAGGAAAGCTGATGATAGATATTCACAGCCACATATTGCCGGGTGTGGACGACGGATCCAAGTCGATGGAGATGACTGCCGAAATGCTCTCCCGATATGCCGAAGAGGGGATAGACAGGGTGATATGCACGCCCCATCAGGGCAGGGAACTTCACCGCCCCGAACTTATAATGCAAAAGCTGGGCGAAACTTCCTCCCTCGCATCGGAGTACGGTATAACGCTCTATCCCGGCGCGGAGATATACTATTACGACGGCATGGTATCCGACCTCAAGTCGGGCAGGCTTCTCACCCTCAACGGCACCCGCCATGTGCTGGTGGAGTTCTCCACCCGTGCCGAGCTGGAATATATCCCCGATGTCTGCTACGAGCTCTCTCTCGAAGGCTACGTGCCCGTCGTCGCACATATCGAAAGGTATTTTTATCTTGATAAACAGGCCTATGCCGAAATAAAGAACAACGGCGCCCTCATTCAGGTCAATGCGTCGTCCTTCGCCAAAAAGGAGTATTTAAAGACGCTCTCCCACCTCTTAAAGCGCGACATGGTCGATTTCATCGCCTCCGATTGCCACAGCAACGGGCGACGCAACGTCGATTTTTCTTCGGCGCGCAAGTACGTTTCAAAAAAATTCAGGCGCAGTTACGATAAGTTCTTCGGCGATAACAACATATTTGCATAATTTTATCGGGGCGCCCGCTTTTATAAGCGGGCGCCCTTCGGATTTTGCGCAGCGTTTTCATGCGGCGCGGAGGAGGATAAATCTCCCCGCGCCGCGGCGGAAATCGCCACTTTTTTTATTTTTCGGGTGTGCGGCTGTCAGGTTTAGTCGTCCCCGTTTGTGTTATGTGGGGAACGGTATGCGGGCAAATGCCTCCTCCGATCTGGCCGGGCGGGGAGGGCTGCGCCGGTTTTTTTGTTCTTTTTGCTCCGCGTAATCATATAAATGCCCTGTATTTAGCTCTTTTGCCGTTCCTGTTATTGACAAACCGCGTCATAAGTAGTATTATAATAATGAAGGTTTAAGCTGTTGCGGCATGTCCCTTTTCCGGCGCCCTGCGCCGCCCGGATTTGTCCGCGCACGGAGCACGCATGTTACAGGCAATCATTATGCTGCCGGCCGTTCTCGCAATGGCGGCGGATATAATCGTCGATTTCATAACAGGTTCTTCCAGGGCACGCTTTGGTTCAAGGCGCGCTTTGGTTGCGTTCTCCTATATCTGCGCCTTCGGCATAGTCTGTTCGGCGTGCATGACGCGCAATTTCAGCTATTTTTACCACCTCGTCGAAGGTTTTGCTCCCGTTCACGATTTCTGCGACTGGCGCTTCGATATGCGCGTCATATTCGGAATGAACTATTTCTGCGTCATCGGCTTTATTTTTGCGGTAAAACTGCTCTCCGCGCTCGTCGTCGTCACCCTTTCGGGCAGACGCGGCGGACTCTTCGGGCTTTGCCGCGCCGTTGCGGTAAAGTTCTGCGGCTCTCCCGCAAAGGCGCTTTCTTCGCCCTTCAATCCCTCGTTAAAGTACATATCCTGATAATTCCGTCCGCGCCGCGGCGCGGCATCCGTGCGTACACCGTAAAATTATGGCATGGCAGTTTTGCCATACGCTATTTTCGTTGTACGTTTTTTTATGCTTTAACGACATTTATTTTTTGAACATTCGGAGCGTATTATGACTCAAAAGGATATAAATTCGGAACAGCAGGCCGCGCCGCGCGAAGAGTGCGCGCCCGACGTCTGCGAAGCGTCGTCCACGGATGCGGGCAGGGCGGATAAAAGATATTTCTACCGCTTTTTCAAGCGAGCGTTCGATATCGTCTCTTCGGGGCTCGTCCTCATAATTTTTTCGTGGCTCTTCATAATTCTCGCCCTCGTCGTAAAATTCAGCGACGGCGGCAAAGTTATCTATAAGCACCCCCGCATGGGCAAGAACGGCAAGCGCATATATATCTCTAAATTCAGGAGCATGAGGCCTGATGCGGACAAGCTCGACTGCCTCACCCCCGAACAGGTGGAGCAGTACAAGCGCGAATTCAAGATAGACGACGATCCCAGGATAACCCGCGTGGGCAGGTTTCTGCGCAAAACTTCGCTGGACGAGCTCCCCCAGGTGTGGGATATTTTCGTAGGCAGGATTTCCGTGGTCGGCCCCCGTCCGCTCATGGAGGACGAAGTTGCCGAAAAGTACGGCAAAGACGCCGCTAAACTGCTGTCCGTCAAGCCGGGCATGATAGGGTGGTGGGCAGCCAACGGCCGCAGCAACGTAACTTACGAAAGCGGCGAAAGGCAAAAGCTCGAACTCTACTATGTCGATCACTGCTCCTTCGCCCTCGATATAAAAATAATTTTTAAAAGCATACTCTCTGTAATAAGGCGTGACGGTGCGCAGTGAGTATACGGAGTAATATATGATAATAACAAAGACGCCCTTCCGCATGTCGTTTTTCGGCGGCGGAACGGACATGGAAGACTATTTCAAAGTATACGGCGGCGCCGTGCTCTCAACCACGTTCGATAAGTACTGCTATGTAACGGTGCGCCATCTCCCCAGGTTTTTCGATTACGTAAGCGAGATATCCTATTCCAAGATCGAGCGCGTCGTCAACACCGACGAGATCGAACATCCCGCGGTGCGCAACGCCATGAAGATGCTCAATATGCACGAAATACGTCTGACTTACGAAGCCGATCTCCCCGCGCGTTCGGGGCTGGGCACCAGCAGTTCGTTCGCCGTGGGTATGCTCAATGCGTTCTATGCCCTCAAGGGCAAATATGCCGATAAGAGAAAGCTCTCCGAAGACGCCATCTATCTTGAAAGGGTGCTATGCGGTGAGGCGGGCGGCTGGCAGGATCAGATAGCGGCGGCATACGGCGGCTTCAACCGCATCGATTTCAATGCCGAAGGCTTCGATGTCCGTCCCGTCATCATCTCTCCCGAGCGCAAGCGCCTGCTCAACGAAAATCTCATGATGTTTTTCACTGGCTTCACAAGATATTCCGCAGACGTCCAGTCTGCCAACAACATAAACAATCCCGGCAAAGACAAGCTCTCCAATCTGGGCGAGATGCGCAGGCTCGTTGACGAGGCCGAGCGCATACTCATAAACAGGGATGCCGATCTCAACGAGTTCGGCAAATTGCTCGACTATACGTGGCGGCTCAAGCGCGGCATAGGCTCAAAGGTCTCCAGCGACAGCATAGACGAACTCTACGCCGCGGGCTTAAAGGCGGGCGCAACGGGCGGCAAACTGCTGGGCGCGGGGGGAGGCGGATTTCTGCTCTTCTACGTGCAGCCGCAGTTCCGCAAGGCCGTCAGGGAGGCCATGAAGAACCTTCTTTACGTCCCCTTTGCCTTTGAAACGGGCGGCACCAGGGTTATCCACTACACGCCCGAAGAATACATTCCCAATTTTTAAGGTATGAAAACTGTAATTATGGCGGGGGGAAGGGGCACCCGCATCTCTTCGGTGGCCTCCGATATCCCCAAGCCGATGATAAAGATAGACGGCGTGCCCGTTCTGGAGAGGGAGATCTGCTGCCTCGCCTCGCAGGGATACGACGATATCCTCATCACAGTGGGGCATCTCGGCAGGGTTATAACCGATTATTTCGGCGACGGCAGCGGTGTGTCTCCCGTCACCGGCAGGCCGTTCGGCGTAAATATAGAGTACTATTTTGAAGAACAGCCCCTCGGCAACGCGGGTGCGCTGTTTGAAGTAAGGGGTAAACTCAAGGAAGATTTTCTGCTCCTCAACGCCGACGCCATTTTCGACGTCGATTTCAACAGGTTTACGGCATATCACAGGCGCAAGGGGGGGCTGGCCACACTGTTCACCCACCCCAATTCCCACCCGTATGACAGCGGTCTCATCGTCGCCGATGAAAGCGGCGCGGTCACGGGGTGGCTCACAAAGGAGGATGCCCGCCCCGCGTATTACAAGAACAGGGTGAACGCCGGCCTTCACGTCCTCTCGCCCCAACTTCTGGAATGCCGTCCCGCCGGACAGAAGGTCGATCTGGACAGGCAGATACTCAAGCCTCTTGCGGGCGCGGGCAGCATGTTCGCATACGATTCTACCGAATACGTAAAGGACATGGGCACGCCCGAACGCTACGAGGCCGTCTGCCGCGATTTCGCCGACGGCATTGTGCATAAGAGAAATCTCAGGAACAGGCAGAAAGCAGTATTTCTCGACAGGGACGGCACTATAAACAGGTATGTCGGCTTTTTGAAAAATACGGAACAGTTTGAGCTTTTGGAAGGCGTAGGACAGGCCGTAAGGCGTATAAACGCCAGCGAATATCTCGCCATAGTCGTCACCAACCAGCCCGTCATAGCGCGCGGCGAGGTTACTTTTGAAGGCCTTAGCGAAATTCACAACAAGATGGAAACCCTCCTCGGCAGGGAGGGCGCGTATGTGGACGGCATATATTTCTGCCCGCACCACCCCGACGGCGGTTACGAAGGGGAAGTTGCCGCGCTCAAATGCGAGTGCTCGTGCCGCAAGCCGAGGGCGGGTATGCTCTTTAAGGCGGCGGAAGAGCACAATATAGATCTCTCGCAGAGCTGGATGGTCGGCGACAGTCATACGGATGTCGAATGCGGCATAAACGGCGGATGCAGAACGGCCGTCATAGGCCGCGACGACAGGGCGGATATTGAGTGCGAAAGCCTCCTCGACGCGGTAAATAAAATTTTAGGATAAAACATGGAATCAAAAATTGAGTGGCACATAGATGTGCTTGTGCACAGATATCCCGCATTGAGCGGTTGCGCCGAAGACATCGCCGCGGCCTACGGCATACTCGAAGAATGCTTTGCCGGCGGCAATAAACTGCTAATAGCCGGCAACGGCGGCAGCTGCGCAGACAGCGAACATATAGTCGGCGAACTCATGAAGGGCTTTAAACTCCCCCGCAGGTGCGGCGCGGAGTACGCCGAAAAACTTGTCCGCACGGACGCCGTCAGGGGTGCTCTGCTCGCCCAAAGGCTGCAGGGCGGTCTGCCTGCTATAGCGCTGGACGGGCATCAGGGGCTCAATACGGCATTCATAAACGACGTCGCCGACGGCGGCCTTTTGATGTATGCCCAGCAGGTCAACGGATACGGCAGGGAGGGGGATGTCTTTTTGGGTATATCCACTTCGGGCAATTCCAAAAACATCATGTACGCAACGGTAGTCGCCCGGGCAAAGGGGCTCAAGGTCATCGGGCTTACGGGCGCGGGCGGCGGTGAACTCGCCGCCGTCTCGGATGTGGCCGTCAGGGTTCCTTCAACCGAAACGTATATGATACAGGAACTTCATCTTCCCGTATACCACACCCTCTGCCTCATGCTCGAAGAAAAATTTTTTGGTTAAGATAATGAAAATTCTACAGATAAGCAACTACTATTATCCGCATATCGGCGGCATAGAACAGACCTCGCGCGATATCTCCCAGGCGGTGAGCGGCGCCCATCAGGTCAAGGTCTTTTGCTTCAGTCATCGCAATGCCGACGAGGTCGATGTCGTGGACGGCGTCGATATAATCAGGGCAAAGTGCTTTGCAAAAGTGGCGTCGCAGTCGCTCTCCCTTTCATACGGAAAGCTGCTTGCCGAAACGTTTGATGAGTTTCATCCCGATGTCGTAATATTTCATTATCCCAATCCCTTTGCCGCGCATTTTTTAAAAAAGCAGTTGAAGCGTTTCCCCGGCTGCAAACTCATTCTGTGGTGGCATCTCGATATAACAAAGCAAAAATTGCTCAGGATATTCTTTGAAGGGCAGTCGCGCTGGCTGCTTAACCGCGCCTGCAAAGTTATCGCAACAAGCCCCAACTATATTGAAGGCAGCGCAATGCTGCGCTCCGTAAAGGATAAGTGTATCGTTATTCCCAGCTGTTTCAGCGAGCAAAGGCTCGCCGTCACGGATGAAATTTCGGCGCGCGCCGAAGAACTCAGGCGTCAGAACGAGGGGAAGGTTATCTGCCTCGCAATCGGCAGGCACGTCAAGTATAAGGGGATAGAATACCTCATAAGGGCAAGTAAATTGCTTGATGATAATTTTGTTGTGTGGATAGGTGGGGAGGGAGCTCTCACAAAAAAATTGCAGCGGCTTGCCCGCGGTGATAACAAAGTAGAGTTTATAGGAAGGCTTTCTGACGACGAGCTGAAGAGCCGCCTGAGCGCGTGCGATATATTCTGTTTCCCTTCGGTCACAAAAAACGAAGCCTTCGGGCTTGCTCTTGCCGAGGCCATGGCCTACGGCAAGCCGTCGGTAACGTTTACCATAAACGGCTCGGGGGTGAATTTTGTATCTTTGAACGGTGTAACGGGCATCGAAGTCCATAACGGCGACGCGCAGGAATTTGCCTCGGCAATAAATACGCTTGCCGAAGATAAAGAACTTCTTAAGGAATACGGCGGGAACGCCAAAAAGAGGGCGTTCGGGCTGTTCAGCTCGCGGCAGTTTGAAAAAAACGTCAACGAACTCATTTCATCTCTGTGAGGAAATCAGATGAAGTATGTTTTTAACGGCAGATTTTTGTCGCAACGTCTCACCGGCGTTCAGCGCTACGCATCGGAGATTTTGTCCCGGCTCGACGAAATTTGCGCCGGTGAAGATTATGAGATTGCCGTGCCATACGGCGTAAGCGATGTCCCGCAGTATAAAAATATAAAGGTCATCAGGCTGAAGGGCGCAAAGGGCGTCCTGTGGGAACAGACGGCATTTGCCTGCTATGTAAAAAAACATAATGCGGTGTCGGTCAATCTGTGCAATTCGGCACCTCTCACGGGAAGAAAGGTCGTCACAATACATGATATCAAGATAAAGGTTCATCCAGAGTTTTTTAGTCTGGCATTCAGGCTGTGGTATAATTTCCTCTTTAAAAATTTAATTAAAAAATCTCTTGCAATTATAACAGTCTCTGAGTTTTCCAAGGACGAAATAGTAAAATACTATGGATGTCCCGCAGATAAAATTCATGTCATTAACAGTGCGTGGCAGCATTATTTGTCCATTCCGTACAGTCAGGATAAATTGGCGGAATTCGGGTTGAAAAGTCACGAATATATCTTTGCTCTCGGCAGTTTGGAGCCTAACAAAAATCTCAACTGGGTGTTCAATGTCGCACGAAACAACCCCGGCGAAATATTTGCC
Source organism: uncultured Clostridia bacterium (assembly GCA_944341195.1). GTDB lineage: Bacteria > Bacillota > Clostridia > Christensenellales > Borkfalkiaceae > Coproplasma. Next base: position 13,494 of record CALVLX010000039.1, read on the forward strand.
GTGGGTGGCGGTATAAATAACGCTGTCTTCGCGCAGACCTTTTCCTCCGTGCCTGAAAATGTCAGATTGCTCGGCTATCTGTCGGATGAAGAGGCAAAAAGTCTTATGCGCTACAGCAAGGCATTCGTGTTTCCATCCTTTTACGAAGGCTTCGGCCTTCCCCCGATGGAGGCAATGGTCGCCGGCGCACAGAACATAATCGTTTCGGATATTCCCGTAATGCACGAGATTTTCGGCGATACGGTGTTCTATATAGACGCGGAAAGATTTGATTATGTCATCGAAGATATCATTCGTTCTTCGTCAGGAGCAAAGACAAGGGATAATTTGCTCGCGTCCTACGGATGGGATATTTCGGCGGGGAAACTTTATGCGCTGTTAAACGGCCTCGGCGGATAACTGTCCTTATTACGGTTCGGGAAGTATGAAAAAAAGCTCATTAAAACCAAAAACTCAATATTCCGATCTGATAATAATTCTGTTTTGGGCGGCGTTTCTCTTCACGTATATTTTTATCGTTGACAGAAATAATCTCGATGAAGAAACCTTAAGCGTCTTCATCATCCCGTACGTCAATCTCAACGTAACCGTAGTCATGGCAGTGATTACGTTTTTTGTCGTCGTTGCGCTCGTCTGTCTCGACAAATTGCGTTTTGACGGCGATATGTATATTTTCTTCGCCCGCATAATTTTTTATTTTGTGCCCGTACTATATATTTCCGGCGACTTTGAATACGGCACGGCTTTCTCCATGATCCTGACAATGCTGTCGTATTATATCGGTCTCAATTACAGGGGAAGCATAAAATTAATAATAAACATTCTTATTGCTGCATCAATATTTGTATGCCTGCAGCTGATTTTTATATTGGTCGTTCGTCACCTGTCCGTTTTCGATATGGACGACTTAAAATATTATATGCGCCTGCCTATGGGCAGAACAAATTACGTCGGGGTTTTTCTCATCGCCTGTTATGTCATGGTGGATAATCTGTACGCCTCGCGTAAGAGCATATTAAAGTATCTCTATTTCACACTGCTTATTTTCTGTCTTCTATCCGCGGGTACGCGGTCTGGCATACTTGTACTCTGCGGCTATTTTATATTTAAATTTTGCAGATACGTCCATGCAATAAGATATAAAAGGTTTTCCATTAAAAAAATTATTATCTTTGCGTCCGCCTGCGTACTTGTCGTGTGTGCGGGGGGGGGCCTTTTCATCGCAAAGGGCGAAGAAATATCGCGGATGTTCAGCTATGACAGCATGGTTAAGTCCAGATTACGCGTGTATGCCGAAGCGCTCGGGTATTTTTTCAAAAATCCTCTGCTCGGCAGAAGCGCATATGTTTACCATGTGTATGATTCTGTCGATTCGCACAACTTCCTGTTGGAGTCTCTCGTTCAGACGGGTGTCATAGGCACTGTTCTGTTCTTTATGGCCGTCATCAGCGCGTACAGGCAGATTTGCCGCATAAAGAACGACAACGTCAGGCGTATGCTCAAGGTTTTTATTATAATCACATTTATCCACGGCTCTGTAGAACCCAATCTGTTCACTATAAAATCGGATGTGTTCTTTTGGTTTATTGCGGGCGCAGGCGTCGGATATTCGCGCATGAAACTTGCTGCCTCCCGCAAAAAAATACATTGGCGGTATTCGGCTCTCGGGCGGAAATGTGCATAGGAGGTGCAGAGTGGACGTCTCCGTTATAATGATAAATTATAATACCTTCGAACTTACCGCAAACGCGGTGGAAAGTATTATAAACAATACCTCGGGCATAGAGTACGAAATAATCCTTGTGGATAATCTCTCTCCCGACGGCTCGGGCGAAAGACTGCGCGATCGCTTCGGCGGCGCCGTAACATATATTCAGGCGGGCGCAAATTTGGGCACGTCCAAGGCTTTCAATCTGGCGCTGAAGGAGGCCGCGGGGAGGTATATCCTCTGGCTCAACACGGATATCCTCATAAAGGAAAATTTTATCAAGACGCTGGCCGACTATATGGATTCCCATCCCGAGTGCGGCATCTGCGGAGGCAACATACTCGATTTCAACGGCAATCCCGCCCATTCCTTCGCAAAAAATTTCCCTTCGTTGAAAGAGATAAAGAGAAATTCGGGACTCATCCGCAGAGCATTTTCAAAAGTCTTTTTAAGGCCGTTCCACGATGAATACAACTATTCGGACGTGCCCGTGGAAGTGGGATACATCACCGGCGCGGACATGATGGTTCGCAGGGACGTGTTCGACAAAGCGGGCGCATTCGACGAGGATATATTCATGTACGCGGAGGAGAGCGAATTTACCTTCCGCGCCGTAAAAACCACGGGCAAAAAGGTTGTGTGCGTTCCGTATGCCCATATATATCATCTGGAGGGCGCAAGTTTCGGCAAAAATAAGTTCAGCAAACGCCGTTTTCTGCTCTCCGTAAAGGGTACGGCCAAGATGTTTTCAAAATGTTACGGCACCGATGCGGCGCTTTCCTATCTTAAAATCCTGCGCAAAAAATCGGCCAAAGCAATGGCGGTATGCACCCTCTTGTTTCGCAGGCAGTCAAAGGAAAAATACAGGGCTCAGAAGATCATTCTGGATGAGCTCATTGCCGGATTTCCGGCTCTGTTGCACGACTGACGTGTCTTTGCGGCGGTCTGCGTGTGCGGAGATATAATTTTCAGATGGCAACAAAAATTTCGGGCAGAAAATTTGCGGCAAACTTAATAATATCTCTCGCGGCACAGGCTGTCTCCATAATAACCAGCTTTGTGCTGGGTTTTATCGTCCCCAAATTCATCGATGAATACCAGTATTCGTATTGGCAGATATATGTTCTCTATGTAGGGTATACGGGCGTGTTTCAGTTCGGATTGCTCGACGGCCTCGTGTTGAGATATTCGCAGTATAACTATGACGAAATAGATAAACCGCGTGTGCGCTCGCAGTTCAATATTCTGCTCGCGTTCAACGCCGTCTGCACCATAGCCGGCTGTCTCATCTCTTCATTTTTTATCGACAGCTGTGTCACGGCTGTTATAGTCGTGCTCGTCTCCGTGGGCATAACGGTAAAAAACATCTTCGGCTACACTTCGTATACATTCCAGATAACAAACAGAATAACGCAATATGCTGGACTCATTATAGTCCAGCGCGCCACATATGCCCTGATAGTCATAATACTTCTTGCTTGCGGCGTCAACGATTTTTACTGGTATTGCATAGCCGATCTGCTGGGCGATGCGTTCTGCTCGTTTGTGTGGTCGTTTTTTAACCGTGGAATGTACTTCGGCAAAATATATCCTGCGGCGGAAGCGTTTAAGGAATGTTGGCGCAACGTGTCGTCCGGCATGATGCTTATGGTGGCAAATTTTTCGTCGATTCTGCTCATAAGCGCGGCAAAGATGTTTGTACAGTGGAACTGGGATGAGCTCGTGTTCGGTCAGGTTTCGTTCAGTTTCAGCGTTTCCAACGTCTTTCTCACCTTTGTCACGGCGCTCAGCGTAGTGCTTTTTCCTTCCCTCAAGCGCATGAACGAAGGGGATCTGCCCGAAGTCTATAAAAAAATACGCAACGCCGTCTCGATGCTGCTGTTTTTTGTGATGATATTTTATTTTCCGGGCTGTTGGATTCTGGAAATATGGCTCCCCAATTACAGCGAAAGTCTTGTCTTCCTCGGCGTGCTGCTTCCCTTGATAATCTTCTCTGCTAAGGTTAATCTCCTTACGAATAATTACCTCAAGGCCTATCGCAGGGAGCGGACTATGCTCGTCATAAATATAATCTCTGTGCTTGTAGGCATAGTGCTCTTCGCTGTCGGCGCATATGTTCTTTGCAATCTCGATTTTATTCTCTACTCCGTCGTGGCCGTCATAATAGCTCATTCTGTATGCTCGGAGATTATAGTCTCGCTCATAATAAAAAAGAATATGACGGCGGATTTTATCATAGAAATTGCGATAACGGTGGTGTTTGTCGTCTCCGTCAGGCTGCTCACGCGCTGGTGGGCGTGCCTGGCATACGGTTGTGCTCTTGTTGTCTATTTTGTAATTTATCATAGGAGCCTTGCGGAACTGTTTGGCAATATCGGCCGTCTGTTCGCCGGGAAAAAGAATTCATAGCGCTTCAAAGCCCGCCGGCCTTTTGCGTATTTTATATCGATATGTTTTCTGTTATCTGCGTCTACAATGACGAAAATAAATTCAATTCAATGTTAAAGGCTTCGCTTTCGCGTCAGTCGGGAGGGGACTATGAACTCATTGCTCTCGATTGCGCCGAATATAAATTCGGCAGCGCTTCGCAGGCACTCAACTACGGCGCCTCTCTCGCAAAGGGCGATTTTCTCGTGTTTGCCCATCAGGATATATCTCTTATGACTGATGATTTCTTTCTGCGGCTCGGGGAATTGTGCGCCGGTTATCGGTTCGGTATGGCCGGCGTGGCCGGGATTTCGCTGCTTACACGCAATATTTATTCGTCCGTTCTCCAGGGCAGGAATCAGGAGATCGCCGGCACCGAAAACGGTATCGTCCGCGCTGTGGATACGCTCGATGAATGCTTGCTCATCGTCCAAAGGCAAACATTCACAGGCTTTGCCGATTATGGCAACACATGGCATTTGTACGGCGTGGAATATTGCCTCCGCTGTGCGGTGGAAAATAAGCCCGTTCTGCTGTTTCCGTTAAAAGTATATCACTTTTCGCCGGGTAGTTCGCTCGATAAAAGTTACTATAAAACTCTTAACCGCGTAAAAAAGCAATATAAGGGAGCAATAAAAATCATTCCCACCACAATGGGAATATGGCGGACGGGGGCGTTTGCGTTTCTGTCAGCATGGAGAAACAGGCTGGCAAATTTCATAAAAATTAAAATCCTTGGCAGATGAACACATTTCTGCGGGTATATCTGTAATTTTTAAATTTTGTAATCCACGTGAGGAAAATGTTATGTACGATTATTTAATAGTGGGCAGCGGACTCTACGGGGCCGTCTGCGCGCACGAACTCAATAAGCGGGGCAAAAAGGTGCTCGTCATCGATAAGCGCCCTAACATCGCCGGCAATGTGTATACGCGCAAGGTCGAAGGCATAAACGTCCACGTCTACGGCGCGCATATATTCCATACGTCCGATAGAGAGGTGTGGGATTATGTCAACAGCTTTGCCGAGTTCAATAACTTCGTCAACTGTCCCGTCGCGCGCTACAGGGACGAGTGCTACAATCTCCCCTTCAACATGAACACGTTCACAAAGCTCTGGCCGGATGTGTTCACCCCCGAGGAGGCGGCCGCCCGCATCGCCGCGGAGATAGGCGAGAGCTTTAAGGAAAACCCTGCCAATCTCGAAGAGCAGGCGATAAATCTCGTGGGCAAGACCATCTATAATAAGCTCGTCAAGGGCTACACGGAAAAGCAGTGGGGAAGGGATTGCAGGGAACTGCCCGCATTCATCATCCGCCGTCTGCCCGTAAGATACACATTCGATAACAACTACTTCAACGACCGCTATCAGGGCATTCCCGTGGGCGGCTATACAAAGATGGTGGAAAACATGCTCTCCGGCATAGAGGTGCGTTTAAACTGCGATTACCTCAAGGAGAGGGCGCAACTCAAGGATATAGCCAAAAAAATAATCTATACGGGCGCGATAGACGAATACTTCGATTTCTGCTTCGGCCCCCTGGAGTACCGCTCCGTCAGGTTTGAAAATGCCCTTCTGGATAAACCCAACTTCCAGGGCAACGCCGCCGTCAACTATACTGACAGGGAAACTCCCTGGACGAGGATAATCGAACACAAGTGGTTTGAGTTCGGCAAGGACGAGGAGGGCAACGACCTCCCCAAGACGGTCATCTCGCGCGAATACAGCTCGGAATGGAAGCCGGGCGACGAACCCTATTACCCCGTTAACGACAAAAAGAACGGCGAACTCTACGAAAGGTACAGATCCCTCGCCTCGGGCGAAGAAAACGTCATCTTCGGCGGCAGACTGGGGCAGTACAGATATTATGACATGGACGACGTCATCCGCGCCGCCCTCGATATGTTAAAGACAATAGAGTAGTCAAGAAATTCCTTACAGTCGTATTGTAAGGCGTTCCTTACATACGTAACCGCGGTGCGGGGCGTCGTGCCCCGGGCACATCCGGGCGATATGCTTTAAATTTATGCCGGCGCTGCACCAGGGCGCGCAGGAAATTTTTTATAATGCACTTTAAATTATATCTGCCCGCCGCGCCGGGAGCGCGGCGGGCAGTTGCATGTGCGGTCGCGCGGCAATAATAAGTTTATGAAAAGAATAATTTCTTATCATCTGTCATTTCAATGTGCCTCTTTTTCCTGTCGTTCTTGCCGG
>CALVLX010000040.1 GCA_944341195.1 uncultured Clostridia bacterium
CCGTCTCGCAGAGGTCGGCCAGTATGTGGGGATAAAAATTGCTCACGCCTATGGCCTTGAGCGTCCCTTCGCGGCAGGCCTCCTCCATGGCGCGGTATGCGCCGTGGTAATCGCCCATGGGCTGGTGAATGAGGTAGAGATCGAGGTAGTCCAGCCCGAGGTTTTCCATCGAGCGCGCCATTGCCTCCCGCGCCCCGTTATAACTCATGTCCTGCACCCACAGTTTTGTAGTTATAAAGAGTTCCCGCCTTGGTATGCCGCTCTCTCTTATCGCCTCGCCCACGGCGCGTTCGTTCATGTAAGCCGCCGCCGTGTCGATGTGTCTGTAGCCCGTCTCCAGCGCCTGCAGAACTGTCCGCCTGCACGTCCCGCTGTCGGGTATCTGAAATACTCCCAGCCCCAGCGCGGGCATCTCGACGCCGTTGTTAAGTTTAAAGTATTGCATTATTTTTTCCTCCTTGCACGTATTATAACTCATTTTTGTCCGTTTGTAAACGGGCGGGCGGCACATATCGGCAACCTGCGCGCAGATTATTGACATGCCGCCGCGTCAACGGTATAATTTATGTGGCGGCGGAGCGGGCGCTCCGCGCCGTCTTCTAAATGCAGAATAAGGTATACATACCCCGTCCCCCTGTGTTTACCTGGGAGGGCGGGCGAGTTCCGCTCCCCGTCGGGGCGGATACAATCTTTGCCTTCGCGGCGGCAAAGCACATGCCGTGCGCCGCGCGCGGAGAGGGAGGTAGAATGATAAAATTTATACACTGTGCCGATATGCACCTCGGCTCGGCGTTCACTTCGCATCTGCCGTCGCAAAAGCGCGAAGAGCGCCGCCGCGAACTGCGCGCCGCCTTCGGCGCCGTGGCCTCGGCCGCCTCTGCGGGCGGCTGTGCCGCCGTGCTCGTCTGCGGCGACGCATTCGATACGTCCCGCCCGTTAAAAAAGGACAAGGAATATTTTTACGGCGTCGTAAAGGCTCACCCCGGGGTGCAGTTTTTGTACCTCCGCGGCAACCACGACACCGAGGAGAGCTACACCGAGGAGTTGGAAAATTTAAAGACCTTCTCCCGCGAGTGGACGTACTACTCCTTCGGCAACGTCGTCGTGGCAGGAATAGAGCTGTGCGAAGAAAACTGCCGTTCGCTCTATTCCACGCTCTCTCTGGACTCTTCAAAGTTCAACATAGTCATGCTACACGGCCAGACGGCCGAAAGCGAGGGTGCGGGCAATATCGTCCTTTCGCGCCTGCGCGGCAAAAACATAGATTATCTCGCCCTCGGCCACGTCCACTCCTTCGCGAGCGGGCGGCTGGACGGGCGCGGGGTGTACGCCTACTGCGGCTGTCTTGAACCGCGCGGCTTCGATGAGCCCGGGCAAAAGGGGTATATCTCCCTCGCCTGCGCCCCCGGCGGCGCGGAGTACACCTTCGTTCCCTCGGCCGCGCGCACGGTGCTCGACTACTCCTGCGACCTCTCCGGCTGTCCCGACTGGGCGTCGGCCGTGAGGTTCGCGTCGTCGGCCTGTCCGCGTTCGCCCAAGGATATGCTGCGGTTAACGCTCACGGGCGAGGTGACGTTCGACAGCTCCGAACTCGCCTGCGACGTGCAGAAGGAGCTGGAGGCCGGCTACTACCTCGTCAGCGTCAGGGATAACACCTGCGCGGCGGAGGACATATCCTCGATCGGCTCCGAAAACAGCCTGCGCGGCGCGTTCGTGCGCGCCGTCACGGCCGCAGGGGAATATTCGGCGGAGGAAAAATCGCGCATAATTTCCGCCGGACTCAAGGCCCTTGCGGGTAGGGGGAACCAACTGTGAAACTAATAAGCTGTCATATCGAAAATTTCGGCGCTCTGCACTCGTGCGACTTCACCTTTTCGGAGGGGCTCAACACCTTCTGTTCGCCCAACGGCGGGGGCAAGACCACGCTTGCCGACTTCATCAAGGCCGCGTTTTACGGCCTGCCCGCCGCTACCGCGCGCTCCAGATTCAACGCCCGCCGCCGATACCGCCCCTTTTCGGGCGGGGCATTCGGCGGCAACGTGCAGTTTGAGTGGAAGGGCGCAGATTACCGCATAGAGCGCTTTTTCGAAGGCTCTTCGGGCGATTGCGTCACCGTCTACCGCAACGGCGCCGTCACGCGCGAATTTGCGGGGCGCGAGCCGGGCGTTGCCGTGTTCGGGCTGGACGCGCAGTCCTTCGAGCGCACTCTCTTCATCTCCGGGGTTGAAGGCGAACTCTCCCCCACGGGCGGAATAGTTGCGCGGCTGGGCGATTACAACAGTCCCGAGGACGGCGAAAACGCCGCCGAGAGCGCGGCCGCAGTCCTCGAAAGAGCGGCCAAAAATTTGCAGGGCAGGGGCGGTAAAGGGCTGATACCAGCGCTTGAACAGTCTGAAAAACAGCTCTCCGCGGAGATAGCCAACATCAACGCCGTGTCCGCCCGGCTGGGCGAAAAGTACGCCGAGCGCGCCGCCATATGTTCGCGCCTTCCCCGCGTTCCGTCTGCGGAAGGCCGCCCGCAGAGCCAAAGGGACAGGCTGGCCGCCGAACTGGACTACAAGAGGGAGCGCGCCGCGCGCATACTCGCTTCCTACCCCGCCGGGCTGCCCTCGGCCGAAGAGATAGCCGCCCTCTGCGGCGGCGCGCCCCGCAAGGACGGGGGCGCAAAGAACAACATGCGCCTGCCCGCCGCGCTCTCATTCGCGCTGTCGTCCCTGCTCATCGCCGCCGGCATAGCGTTCATGTTCTTCAGCGTGCTTGTCGGCGTTGCCGCGCTGTGCGCGGGTGTGCTGTTTGCCGCCGCAACCTTGGGCATACTTGTTCTGGGTAAAAGACATCCCGCCGCCCGCACCGATGCGGAGGGCGTGCTCAAAAAGTACAACCTCACGGGCGTATCCGCCGCCGTGGCGGCGGCCGGCATGGAGCGCGACGCGACCGAATATGCCGCACTCAAGCGCGAAATAGAGGAGGGGGAGGCCATGCTCTTCCGCGAGGGATGCGACAGGTCTGCGCAGAGCGGCGAGGATGCGGAAACGCTCCGCCGCAGACTTGCGGCGGTTGACCGCGATATATCGTGCGATGAAGCCCTTATAGAGGGGCTGGATGAAAGGCTGGCCGCGCTGGATGACGTCCGCGCGGAGCTTGCCGAACGCAGAAGGCAGTATTCGGCATATACTGCCGCGGCAATGTTCATCCGCAGGGCGGGCGAGGAGCTGGGCGAAATATACGCCGCGCCCGTCGCAAACGCCTTTTCGCGCTACTGCGCAATGCTGCACTCCTCTCCGGGCGGAAGCGTGGGCATGGGCAAAAATTATGAAGTGACGCTCGAAGGCGGCGGCCGCCTGCGCGAAGAAGGTCATCTCTCTTCGGGACAGCGCGCCGCGGTGGGGCTGTGCTTCCGCATGGCCCTCGCCGAAAGTCTGTTTCCATCCGACCGCCCCTTCGTCGTCCTCGATGATCCCTTTGCCGATCTCGACGAAGATCACATGGCAAGGGCGGCGGCCTTTCTCTCGTCGCTCGCCGCCGAATGGCAGATAATCTATTTCTGCTGCCACCCCTCCAGAAAGATTTAAAGGCGGCAACGGTGGCGGCAGGGTTGCTTCATAGCGGCTTATCGCAGACGGGCTTTGAGATTTCTCCGCCCGGTCGGAATGACGGAGCACCCCGCTTTGAAATTTCTCCATTCCGCGCGCAGTATGCGCGCTTCAGTCGAAATGACAGGGGAGGGCTGGACGAAATGACAGGGGGAAAATTGGTCGAAACGGCAGAAAAAGGGGCGCGGGCAAAACGTTAGAAAAAGCCGACGTTCGGAAAACCCCGGCAATGTCATCTTGAGCGCAGTCGAAAGATCTCAAAGTAAGGGTAAGAGCGGTCTTGCCGTCTTGAGCGGTCGCGCTTTTACGCGGCGAACCGAAATAATTCAGAGCGCGGGTACGTGCGGGAGTATTATTTAATCATCATAATATTGCCGTCAAATATATACATCATGGAGGTAGAACAATGCAAAAAATAAATCTCATCGGGCGCGAGTGGGTGTGGACGCGCTCGCCTTCGGCCTGTGTGTGCGACGGCAAAAAAATAACCGTGACTACCGCGCCGCACACCGACTTGTGGCAGCGCACCTATTACGGCTTCTGCAACGACAATGCGCCCGTGCTGCAGTCTTCTACGGAGGAACAGTTCTTTTCGTTCACGGTAAAGACGCATTTCAAAAGCGTCCGCCGTTTCGATCAGTGTGGCGTAGTCGTCTATTTTAACGAAGATAACTGGCTCAAGGCCTCCGTGGAGTACGAAAACGAGCGCTTCGCTCACCTCGGCAGCGTTGTTACCGTCGGCGGGTACTCCGACTGGGCGACTACTGCCATAGATTCGTCCGTCGATACCGTCTGGTACAGGCTCAGCCGCCGCGGCTGTGATTTGTGCGTGGAGTGCTCCTTCGACGGCGTCAACTTCAGCCAGATGCGCATCTGCCACATGCCCTGCGCAACGGGCGTCGTGCCGTTCGGGATCTATGCGTGCAGTCCCGAAGATTCCTCCTTTGCGGCGGAGTTTTCGGAATTCGCCTTCGGCGGCTGCAAGTGGGCGGCGCATGTCGGCCAGCCGCCCGATGAGGTGTAGGCTGCGCGTCTGCCGCGGCGCAGAGCGCGCGGCGGCATGAAAATGTATCCGTTTAATAGTTAACGGCATCCCGGATAAAGCAACAGGGCGCCGCGGCATATCCATGCCGCGGCGCCCGCCGTTTTATGTCCTCAATGCGCCGCGCGATATGCGCGGGGAGCAAGCGCTCCGGTCTGCGGAGGGGTTACTTTTTATCATCGCGAGGGGGAGAGGGGGCGTGGCGTTTTTTCCATTCGAGTATGCGCTCTAGTCTGTCTTTGAGTTCGCCCTCCTCGCCCTTGCCGTCGGGGCGGTAGTAGCGCCTGCCTAAAAGGCTGTCCGGCAGGCACTGCATGTTTGTCAGCTTTTCGGCACTGTCGTGGGCATACTGGTATCCCTTGCCGTAGTCCAGTTCCTTCATGAGTTTTGTGGGCGCGTTGCGTATTACGAGCGGCACGGGTTCGGAGAGCATATTAAGCGCGTCGCGCTTGGCGCTCTCGTAGGCTGCGTAGAGCGCGTTGGACTTGGGCGCCAGCGACATGTATACCACGGCCTCGGTGAGGTGGACGGAACATTCGGGCATACCTATCAGTCTGCACGCTTCAAAGGCGTCCACCGCAACGGAGAGGGCGCGCGGATCGGCAAGGCCTATGTCCTCGCTCGCAAATCTCGTCACCCTGCGCGCAACGTACACGGGATCTTCGCCCGCCTCCAGCATACGCGCCAACCAGTATACGGCCGCGTCGGGATCGGAGTTGCGCATCGACTTGTGCAGCGCGGATATCAGGTTGTAGTGCTCTTCGCCCTTCTTGTCGTACAGCAGCGACTTGCGCGAAGTGCACTGTTCCACCGTGTCCTTTGTTATGGTTATTTCGTCGCCGTCCGCATCGCCGTTGAGCACGGCCATCTCCAGCGTGGAGAGCGCGCTGCGCGCATCGCCGTTGGCAAAGTTGGCGATAATTTCCAGAAGGTCGTCTTCAACTGCAATGTTTTTGCCGCCGAAGCCGCGTTCGTCCGTGAGGGCGCGCTTTAAAAGTTTTACGAGGTCGCCCGTCTCCAGCGCGCGCAGCACAAACACCTTGCAGCGCGAAAGCAGCGCCCCGTTGACCTCAAAGGAGGGGTTTTCCGTCGTAGCGCCTATCAGGATTATGCTGCCCTTTTCAACGTAGGGCAAAAAGGCGTCCTGCTGCGCCTTGTTGAAGCGGTGAATTTCATCCACAAACACTATGGTCTTCTGTCCGTATCTTCTGGCGCTCTCGGCCTGTTCCATTACGCCCTTTATCTCCTTTATGCCGCTCGTCACGGCCGAAAAGTCGATAAATTTCGCCCTCGTTCTGTGCGCTATGATGCGCGCCAGCGTCGTCTTTCCCACGCCGGGCGGGCCCCAGAATATCATCGAGCCCACGGCGTCGCTCTCTATTATCCTGCGCAGTATCTTGCCCTCGCCGAGGAGGTGTTCCTGCCCGCAGAATTCGTCCAGATCCCTCGGCCGCAGTCTCTCCGCAAGCGGCTGCGGCACGCCGCTTTCAAATATGGTGGGCTGGTAGTCGCTCATGTGTTACCCCCTTTATATGCCGCATATTGCGGCCTCTTTGACGGGAAGACGCGCCCTAGGCGTCCCTCCTCAGTTTTTCAAAAAATATGTTGTCTTTAAGATACGCCCCGGCGGAGAGCCCCGCTCCCAGCGCGCACATCACCTTTGTCAGCGCGCTCTCGGTGCATTCGTCGTATGCGCAGATGACGCTCTCGGGCAGTCCCACGGCGCTGGCGTACACGTTGGAGCGGCTGTCAACTGAAGCTATCACAACTTCCACGCCCCTCCGCCTGCAGTAGTCGGCAAACTTCTTAAAGTTGAGGTTGCTGCCAGTGGTGCACACCGTGTCGCTGTGGTAGGGCTCCAAAACGACCGCTCGCGGGGCGCGCCTGTCAAAATCATAGAGCGAAAAATTGAGCAGCGAACGGGCGGTTATAAGCATTACGTCGCGGCATATATCGGGGGCAACGGCCCTCTTTCTCGTTAGCGAAAGTTCGGCGGGCGAGGGCATGGAGGCGTTGAGCAGATACTTTACTTCGCCGCCCTCCACCACGGCAAGGCTCTCGCCCAAAACACTCCTGTACCAGCCCGTCAGCTGGTCGCAGAACATCATGCGGCTGGCAAGGTGTATCTCCGCGGGGCTGTTGCCGTTGGCAAAGGCCACAAACACGCCCTTCGCGTTGCCCTTTTCGATGAAATCGACGGCCGCCGCAAAGTTTTTCAGCCCGTTCTGCCTCTCGTCGTCCAGGGGATAGAGGGAGGATACGAGCACTATGGGCAGGCCTCTGTCGCACAGAGTCAGCGCAAAATAGTGGGCGTTTATGCACAGCGAGTCCGTGCCGTGCGTCACTATTATGCCGTCGTATTTGCGCGCGTCCACGGCCTTTACCGCGGTATATATGGCCTCCAATTGCTCTTCGTGTACGTTTTCGCTTAACATGGACACGGGTTCTTCGCAGTCAAACTCCACGTCGTCCCTGCGCTCCGCGCGGTACATCTCCAAAAGCCGCCTGTTGGCGCCCTCGTCAAGGTCAACCCGCCCGTTCCTGGCGGCGCTGCCTATCGTTCCGCCCGTGAATATTACTTTTATGAGTTTTTTCATATGCTGCTCCGTTTAAATGCGCACTGCGTGTGCGGATGAGTTGCCGCAGGGCGGCAAAATGTCGTTGTAAAATGGTTAAGGCGGTATTATCCGCGCAATAGCATCGAAGTTTTCCGCCCGTTCAGCTTAAAATGGGCGGAATGGCATAAGCAGAATCCGGCTTTGAGATTTCTCCGCTTCGGCGCATAAGAGCGCCTTCGGTCGAAATGACATAGGGAGAATCCGGCTTCGAGATTTCTCCATGCGTTCGCTGTCGCTCACTTGGTCGAAATGACAGCAAAAAGCGCGCGATCGGAATGCCGGGAAAGGGGCACGATCGGAATGCCGGGAAAGGGGCACGGTCGGAATGACATGAAAGGGAAATCAAGTCGGAATAACAGAAATGTTGTGCTCCGAAATGACAGGAAGATTATGTTTGGCAGGGTTCATACATGTCATCTTGAGCAGGCGCGTTTTACGCGGCGGCGCGGCTCAACTGGCCTTACTTTCGCATTAATTATACTTTTCCGTCGGGAATGTGTCAACTTTCTGTTGATTATTGCAAAACTTTATAGTACAATTTAATTATAAAAACGATAAGGGGTAATTTAATATGTACGATTTCACTTACTTCGCGCCCACCGAAGTCGCCTTCGGCAGGAACAGCGAAAGTAAACTTGCCGGTCTCATCTCAAAGCAGCGCGCCAAAAAGGTGCTGTTGCACTATGGCGGCGGAAGCGCCGAAAGGAGCGGACTGTTGAGCGTCGTCCGTTCGGCCGTCAGGGAGGCGGGGGCAGGCATGGCCGAACTCGGCGGCGTAAAGCCCAATCCCCGACTTTCGCTCGTGCGCGAAGGCGTAGAACTCTGCCGGCGCGAGGGAGTGGACTTCATTCTCGCCGTCGGCGGCGGTTCCGTAATAGACAGCGCCAAGGCCATCGCCTACGGCATTACCAACGAAGGCGACGTGTGGGATTTTTACGAGGGCAGGCGCACCCCCGCGGCCTGCGCTCCCCTGGGCGTGGTGCTCACCATAGCCGCCGCGGGCAGCGAAATGAGCAATTCTTCCGTCATCTCAAAGGAGGAGGGCGGCGCATTCATAAAGAGGGGTTGCAACAGCAATCTCTGCCGCCCCCGCTTTGCCGTGATGAATCCCGAACTGACCTACACCCTGCCCGCCTACCAGACGTCATGCGGCTGCACGGATATACTCATGCACACCATGGAGCGGTACTTCACTTCGGGCGGCACGATGGAGATAACCGACAGCCTTGCCGAAGGTCTCATGCGCACAGTCATCGCCAATGCGCGCATACTAATGTCCAAACCGCGCGATTACGATGCCCGCGCGGAGATAATGTGGGCGGGCGCGCTCTCGCACAACGGCCTGACGGGTTGCGGCAACGACGGCGGCGACTGGGCGGTGCACGGCATCGAACACGAGATCAGCGGCCTGTTCGACGTATCCCACGGCGCGGGTTTGGCCGCCGTGTGGCCGGCCTGGGCGGAATACGTATATAAAGACTGCGTAAAGCGCTTCCACCGCTTTGCCGTGCACGTCATGGGCATACGCCCCAGCGGCACTTGCGAGGGCATAGCGCGCAAGGGCATAGAGGCCTTCACAGCCTTCCTCCGCGATATAAACATGCCCACAAACTTTGCCGAACTCGGCGTGGCCCCCACCGATGAACAGATTGCGTTCATGGCGGAAAGCTGCGCGGCGGCCGCAGGCGGAAAAAAGGGCAGCGCAAAGGTGCTCTACGCCGCCGACATCAAAAATATTTTACAAAATGCAAGATGATTTTTATGGGCGCAGCCGGGCATGTATGCCCGGCTGCGCCTGTCGGTAGTTTAAGTTAAACGGGCAATGCTGCCGCACTTGCCCGTACTTTGAGATGTGT
>CALVLX010000041.1 GCA_944341195.1 uncultured Clostridia bacterium
TGTCATTTCGACCGAGCAAAGCGAGCGGAGAAATCTCAAGGCCGGGCTACAACAAGGCGCTACAAATAATCCCGCCGCAATAGAGCTGCCCCTGCCAAGGGGAAGCGGCTTGCACGGCAAGCCGAAAGGGTTTTATTCAATGCGGCACAAGCTGATTGCGCGGCCTGCAACTTGCAGGCCGCGCAGAGCAAACTTTTACTTTTTAGGCTTCATGGTGGGGAAGAGGATTACATCCCTTATTGTGGCGCTGTCCGTCAGGAGCATTACGAGGCGATCGACGCCCATTCCGAGGCCGCCCGTGGGGGGCAGGCCGTATTCGAGGGCGGTGACGAAATCTTCATCCACCTGCGCATTACAGGAGGGTTCGGCCCGCCTCTTCTCTTCCGCCTGTTTTACGAAGCGCGCCTTCTGATCGATGGGATCGTTGAGTTCGGAGAAGGCGTTGCCGAATTCGTGCGCGCAGATGAAGTATTCGAACCTTTCTGTGAAGGCGGGATCGGAGGGCTTGCGCTTGGCAAGGGGGGAATTTTCCACGGGGTAATCATAGATTATGGTGGGCTGAACGAGAGTGTGCTCCACAAACTCGTCGAAGAGGGCAATGAGCACATGCCCCTTTGTGGCGTTTTCGCCTTCGGGCACTTCGCAATTGAGCTCCTTTGCGCATCTGCGGGCGGACTCGTCATCGCTCCAGCTGTCGTAGTCGGCGCCGCAGGCGGCCTTTACGGCCTCCTTCATGGTCATTCTCTTCCACTGCGCGCCCATATCAATTTCGACACCCTGATAATTTATCTTTGTGCTGCCGCACACGTTGAGCGCAATGGTCTTGTACATATCCTCGATGAGATCCATCATGCCCTTGTAATCGGTGTAGGCCTGGTACATCTCCACGGTGGTGAATTCGGGATTGTGGAAGGCGTCCATGCCCTCGTTGCGGAAGATGCGCCCCACTTCGTACACCCTCTCCAGTCCGCCGACTATGAGACGCTTTAAGTAGAGCTCCGTCTCTATCCTGAGGTACATATCTATATCCAGGGCGTTGTGGTGCGTCTTGAAGGGGCGTGCGGCGGCGCCGATTTCCAGCGTGTTCAGCACGGGGGTATCAACTTCGAGATATCCGCGGCCGTCGAGATAGGCGCGTATCTCCTTTAATATCCTTGAACGGGCGATAAAGGTCTTGCGGACTTCGGGATTGACGATGAGGTCGAGATCGCGCTGGCGATACCTGAGATCCATATTTGTCAGGCCGTGCTGCTTTTCGGGCAGAGGACGGAGAGACTTGGAGAGCATCTCGATATGGTTGCAGTGCACCGAAATTTCGCCCGTCTGCGTCTTGAACACAAATCCCTTTACGCCGACGATGTCGCCTATGTCGTAATCCTTTTTATAGGACATATAGTCCTCTTCGCCGACGTCGTCCCTCTTAACGTATACCTGAATGAGGCCGTCGCGGTCGGAGATGTGCGAAAAGGACGCCTTGCCCATTATGCGGCGGGACATGAGCCTGCCCGCGATGGAGACTTCCTTGCCCTCCAGCTCCCCGAAGTGCTCCTTTATATAGACGCTGTCGGCATCGACGGCGTAGAGCGTCTTTTCGTAGGGATTTTTGCCCTCGGATACGAGCTTTGCAAGTTTTTCGCGGCGGATGCGCGCCTGTTCGGCGAGCTCCCGTTCCTCTTCGGCGGTGTTTATGATGTTTTCCTCTGCCATAAAATATCCCCTTTTGTTTAATGTGAAACATTTATTTGCGGCATATCCGCCGCGCATTCTTCATTCGCCCCGTTTTTAGTTGCCCCGCGGCCGCAGGAGCGGCCGCGGGGCTGAACTATTTTTTTATGCCAAAAAGCGGCTTTATCTTATGTTGAGTATCCTCAGCTTGTATTCGCCCTCGGGCGAGGCGACGAGCACCTCTTCGCCCTTCTTGCGGCGCATGAGCGCGGCGCCCACGGGCGATTCCGAAGAGATCTTGCCGTTCATCACGTCCACGTCGGTGACGGAAGAGATTGTGTAGGTGGCTTCCTCGCCGAACTCCTCGTCGTAGACCGTAACCACGGAGTTGAGGTGGACATAGGAATTATCCGTTATCTCCTCCTGAACGACGGCGTTTTTGATCTGATACTCTATCTCGGCTATCTTGCCCTCGTTGGAGCGCTGCTCTTCGCGGGCGGCGTCGTATTCGGCGTTTTCCGAAAGGTCGCCGTGGGAACGGGCCTCGGCGATGCGCTCGATAATTTCGGGACGCTTGGTTTTGACGAGATATTCAAGCTCATTTTTAAGGTCGTCAAGGTTTTTCTGAGTCATTACAAACTGTTCTGACATTTTATTTTTATTACCTCTTTGATATAAAATAAACAAAAGATATGTGGACGAATTTTAATCCGGCCACATATCGACTCAACTCTTTTTATCGTACACCTATTATATAGTGTGAACAAAATTTTGTCAATTATTTAGAGCGCGCATTGCACATTTTTAAATATGTAAAATATGCGCCGAAAAATGCCTTCCCTGCCGCCTTACACTTTCTTCCTGATGCCGTCCACATAGCGGGAGATCCTGTCTATCGCCTCGGAGAGCTGCTCCATGCCAGTGGCATAAGAACAGCGCACGTGGCAGAGCCCCGCTTCGCCGAAGGCCGAGCCGGGCACCACGGCAACTTTCTGCTCCTTCAAAAGTCCGTTGGCAAACTCTTCGCCCGTCATGCCGAGGCGTGCCACGGAGGGAAACACGTAGAAAGCCCCCTTGGGAAGAAAGCACCCGAGCCCCATGGAATTGAAGGCGTTGGCGAGAAACCGCCCGCGGCGGAAGTACTCTTCCACCATCTCGCCCACGACGGAAAACCCGTCCGCAAAGCCCTCCGCAAGGGCGGCGTTTGCGGCGTGCTGGCTTACCCGCGGCGCGCACATTATGGTGTACTGGTGAATGCGGAACATGGCTTCGTCTATCTCGGGCGGGGCGCAGACGAAACCCACCCTCCAGCCCGTCATGGCGAAGGCCTTGGAAAAACCGCCGATATACACCGTCCGCTCCGACATATTGCCCAGCGAGGCTATGGAGACGTGCCTGCCCATATACGTGAGTTCGGCGTAAATCTCATCGGATATGACAAGGAGGTCGTGCGCCTCTATCACGGGGATCAGCGCTTCGAGCTGACTCCTTGTCATTACAGCGCCCGTGGGGTTGTTTGGATAGGCTAAAATTATCGCCTTGGTCGAGGGGGTTACGGCCGCGGAGAGCTGTTCGGGCGTGAGGATGAAATCGTTTTCGGCCACGCACTTTACGGGTACGGGCGTGCCGCCGGAAAGCGCTATGGAGGGCGCATAGGAGACGTAGCAGGGCTCGGGCACCAAAATTTCGTCCCCCTCCTCGCACACGGCGCGGAGGACGAGATCTATGGCCTCGCTGGCGCCGACGGTGACTATGGTGTGTTCGGGGGAGGCAGGCACGCTGAACCGCTCGTCCAGGTAGCGGCAGATGTTTTTGCGCAGTTCGGGGAGGCCGCGGTTGCCCGTGTACTGCGTGAGCCCCCTCTTTACCGAACGGATGGCGGCGTCGCGTATCGACCACGGCGTGACAAAATCGGGCTCGCCCACGCCCAGTGAGATGGCCCCCTCCATTTCGGAAACTATATCGAAAAATTTTCTTATGCCGCTCGGCTTGAGTTCGGCCGAGCGCCTGTTTATAAACGATCGCATAATTTTTACCACGATTTTGGCGCCGTGCTTTATCTGCCAATCATGCCGCGCAGGCACGGCCATACATACGCCCCACCCTTTTTGTCATTTCGACTAAGTGAGCGGCAGCGAATGCATGGAGAAATCTCAAAGCTCGTTCTCTCGCCCCCCCGTCATTTCGACCGGAGGCGCATTTATGCGCCACAGCGGAGAAATCTCAAAGTCCAGATGCAACAAGACTTTAATCAAATAATACTGCCGCGCTTACCCCGGCTTCGAGATCTTTCGACTGCGCTCAAGATGACATAGTAAGGGCTTTACCAAACATCATCTCTATAATATTCGACCGCCCCCTCTGTCATTTCGACCGAGCGCAGCGAGCGGAGAAATCTCAAAGTACGGTTGCAATAAGGCATTACCCAAAGCAACAACACTGCAATCAAGCTGCCCCTGCCAAGGGGAAGTGGCTTGCAAAGCAAGCCGAAAGGGTTTGTATAAATTATATTGCCGCGCTTACCCAAACTTCGAGATCTTTCGACTGCGCTCAAGATGACATTGTAGGGGCTTTCCCGAACATTGTCTTTAATATTTTAACCGCCCCCTCTGTCATTTCGACCGGAGGCGCATTTATGCGCCGCAGCGGAGAAATCTCAAAGTTCGGTTATCCCACGTCGATTCGACTTGATTTCCCCTTCCCGTCATTTCGACTAAGCGAGGCCGCAGGCCGAACGCATGGAGAAATCTCAAAGCCTGACAGCAGCGGGGTATTGCCGGGCAGTCACACTACGGCCGAGATACCGCGCGCGGAAGAGGTGATCAGCATTGCGTCGCGCAACGGTTACGGCTGTACGGAGAGCCTTTCAACGCCGTCGCCCCGCTTCATGAGCGCGCCTTCGACCTTGTACTTTTTTAAAATGAAGTGCGTGGCCGTGGAGAGAACGTTTTCGTAAGTGGAGATGCGCTCCGAAACAAAGCGCGAAATGGCCTTGAGCGAGCGCCCCGAAACTATAACCGCGAGATCGTATGCCCCCGACATGAGATAGAGGTTTTTAACCTCGTTGTGGGCGGCGATCTCCCCGGCGATGGAATCGAATCCCGTGCCGCGGCTGGGCGTGACCTTTACTTCGATGAGCGCTTCCACGTTGTCCTCTTCAAAGGCGTCCTCGTTGACTATGGCGGTATACTTGACTATTACGCCGTCGTCTTCGAGCCGCTTTATCTGCGCGGCGGCCTCCTCAACCGAAATGCCTAGCATTGCGGCTATCTTATCCGCCCCCGCCCGCGAATCGGCCGTGAGTATGGAAACTATGTCCCTCTGCGTCTTATCCATAATATATTGTTCTCCCTCCTTTATAATGCCCCGGCACGCGCCGCGGCGGCCGCGCACGACGCGCGGCGTTTTGTCACACCGTAATATTTTCGATGACGAGCCTGTCGAAATCGACGTGTTCGGCAAAGTCACGGGGAATAAATTTTACCGTGTTAAACTTGGCATAATTGAATATGTGCGTTTTAAGAAGTACAGGCGTGGCGATATCCAACTGCTCGCATATATCCGCGAGGTAATTGAAAAATGACGAGTACGCAAACTTATCCGTGCGCGCGTAAGTTACCTGCCTGACTATTCTGCCGTCCTTGATTATTTTGCCCCACATTTTGAACATATCTTAATTGTAACAGAAAAGCGGGCGTTTGTAAATGCTTTTGTGTACTTTTTTATCCGCCGCGATCTGCCGTTGAGCCTAAGGGATTGCAGAGGCGTTGTATGTGTAAATGCTTTGAGATTTCTCCGCTCGCTTCGCTCGGTCGAAATGACGGGAAGAGGAATCAAGTCGAATCGACGTGGGATAACCGAACTTTGAGATTTCTCCGCTGCGGCGCATAAATGCGCCTCCGGTCGAAATGACATAGAGGGACGCGCCGAATATTACATAGATGATGTTTGATACCCCCCCTACCATGTCATCTTGAATGAAGCACACATAAATATAATAAATTCCATAGCACTCACGCAAAACCGTGGCTTTTGCGTGAAGAGGGCGAGCAATACATTTCTGCAAACAGCACTCACGCGCTGTTTGCGTATTGCGAGGTGAACGAGGACATAGTACCGCCCGACGTGGTGACCGAAAACGGCGTTGCCCTTGCGCCGTTTGAGAAAAACAATGGAGCGAAGTTGCAAGCCGCATGTATGCGGATTGCTCAAAGCGCAATTTGTTGCGACGAGCCGGAAGATCTCAAAGCCGGGGTAAGCGCGGCATTGCGCACGGCAAAAGCATTCCCCG
>CALVLX010000042.1 GCA_944341195.1 uncultured Clostridia bacterium
TTCGAGTTTACTATTATGTGATACATTTTCTGCCCCGTACTTATGCGCGCCGCAGGATATGAGGGCGCGTTTTTCATCAGTTTACAAATATTATACATTATATTTGTAATAATTGCAAACAAAATAAAAATGTGCTACAATTATTTACACCTTATTATGCAACAAATTTTACCCGAAGAACTCAAAAAACTGGCCGCCGCGTGCGCCTTTCCGCTCTATGCGGTGGGCGGCGCGGTGCGCGATTATCTCGCCGGGCTGACTCCCGACCGCCGTGACTGGGACATATGCGCGCCCGTTCGCGCGGATGTCATGGCCGCCACCGCAAAGGAGGCAGGCTGGGAATTGACCGCCGAATATGGCGCGACGGGCAGCCTCAAACTGCGCTGCGGCGGTACGGAGTGCGAATTTACGTCCTTCCGCACCGACGAATACGCCGGCATGAGCGGACATGCGCCTCTGCACGTTGAATTCACCACGGATATATGCGCCGACGCGCGCCGCCGCGACTTCACCTGCAACGCCGTTTATTACGATATATGCGCGGGGCAATTTGTCGATCCGCTGGGCGGCGCCGCCGACATCGCGGCCCGCCGCCTCGTGCCCTGCGTCCCGGCGCAAATTCTCTTTTCGGCCGACGCGCTGCGCATACTGCGCATGTGCAGGTTTTACGGCGAGCTCGGATTCCGCCCCTCGCCCCGGACGGAGGAGGGCGCGGCGGCGTGTGCCGCAGGGCTTAAATCAATCTCTCCCCCGCTCATATGGCGGGAGGTATGCGGCATGTTGCGCTCCTACCGCAAGTACGGCATCCCGGGCGCGCCCGGCAGGGCGCTGCGCCTCGCGGCCCGCTGCGGCGCTCTGAATGTGCTCTTTCCCGCTCTCTCCGCATCGGGGGAGGAGGGCGTTGAACGCGCAATATGCGCCGTTGAACGGTGCGAACGCGTACTTGTCGAAGGGGGTGAAGATTGCCTCTTAGGTAGCGGCGGGGCGCACATAGCATGTTCGCGCGCCTTTCTCGCGGATGACGGCCTGGCCGCAAAGCTCGCCTGCCTCGTGTACGGGGCGGGGGAGGAGGGCGCCGCCGGCCTGCGCGCCTTTTCTCCGTCCGTGCGGGCGCTGGAGGCCTGTCTCCGTGCGGTGTCCGCCGTCCGCTCCTTCCCCGCGAAAAGCTGCGTCGGAGAGCGCGTAAAGCACCTCGCCTCGCCGGAGGGCGTGTCGGGGGATGCCCTGCTGCTCGCCCGCTGTGCGGACGAACGTGTTTTCGACGGAATGGCGGATACGATCGCATACATGCGGTCGCGCGGCGTGCCCTTTTCGGCGCGCGATCTCGCCCTCCGCGGCGACGGGCTCATCGCCGTCGGCGTCCCCCCGCGCAGGGTTGGGGAGGCCCTCCGGTACCTCTTTGAGAGGTGTGTGTCCCGCCCCGAACTCAACAACGCCCCCGCTCTGGCGGCGCTGGCCCGAAAATTTATTGTTAAATAGCCGCATAAAATGCGTTTTTTTTGCGCGGACAGTTGATTTTAATTTATTTATGCGTTATAATAGAAAAGGCGACAGATTTCTGACGCCTCAAACAGCAATCAAATTGGCGGCGCGGCACACGCGCCCTGCCCGGAGGACATATGGCAAAAGATAGAATCAAAACAAGATCGCGCGGCGGAAAGATTTTAACGGGCATCATTGCCTTCCTGCTCGGTTTTATCATTGCGCTGGTTGCCGAAGTCGGCGCCATAATCGGCGCGGGCTGGTTCTTCCTCAATAAGCCCATAGACAGTATCTTTGCCATTTTCGATCTCAAAAACGATGACGGCGACGGCAATCAGATAATCGCCACGGGCGAACTGGCCGACGGCACCACCATAACCACCGTCATGGATCTCGTCGAAGAGATACAGGCTCTGGTCGGCGCCGGCTGGAACAATATAACCATAGACGACATCGTCCGCCTCTCGCCCGCACTGGAGGCAAAGCTGGATGAGTTCTGTTCCTCAGCCGAAGATTACGGCGTCTACCTCGATACGGAGGAGCTCTATTCCACGCCGATCAAGGATATGGCGGCCTACTTCAACGACGAAGTGCTCATGAACATCGTCCCCTACGAACTGCTCACTTCCTCCGCGCTCGAAGGCACTACGGGTTCGCTCGTCGATAACCCTCTCATGTCAAAACTTCTCGACGGCGTCGAGGCCGATACCGTGGCCGACGGCGACAGGGAATACATTGTATACTATGATGAATACGTGCCCGTCAACGGCGTCTATATGCGCGTCGTGGACGGCGAAATCTCAAATACGGCCTATCCCGATTATCTCGATCCCGAAGAGTGGCTGTACGAAACTTCCAAAGTTAAGTCCGCCTCGTCGCAGAGCGAAGGGGAGCAGGCCTCCCGCAGCGGCGATATAGTCCATTATTACAGGCAGTACTACTACCGCGATACTTCCGTCAGCGTTTCGCGCTACACGGTGACTTATCCGCAGACGGATGCGGAGGGAAATACCGCATACGGCTATCTGGAACCCGACCGCGACAATATATATCCCGCGGAGCTGGGCAACGCGCCGGAGCACTACACGGGCAACTACACGTATGACAGCGCCGGGCAGAAGGTCTACTTCGAAGGTATGCAGGTCACTCTGGGCATGTTCCTCCGCAGTGAGGACGGCGATTCGTCGTCGGGCGGTATAGGCGGCATAGGCAATCTGGGCAACCTGCCCACCCTCGACTTTATCGAAGTCACCGATCTTTTGGGCGAATCCACAAGCGAAAGCGAGGTCATAACCTCCGTCTTCGCGGGCATCACCCTGGCCGATCTGCTCTCCCAGGAAGTTGACTTCGATGCGCAGGTCAAGAGCTTCGAACTTTCCGCCCTGCTGGACGATGTCAGCGTGGATGATAAGATCATGACTTACATAGTCTACGGTCTCTCCGGTCTGAAGGAAGCGGAGGGCGGCGACTATTACACGGCTCTCTATAACTATACGGACGAGCAGGGCAATTCGGCCACGCTCGACGCGATAGTCTACGTCAACGGCGACGTCGTTGACCGCGTCGTCGATGCGCAGACGGGCGAGGAACTTCCTTCCGTCACCGTCAACGATATCGGCAGCCTCACCCAAAATCTCAGGGTGGATATCTTCATGTCGGAAATCGACGTCAACGAACCCATATTCGCCTACCTCGCATACGGCCTCACCAATGTTACTGCTACAGGCAGCGAAGGCGTCTATACGGCGGTGTGCGAATATACGGATGAGGACGGCAACGTGCATTCAGACGTGCCCGTAACCGTGTACACCCACGAGAACGGGGAGGGCGACGACATTATCGACCGCGTCGTCACAGCGGAAGGAGAGGAGATACTCTCCGCAACGGTCAACGACCTCACGGACAGAGTCAACGGCATCACGGATACGCTTACGCTCGGCGATTTGGTGCCCATCGCCCCTTCAACAACCGAAACAAATAACAATATAATCATGTTTGCGGCCTTCTCCGCAACTATGCAGCCCGGCGAACTCAAAAATGATGCGTCCGGCAGCTATTACGAAGGCAAGTACTACCCCGATGAAAGTACGGAAGGCGAGCCTGCGGAATACCCCGCCCGCCTCTATATAACCTCCTATCCCGGCGACGAAGGCCAGACGGAGGAGAAGATAACGCGCGTCGCGTACACAACGGACGACGGCGCAACGTGGCTCGAAGGCGAAAAGACGGGCATAGACGACATAGGCAGTCAGATTTCGCGCATCACCGATGTCCTCACTATCGGCGATATACTCGATATCGATCCGGACGACAGACTGATGACCAAGCTCGCCCGCTACAGGCTGGGCGAAATAAGCAACGCCCTCGACGATATATGGATCTCCGACGCCATAGATATCGCCGCGGATGAAGACCTCATGCTCTACATTGCGTTCGGCATAACGGACGTCCGCGAACAGGGCGGCAGCCTCGTGGCAACCTATCACCCGCTCGAAGTCGAGGAGGGGGGCGAACGCACCGTAACCCTCGTCACCCGCTCCGACGCAGAAAAGGGCGAGATAGTCGTCGGCATCAAGTATGAAGACGGCGAAATAGACGGCACTCCCATATCCGACGTGGGTGAGAGAGTCGAACGCCTCACGGACGACCTCACTCTCTCCGCGGTCAATATCAGCGTCGAAGCCGACAGCTCCATAATGATGTACATCGCCTACGGGGTCACCAACATCTCCAAGGATGATGCAGGCGTTATAACCGGCTTGTACACCACGGCGGAAGGCGAAGTCGTCGTCACCGTCGAGGCCGATGCGGAAGGGAATGCCGAGCGCGTCTACTACGTTCAGAACGGCACCGAGGTGGTGGAAGTCTCCGGCACAAAGATAGGCAACATTGGCGATCAGGTTTCGGGCATCACCGAAAATCTCACCGTGGCAGAACTCATCGGCGAGGATAAGATACAAAACAACAGAATACTTTCCCTTGTCGCCAATTCTACAATATCCGAACTTCCCGATACAATCAATTCGCTCAGCGTTCAGGACATGTATGCGGATGAGATATACGAGGAATATGCCGTTTCCGTCAACGAACGTTCGCTATCGGCCACCGCCTATAAATTAGATCCACCATCTACCTATTATACTTTAGATTGAAACAGCAAATATGTGCTTGAAGGCGATAGCGGACATTTCGACGGATTTGAAGAAATGCAGGACGATACCGATTATTACACCCGCGGCAAGGACAAGGGCATATGGTATCTGCTCCTCTACAGCGCCGAAAACGGCGGCGAAAAGAAGGAAATAGCCTACACGGTCAACAACATGGGCGAGATGATGGCGGCCGCAGTAAAAAATCTCAATACTTCCACGCTGCAGGATTTCGCCGACGCGGGAATTATTACTTTGGACAATTCCGCTACGCTCGTTCCCATAAGAAAGGCGCAGGATGGCGAAACGGAAGGAGTGAAGGACTTAATCCTCGAAGTGGAATTGAACAATAAAACCCAGCAAGTGTCCGTTGGTTCATTCGTATGCAAGCCTATAGGCGAGTGCACCATTGAAGAGCTGATCG
>CALVLX010000043.1 GCA_944341195.1 uncultured Clostridia bacterium
GTGAGCGAATCTATGAATCCCACGCTCACCGGGGCGGAGACGGATGAACGCGGCAACATCTTTGCCGGCGGGGACTATGTGTATGACAATAACATAGCCGTGCCGCAGAGATTTGATATTGTGATTATCAATGCCGATAACGGTCAAGGTCAGCGAAAGACAATAATTAAAAGGGTGATAGGTCTGGAGGGCGACAAGGTCGAACTTGAGCGCGGCGTTCTCTACATCAATGATGAGAGGATAGACGAACCGTATGTCGATCCGCAAAACAACGAGCCGGAGTATGCCGATAATACGGTCGGGCCGTACATTGTCGATGAGGGGTGTATATTCGTGCTCGGCGACAACAGAACGAACAGCAGCGACAGCCGCTCCGGCTACGGAATGATAGAACTTGACGAAGTAATCGGCGTCGTGGAGGAGTGGTCAATGAATCTGCGCTGGCTGGTCACTCCCGTCAGCACTTTCTTTGATTTTACGCTTCCCTCTCTATTTTCGGGATGCACAGCATAAATGCCGCCTCCGTGCGGAACACACAATTAAAAATTTAAATTTTTCATTATACAGGAGAAAACTATATGCGCGCTGTTGTGACGGTCGTCGGTAAGGACAAGACGGGTATAATCGCAAAAATCGCTACGTTTCTGGCAGAGAGGGAGGTAAATATCCTCGACATCAGCCAGACAATTATGGATGAGTACTTTACAATGATAATGATGGTCGATCTCAGTCATGCCACAGCCGAACTCGCCGTACTGGCGGAGGAGAGCAGACAGCTCGGCGAAAAGATAGGCATGTCCATCCATATCCAGCACGAAAATATTTTTAACGCAATGCACAGCGTGTGAGAGGTGCGGCAATGGTAAATTATAAGGACATTCTTGAAACCATCGACATGGTGGAAAGGGAACACCTCGATATCCGCACCGTGACAATGGGTATCTCGCTCCTGCCCTGCATACGCGCCACCGCCGAAGAGACGGCGCGGTGCGTCTACGATACCGTCTGCAAAAAGGCGGAAAATCTTGTAAAAGTGGCCGGCGATCTTTCGGCCGAATACGGCATTCCCATTGTCAACAAGCGCGTGTCCGTCACGCCCGCAAGCCTTATCTGCGCCCCTTTTGCAGACAGGGCGCCGCTCATAGGAAAGGCGCTTGACGATGCCGCAAAAAATCTCGGCATAGACTTTCTCGGCGGTTATTCGGCCCTGGTTCATAAGGGCATGGCCGATTACGAGCGTACCTTTATATCGAGCATCCCCGAAGTCCTCGCATCCACCGAAAGATTGTGTTCGTCGGTCAACGTCGGATCTTCCAAGTCGGGCATAAATATGGATGCCGTCGGGCTCATGGGGCGCATAATCAGGGAGACGGCTTCGGCCACCGCCCAAAGAGACGGCTTCGGCTGTGCAAAGCTGGTCGTGTTCTGCAACGCGGTGGAGGACAACCCCTTTATGGCCGGCGCCTTCCACGGCGTGGGCGAGAGCGGGACGGTAATCAACGTCGGCGTCTCGGGTCCGGGCGTCGTTCAGCACGCCATCGAGGCCATTCCCGATGCCGATATCTCCGACCTTGCCGAGATGATAAAGCGCACCGCTTTTAAAATAACCAGGGCCGGACAGCTCATCGCCAAAGAGGCGGCCGAGCGCCTGGGTGCGGAGTTCGGTATTGTCGATCTCTCACTTGCGCCCACGCCCGCCCGCGGCGACTCGGTTGCGCAGATACTCGAGGAGATGGGGTTGGAGTGCGTGGGCACACACGGCACAACGGCCTGTCTCGCCATGCTCAACGATGCCGTCAAGAAGGGCGGCGTCATGGCAAGTTCGCGCGTCGGCGGACTTTCGGGCGCGTTTATTCCCGTTTCGGAGGACATCGGCATGATCGAAGCTGCCGAAAAGGGTGTGCTCTGCCTCGACAAGCTGGAGGCGATGACGGCTGTCTGCTCGGTAGGGCTAGATATGATAGCCGTTCCCGGCGATACCACCGCCGATACGATAAGCGCGATTATAGCCGACGAAGCCGCAATCGGTATGATAAACAACAAAACCACCGCGGTCAGAATCATTCCCGCGCCGGGCAAAAAGGTGGGCGATCAGGTCAACTTCGGCGGCCTTCTCGGCAGGGCTCCCGTTATGCCCGTGCACAACCAGTCGGCAAACAAGTTTATCCGCAGGGGCGGGCTCATTCCCGCACCCATACATTCAAATAAAAACTGAGAGGTGTAAAATGCAGAGATCAGAGGTAAAACAGCAGTATAAGTGGGCGATAGAGGATATCTATCCTTCGGATGAGGCGTGGGAAAAGGATTACGACCGCGCTTTGTCGATGATCAATTTTTCGGAGTACGCCGGCAAGCTCGGGGACAGGGACTGCCTTTTAAAATTTTTAAAGGCAAACGATAAATTGATGAAGCTGGCCGAAGCGCTCGCCGTCTACGCCTATATGAAGCACCACGAAGACGCCCGCGTCTCGAAATATACTTCGTATAACAGCAAGATGGGTATGCTCTTTTCAAAATACTCGGCCGACGTCGCATTCTATGAGCCCGAACTCGCCGCACAGAGCAGGGAATATCTTCAATCGCTCATTGAAGACAAGCGTTTTTCCGATTACGACTATCAGCTCAGGCTGCTCGTAAAGCGCAAGGATCATGTGCTTTCGCAGGCCGAAGAAAAGCTCATTGCCCTTGCCGGCGAAAGTTTTTCCACCTTCAAGGAAACTTTCGGCATGATAGACAATGCCGATCTTCCGCTGCCCGAATTCGAACTGGACGGCAAAAAGGTAAAACTTTCGCACGGTCTCTACGGTCTCGTTCTCCATTCTTCGGACAGGCAAAAGAGAAAAGAGGTATACGAAAAGTACTACGGCGCCTATATCAGCCTTATAAATACCATAACTTCGACGTATTACGGCAACGTTAAAAAGGATGTGTTCTACAGCAGGGCATATAAGTTCAATTCCTGCCTGGAGCGTGCTCTCTTTGAAGAGGATGTGGACAGAGTCGTATACGACAATCTTCTTGCGTCTGTCGAGGAGAGCTTCCCTGCCATGCACCGCTATATTGCAGACAGAAAGCGTATCCTCGGCTATGATAAGCTGTATTTTTACGACGTATATGCTCCGCTCGTCTCCGACGTGGATTTCAAAATGTCCTACGACGAAGCATACGACTATGTCGTAAAGGGACTCGAACCCCTCGGCAGTGATTATCAGGCTCTCCTGAAGAAGGGACATGACGAGCGCTGGATAGACGTTGAAGAGACCGAAGGCAAGCGCAGCGGCGCATATTCCACGGGCGTAAACGGCGTTCATCCCTTTGTGCTTCTGAACTATCAGCCCACTTTGAGCGATGTGTTTACAATTGCCCACGAGATGGGGCATTCGCTTCACACCTATTTTTCCGCGCAGAACCAGCCCTACGCAAAGTCCGATTACCGCATCTTTGTTGCGGAAGTGGCCAGCACCGTTAACGAAGTTCTGCTGCTTAAATACATGCTCAAACATGCCGGGGATGAAAATTTAAAGAAATACCTCTTAAATTACTATCTTGATACGATCAGGGCGACTCTGCACAGGCAGACGATGTTTGCGGAATTTGAATTCAAGGCGCATGACATGGTCGAAAGGGGAGAGCCCCTCACAAAGGAAAATCTCTGCGCGCTCTATGCCGACCTCGGTAAAAGATACTACGGCGACGCCATCGAGCACGACTACAACATCTCGTGCGAGTGGTGCAGAATTCCCCATTTCTACAATGCTTTCTATGTATATAAATATTCCACCGGCATAATAACCGCGATGAACATCGCGCACAGAATCCTGACGGAGGGGCAACCCGCGGTAAAGGATTACTTTAAATTCCTCTCCGGCGGCTCGTCAACAGATCCCGTCTCGCTGTTAAAACTCGCCGGCGTCGATCTGACCGAAAGGGCGCCGTTTGAATTCGCTATGGCGGAATTTGACGAAACGCTGCGTGAATTTGAAAAATTAATGAATTTATAAAGTACTATGCCAGACAAAAATAATGTGATGCCCAACCATTTGGATGCCGAACAGGCGCTGTTGGGCTGTATGCTCATCGACAACGAAATACTGCCCGATGTATTGGAAAAGCTGACCGAGGACGATTTTTATCAGGAATCGCATCAGTTCATTTTGTCTGCGATGAAGATGAACTACAACAGTCACCGCCCAGTCGATCTCGTCACGCTTATAGACAGGCTTGAAACAGACGGCAACCTGGAAAAGGCGGGCGGGGTGGG
>CALVLX010000044.1 GCA_944341195.1 uncultured Clostridia bacterium
CAGCACTTCAAGGACATAGGGCACGACATAAATGACAGGGATGTGACATATGAAAACGCCCAGGCGAGAATGAGAACTCTCATCCTCATGGATATCGCCAATGAGACGGGCGGACTCGTTGTTGGCACGGGCGATCTGAGCGAACTTGCCCTCGGCTGGGCCACTTATAACGGCGACCATATGTCCATGTATGCAGTAAATTGTTCGGTTCCCAAGACGCTCGTCAAACATCTTGTCGCATATGAGGCCTCCAGGCTGGGCGGAGAGATCGAGGACGTTCTCACCGATATACTGAATACCGAAATCAGCCCCGAACTGCTCCCGCCCGACGAGAGCGGCAATATTTCGCAGAAGACGGAAGATCTTGTGGGCCCGTATATTCTTCATGATTTCTTCCTCTATTACGTCGTGCGCTGGGGCTTTGCTCCGGACAAGGTGCGTTTTATGGCGCGCAGAGCGTTTAAGGATATGTTCGATGAGGCCGTTATAGATAGATGGCTCAAAAATTTTTATAAGCGTTTCTTTGCGCAGCAGTTCAAGCGTTCATGCGTCCCCGACGGCGTCAAAGTCGGCTCGGTTTCCCTTTCGCCGCGCGGCGATTGGCGTATGCCTTCGGATGCCTCCGTCCGGCTGTGGCTGTCCATGTTGGACGAGTAAAATTTAAAATGTCGTTTTATCAATTTATACTAATCGGCGCCGATATTTGCGGCGCCGTATTTCTTTTAAAAATAGCGGGATATGCCAAGGTATTTTCACAAATAAATTGACTTTTATTGCTATATGGTATATAATTAAATACAGATATAGAACGGTCTTTTTTAAAGATTTATTATATATTAAAAAATTATCTCAGGAGGCTTAAATGCACATTTTTAACTTAAGCTCCCTGTTTCTTGCTACGATGGAGGTCGGCCTTTCTGTGGCGCTTATATGCGTGCTGTTTGTTGTCGGCTTGGCCGTCGGAGGCTTGTTTGGTTGGTTGATTTATAAAAAAGTTACCGACAAAAAATTAGGCGCCGTGGAAGAGCGCACCAAAAAGATGGTGGATGACGCCGCGGCTGAATGCAAAGCCCTTAAGAAGGAAGCTATACTCGAAGCAAAGGAACAGGAATCAAAATTAAGATCGGATTTTGAAAGGGAATCCCGCGAAAAGAGGAACGAACTCAACAAGTTCGAACAGAGGCTGCAGTCCAGGGAGGACAACCTCGATAAGCGCGAAGATTCCCTGATGAAGAAAAACGACGAAATTGAAAAGCAGAAGAGAGATCTTCAGAACAAAGAGCAGGAGATCAAGCGCACGCAGGAAAAGATCAGTCATCAGCACGATC
Organism: uncultured Clostridia bacterium; assembly: GCA_944341195.1. Lineage (GTDB taxonomy): Bacteria > Bacillota > Clostridia > Christensenellales > Borkfalkiaceae > Coproplasma. The sequence goes on from CALVLX010000044.1 coordinate 1,329, forward strand.
TCATGGTGCAGGAGCTTGAAAAGGTTGCCCAGCTCACCAAGGATGAGGCCAAACAGCTCCTCACCGAAGAAATTCTCGATGAAACGCGCAGGGATGTCGCCATTCAGGTGCGCAACATAGAGCAGACGGCAAAGGAGGAGGCGAATAACGAGGCCAAAAAGATTATCTCGCTCGCCATTCAGAGATGCGCAAGCGACCACGCTTCGGAAATTACCGTATCCGTCGTACCTCTGCCCTCCGACGATATGAAGGCCAGAATAATAGGCCGCGAGGGGCGCAATATCCGCGCTCTGGAAAACGCCACCGGCATAGAGCTCATTGTTGACGATACGCCCGAAGTAGTCATCGTCTCCGGCTTCGATCCCGTAAGGAGAGAGGTGGCAAGGCTCACCCTTGAAAGGCTCATCGCCGACGGCAGAATACACCCTGCAAGGATAGAAGAGACTGTAGAAAAGGTCAAAAAGGAACTCGATCAGGAGATAAAGGCGGCGGGCGAAAGCGCGATGTTCGAAGTCGGCATCTTCGGTCTCCACCCCGAACTCATAAAACTCATAGGCAGGCTCAAGTACAGAACGAGCTATGGGCAGAACGTATACAGACACTCTATAGAGGTTGCCCAGCTCGCCGGGCTCATGGCTTCGGAACTGGGACTGGACGTAAACCTTGCAAAGCGCGCGGGACTTCTCCACGACATCGGCAAGGCCGTCGATCAGGAGCAGGAGGGCACGCACGTGCAGCTCGGCGCCGACCTCGCCAAGAAGTACAAGGAAAACGCAAACGTAGTCAACGCAATAGCCGCGCACCACGGCGACGTGGAGCCCAAGACTATCGAAGCCGTGCTCGTCGCGGCGGCGGACGCCATCTCGGGCGCTCGTCCCGGCGCGAGAAGGGAGACGGGTACAAACTACATCAAGCGTCTTGAAAAGCTCGAATCGATTGCCTCCGGCTTCAACGGCGTTGCGCAGAGCTATGCCATTCAGGCGGGCAGAGAGGTTCGCGTAATAGTCAAGCCCGAACAGATAGACGACGCACAGGCCATGTTCCTTGCAAAGGATATTGCAAAGAAGATAGAAGCCGAACTCGAGTATCCGGGCCAGATAAAGGTAAACGTCATCCGCGAATCGCGTGCCGTTGAATATGCAAAGTAATTTATTGACGGCGTGAATGCTTTCAGTAATCCCAATTTAATACGATAAAGATAATCGGCGCTGCTCTTGCAGCGCCGATTTGTTTAACATTATTTTACAGGTTTTCTCATCTGCTGATAAAGTAATAACTTACGCCGAATATTGTTATGTTCAGCGCGGTAACGGAAGGGATTATCAGCTTTACGGCTATATCGGTTGCCGACTGAAGGTTTATATCCAGAAGGAATCCGACGAGGCTGATGATGAGTATGGATATCACGGTGAGTATTACGCACATCGATATGTATCCGTGAGTGGCGGGGCGCACGCTTCCGCGTCCGAAACCGCCTATGTAGAGAGCTCCGAATGCGCCGAGTTCTACCAGTGCAAGGATGAGAATGGTCACGGGATACATGATTCCAACGCCTAGGGGCTCCATGAGCGATATGCTGACTACGAATTCGATGAGAAGAATTATCCCGACTATCACGGCGCAAGCAAACAGCGCCGCACCCTTGTTGAATGTGCTGCTGCGCACATTTCTGCGCCTGACGGCATAGGATGCCGATGTGTTCACCTTGAGCCCGTCCGATGCGGCCTTTTCATAGGCGGGATCTTCGGGATAGCTGTACCGTATATTGGTCGCGCTCTCCCGTATATCGGGCGTCTGTGCAGGAGCGGCAGGCGAATCTTGGACAATTTGTTCGTTTACGGGCTGCTGTTGCGGCTGCTCGGGAGCGGGGGGCGGAGTATTTTTTACTGCGCGGTTGAAGATATTGTTGACCAGCTTTTTATAATCTCTCTCCGTTTCGGGACGGTTGGCGTAGATGAGCTTTTGCGTGTCTATTTCGTCGGAATGGGGGACGGTGCCGTCCTGCCTGTTCTGTTCGGAGATAAGTTTTAAAAAGTTTTCATGCGCAATGCGCTTTTCTTCGTCCGTGCGCTCGTCCGTCTTCTGTTCGGCGGGAGCGTCGGGGGCGAACAGCCGGCGCGTTGCCTCAATGTTCTGTGCCGGTACGGACTGCGCCTGAGGTATGTGCTGTTCAGGATAGGGCTGAACGGGCGGCTGCATGTAATCGGCCGGGGATACGGGCTGTTGCACATAGGCCTGGACGGGCTGACTATAGGGATAGGGGTAGTATGCCCTGTTGTAACCGTCCGCGTACCCCTGCGGAGGAATTGCCGCATAGCGGGGATCTGCTGCATATTCGCCGTAATATGCGTCGCGCGGCGGAACGGCCTGCTGCGGATAGCCGTTTTGGGGGTAAACTTCATTGTATACCGCCTGGCCGGCCGCAGGCTGAACGGGTTGAGGTGCGTTTTCCGCAGGCTGGGCCAATTGCTGTTGAGGTTGTCCGGCAGGCGCCTGAATTGCCTCCTGCACGGCGGGCGCATCCTTCTGGCCGTCTTGAGCGGCGGCTGTCTGCTCGCCGCTGTTTTCCGGGACGGGTTTTTCCTCCGTCTGCAGAGGCTTATCCGCTGCCTGTTCCTCAATTTTATCGGCGGGCTTTTCGGCCTTTTCTTCATCCTTTTTGCCGATATCCTCTATGCCGAGATTTCTCTCGATGCACACGTCGCGCACCGTGCTGCCCGTGTATTCGTCCTTCACGGGGGAGTTGCCTATCTGCGCGTACTGATCTGCAAATTGGCTCTGCGGATTGTTTTCGGACTGCTGCCTGTTGAGTATATTCTGCAGGCGCTCTTCAACGTCGTCCTCGCCGTCCTTGCCGCCGCCCGTGTAGATGCGCGAAACGCTCTTTTTAAGCAGGTTGAAATCGACGTGAGTGGGGGCGGGCTGGGAAAAGTCAAACGAACGGTCGGAGATCAGACTGTCTATTACCGTTCTTGAATATTCCCATTCGGCCTGATTTTTTTCGGAAAATTCTCTGCCGAGTTCCGTGAGGGTGAAGTATTTTCTCCTTCCCCCGGAAGAAACTTCGTCGGTTTTCCAGTATGCCTTTATATAGCCCTGGCTTTCAAGTCGCTTGAGTGCGCTGTAGAGCGTGGGCTGTTTCAAAGTATACTGCCCGTGGGATTTTTCCTCTATTTCATTCATTATTTCATATCCGTACTTGTCTCTTTCGTCGAGAGTGCGGAGAATGATTGTGTTGATGTGTCCGCGTATAAGGTCGGCGCTGATCGTGCCCTTCTGCTGATCGCTTTCGATATCGGCAGAGGAATCGTCGCCCGAAAGGTTTTCGTCCTGTTCGGGCTGAAGCTCATTGATGTCCTTATCGCTCATCTTGTGTTTCCTCCGTATAAATTATATATTCATTATACCACATAATACTTAAAATGTCAATGTTATCGTACAAATATGTGGTACTATGCCAGGCATAATCAGTTATTTTTATGTCAAAAGAGTTTACTTAAAGCCCAAAAGGTGGTATTATATATAAAATTTTGAATAAGCATGGTGATTTGATATGTATTGTCATTCCAAAAATTACGCATTCAGATATACGGACGCCGATTTTCAAGATATAGTCAGGCCGGCGTCTCTCCTTGCGGTGATGCAGGAATCGGCCTGTCTCTCCGCGGATGAACTGGGGTTCGGCTATAAACACCTTCAGCCCAAAAATATCGGCTTCATTCTCTCCAACTGGTATGTAGAATTTTATCGCCCGGTACGCTATAACGACGTCCTCACCGTTCACACATGGCCCATAAAACCCAGACATCTCATCGTGCTTCGTGATTTTGAACTGTTCATCGGTGATGAAAAGGTGGGTGCGGGCACTTCGCGCTGGTGTCTTGTCGATCTTGCTGCCTTTAAAATGCTGCCGTCGGGCGTCATCTTCGACGACGCCAATATAGAGTACAACGATTTCCGTTCCACGGATTTCAATAGCTGGAAGATTCCCCGCGCGGACGGCGATCTGCCCGCTTACAGAAAAATTATTTCGTATTCCGATTGCGACCACTACAATCATGCCAACAACACCAAGTATGCCGATCTGCTCATGGATGTATTTTCGCTCGAAGAGCTCAGGGGCAGGTGGGTGAAAAAATTCAGGCTCTCATATATAAAACAGTGCAAGTGCGGCGAAAACCTGCAATTTTACAGGCAGCAGTGCGACGGGGATGAATGGGTTGTCGAATGCCGCGCGGACGATGAACTCAGGGCGCAGATGAATGTTGTCTTCGATAAACTTTGATTATAAAGTAGTATATTCCGCGCGCCGCCGCCGGCTCTGCGTGTGCGTCTCGCCCGATAACCGTGTCACCGTCAGGTGTCCCGTCGGCACGAAGGATGCCGATATAGAGAGATTTCTGTCCGAAAAGAAGGCGTGGATAATGGGGCACGTGGCGGCAAACGCATCAAAATTATCCTGTCTTTGCGATGTGCTCTCGTATAAAAAGATTCTCGTCGGCGGAAAATTTTATGATTTTAAGCTCGGCGTTAAGGACGGCATAGGGGAGGGTGTCGTCTGCGCCGTCGATTTTTCGCATCTCAAGGATATATACGTAAAGGCTTTGGCTCCGGCTTTTCTGGAAGAGTTTTACGCCCTGTCCGCCCGCTGCGGATTGAGCTGTTCCGGCGTCTCCTTCAGGTCGTATAAGGGCAGGTGGGGGTGCTGCGACGGCAAAAATTTTATTGTTTTCAATTACAAGCTGCTCATGCTGCCCCGCGAGTTTCAGTATGCCGTAATGGCTCACGAACTGTGCCATACGCGATATCACGATCATTCCGCGCGTTTTCATAAACTGCTCGATGAAGTTCTGCCCCAGAACAGGCTGCTCTTCAGGCTCATATCCCGTTATTCGGCCGTCGCGCGGCTGTATTGAGCCGACATCGCATAATTATAAATTAAATTTTGTATATTTAAATAATTATAAATTATAATTATATTTAATGAAAAATTATTCATATATTTCGCTAAAAACTTTTGATTAATCGTCCAATTCGCTTGACTTGCATTATTTATATATTGTATAATTGTTCAGGTTTGAGGGCGGGAGCCCGAATAAAATAAAATTTTACGGTAAGTTATCATGGAAAAGAAAATCAAAAAAGTTGTTCTTGCTTATTCCGGCGGCCTCGATACTTCGATTATCATCCCTTGGCTCAAGGAAAATTATGACAATTGCGAAGTAATAGCCGTCTCCGGCGACGTCGGACAGACTACGGAGCTCGAAGGTCTTGAAGAGAAGGCTCTCAAGACGGGCGCTTCAAAATTGTATATCGAAGATCTCAAAAAGGATTTCATCGAAGATTACATCTATCCCACGATGAAGGCGGGTGCCGTATACGAAAACAAATATCTCCTCGGCACGTCCTTTGCGCGCCCCATAATAGCAAAGAGAATAGTCGAAATTGCTAAAAAAGAGGGCGCCGACGCCATCTGCCACGGCTGCACGGGCAAGGGCAACGATCAGGTGCGCTTCGAACTCGCCATAAAGGCCTTCGCTCCCGAAATGCCCATCATAGCTCCCTGGAGAATATGGAATCTCAAGAGCCGCGATGAGGAAATAGATTATGCCGAAGCGCATAATATTCCCCTCAAGATAAACAGGGAGACCAATTATTCCAAGGATAAAAACCTCTGGCATCTCTCGCACGAAGGTCTCGATCTCGAAGATCCAGCCAACGAACCCGATTACGACAAGATATGCGAACTCGGCGTTTCCCCCTGGAAGGCGCCCAACAGATCGACGTATGTTACGATACACTTTGAAAAGGGTATCCCCACGGCCATAGACGGCAAAAAGATGAGCTCCGTAAAGCTCATAGAAAAGCTCAACAAGATAGGCGGCAAAAACGGCGTCGGACTTGTTGATATGGTCGAAAACAGGCTTGTCGGCATGAAGTCGCGCGGAGTGTACGAAACTCCCGGCGGTACTATTCTGTATACTGCCCATGAACTGCTCGAATCCATCTGCCTTGATAAACAGACCATGCACTTCAAACAGCATGTGGCCGTCAAGTACGGCGAACTCGTATACGACGGGCTGTGGTTTACGCCTTTAAGGGAAGCTCTCGATGCCTTTGTCGATAAGACGCAGGAAAACGTCACCGGCGATGTCAGGCTGCGCATCTACAAGGGCAACGTCATGAATGCGGGAATTACTTCGCCCAATTCGCTCTACAGCGAAGATATTGCAACGTTCGGCGAGGACAACTGCTACAATCAGGTCGATTCCCAGGGCTTCATAAATCTCTTCGGACTTCCCATCAAGGTCAAGGCTCTGCTCGACGAAAAGAAGATAAAATAATGTATAATATTTTTATTGACGGCAAGGAGGGCACGACGGGGCTGCAGATCTATGACAGACTTTCGCCCCGCGGAGATATAAATATAATATCTCTCCCCGAAGAGCTGCGCAAGGATACTGACGCCCGCCGCGAATGTCTGAACAGTGCGGATATCAGCTTTTTATGTCTGCCGGACGACGCCGCGCGCCAGGCGGTGCAGCTTGTGACGAATGAGAGGGCGCGCATAATCGACGCCTCGACGGCGCACAGAACGTCGCCGGACTGGGTGTACGGTCTCCCCGAACTTTCAAAGGAGAGAAGGGCGGCGATTTGCTCCTCCGCAAGAGTGGCCAATCCCGGCTGCTATGCAACGGGGTTCATCACTTTGGTCGCTCCGCTTGTCAGAGGCGGAATAGCTTCTTCCGATTATCCCTTTGTGTGCCATGCGCTGAGCGGTTATTCGGGTGCGGGCAAAAAGGGCATTGCGCAGTATGAGAGCGAAGAGAGGGATGCGCAGCTTGATTCGCCCAGGCATTATGCTCTGGGACTTAAACACAAGCACCTTCCCGAAATGGTGAGGGAGTGCGGCCTTGAATTTGCGCCCGTATTCAATCCCATAATCTGCGATTATTATGCCGGAATGTGTGTCTGCGTGCCTCTTCACAGAAGACTTTTGGAAAAAAAGTACGGCGTAGACGACACAAGAAGGTGTTTTGAAGAGTACTATGCGGGACATAATTTCATTAAAATCGCCAAAGAAAGCGAAAATCCCGTATACCTTGCGTCCAACGAAATTGTCGGCAGCAACAACCTGAAAATATATGTCGGCGGCAGCGACGAGGCCGTATGCCTCTTCAGCGTGTTCGATAATCTCGGTAAGGGCGCATCCGGCGCGGCCGTTCAGAATATGAATATAATGCTCGGGCTGGACGAGACGACGGGATTGTGCTGAACCTGAAACGTTTGAACAGTATTGTGCTGAATTTAAGAGATTAAAATTTCGTTTTTTGTACCACAGAGCGGGCGGCATGTTCCGGGCAGATTTTACGGGCGTGCCGGTGTATAGTTTAGTATTTACAACAATTGTTTTGATTAAAAATTTACCATGAATTTAAAAGAGATAGACGGCGGCGTGTGCGCCCCCAAGGGTTACAGGGCAAACGGCGTACACTGCGGAATCAGGAAGAACAAGATAAAAAAGGACTTTGCCCTCATCGTAAGCGACGTCAGGGCGAGCGCGGCCGGAGTATATACAAGCAATTTAGTTAAGGGCGCGCCTGTCATTGTTACCAAAAAGCACTTGACCGACGGCTTCGCACAGGCTATAATAGTGAATAGCGGAAATGCCAACACGTGCAATTCAAACGGCATCGAGATAGCCGAAGGCATGTGTTCCATGGTAGAGAGCGTGAGCGGAATTCCTTCCGCTGACGTTATAGTCGGTTCCACGGGCGTCATAGGGCAAAAGCTCGACCTTACGCCCATGCGGGAACACATCGGCGAACTCTATGCCGGGCTGGGCGATCACAGCACGAGCGCCGCGGAAGCCATTATGACCACGGACACAATGGTAAAAGAGGTGGCCGTGGAGTTTGAAATAGGCAAAGTCAGGTGCAGGATAGGCGGCATTGCCAAGGGTGTGGGCATGGTGTGCCCCAACATGGCCACCAATCTCATTTTTCTCACGTCCGACGTTGCTATTTCGCCAGAGATGCTCGGCAGGGCGCTTTCGGCCGACGTCAAGACTTCGTTCAATATGGTGTCTGTTGACGGCGACCAGTCCACAAACGACACGTGCTGCATTCTTGCAAACGGCCTTGCCGGCAACGAGTACATAGATAGCGACGGCGCGGCGTTCGGGGCGTTTAAAAGGGCGCTCAACCACTGTACCGTAAAACTTTCCAAGATGCTCGCAAAGGACGGCGAGGGTGCAACCAAGCTCATCGAATGCAAAGTCGTGGGCGCAAAGAGCGCAAAGTGCGCCAGGGTTGTATGCAGAAGCGTTATCAAATCCACGCTCTTCAAGGCGGCCATGTTCGGTGCGGACGCCAACTGGGGCAGGGTGCTCTGCGCCATAGGCTATTCGGGCGCCGATGTGGATATAAACAAGATAGACGTCACGTTTATTTCCCGCGCGGGCACCGTCAAGGTCTGCGGGGACGGCTACGGGCTCGATTTTTCGGAGGAGCTTGCAAAGAGCGTTCTCAGCGAGGACGAGGTGACGGTGCTCATCGATCTCAAGTCAGGCAACTTCAAGGCCACGGCATGGGGCTGCGATCTCACATACGACTACGTAAAGATCAACGGCGATTACAGGACATAAAATGGATAAACAGGAACAGGCGGCTTTTCTTATAGAGGCGATGCCCTATATCAAAAAGTACTTCAACAAAATACTTGTCGTAAAGTACGGCGGAAACGCGATGATAGATGACGAGCTCAAGTCGTCCGTCATGCGCGATCTTGTCGTTCTCAATCTCCTCGGCATAAAGGTCGTCCTCGTTCACGGCGGCGGGCCCGAAATCTCTGATACCATAAAGCAGATGGGCAAGGAGAGCAGGTTCGTAAACGGCCTGCGCTATACGGACGGCGAGACTGCCGAAGTGGTGCGCATGGTGCTTGCGGGAAAGACTAACAAAACTTTAACCGATCTCATCTGCCGCAACGGCGGCAAGGCCATAGGAATCTGCGGGCAGGACGGACATCTTTTAAAGTGCTCCAAGCAGGACGAACAACTTGGATTTGTCGGAAAGATCGAACATGTAGATACGCAGATAATACTCGATCTTTTAGACCTCGGTTACGTGCCCGTCATTTCCACCGTGGGGTATGACGACGAGGGCAATATCTATAACGTCAACGCCGATACGGCCGCGGCGTCTATAGCCGGTGCGCTCAATGCCGAAAGTCTCATTCTCATGACAGATATCAGGGGGCTCCTCGAAGACAAGGATAACCCCGACAGTCTCATTAAAAAAGTTTATGTATCCGATATTCCCGCTCTCGTAAAGCAGGGCATAATCTCCGGAGGCATGATACCCAAGATAGAATGTTGCAAAGATGCTATCCGTCGCGGCGTTAAAAAAGCCGTTATTATAGACGGAAGGGTTAGTCATTCCATTTTAATAGAATTATTGTCCGATGAAGGCAGCGGCACAATGTTCGTATAATTCCGACTGATTTATCTTTTAAATCAGTCTTTATTTTAAATTTGAAGCCTTTTGAGGTTGTTTTATGGATAAAAACGTCATTTTCAGTGATGATAAAAATTATATCGCGCCGACATACGCGCGCTTTAAAGTTGCCTTTGAAAGGGGCGAAGGCAGCCGTCTCTACGATACGGACGGAAAGGAGTATATCGACTTCGCCACGGGCATAGGCGTAAACATCTTCGGCGTGTGCGATAGAGAGTGGAAGGACGCCGTCACGGCGCAGCTCAATGAAATACAGCACACTTCCAATCTCTATTATTCGCTTCCGCAGGCAAAACTTGCAAAGCTGCTCTGCGGCAAGACGGGCGCCGGCAAAGTGTTCTTCGGCAACAGCGGCGCCGAGGCAAACGAATGCGCCATAAAGGCTGCAAGAAAGTACGGCAATACAAGATACGGCAGAAATGAAATAATTACGCTCAAAAATTCCTTTCACGGCAGAACGTTGGCCACTCTCTCCGCCACCGGTCAGGATAGTTTTCATAAATATTTCGATCCCTTCCTTGGCGGATTCGCATATGCCGATCCCTGTATGGAAGGTATCTTAAAGTGCTACACTGATAAGACGTGCGCCGTAATGGTGGAATGTATACAGGGCGAGAGCGGCGTGAACGTTCTCGACGGGCAATTTCTGAAGGAGCTGGAGGAATTCTGCAGGGAGCGGGATATACTGCTCATCTGCGACGAAGTCCAGTGCGGCAACGGCAGAACGGGCAAGATGTATTCATACGAGCACTTCGGCATACGCCCCGACATCGTCACTACGGCCAAGGGGTTGGGCGGCGGACTGCCGATAGGCGCATGTATGCTCTTCGGAAAGTGCGCCGACGTCTTCGGCTGCGGCGACCACGGTTCAACGTTCGGCGGCAATCCCGTCGCGTGTGCCGGTGCGGTGAGCATAGTCGAAAGACTCACCGAAGAACTTTTTCTGGAAGTGCAGGGAAAGGGCGCGTATCTCAAGGCCAACCTTTCGCGCATCGCAAACGTGCGCAAAGTTACGGGATTGGGTTTGATGATAGGAATAGAGACGGATAAGCCGGCGCGCGAAGTGGCGCAGGCCTGTCTGGATAAGGGACTGATAGTCCTCACGGCGCACGACAGAGTGCGCCTGCTGCCTCCGCTCAACATATCTAAGGACGAGATGGAGCAGGCATTAATAATTTTAAGCGAGGTAATAGGAAAATGAAGCACTTACTCAAATTATCCGATCTGACGAGGGAGGACATTCTCTCCATTCTGAATCTTGCGGATCAGCTCAAATTCGAAAGGGTAAACGGTGTGCAGAAGGATTATTTAAAGGGCAAGAAGATGGGACTCATCTTCCAGAAGGCCTCCACGCGCACGAGGGTTTCCTTTGAAGTGGGCATATACGAACTTGGCGGATACGGACTTTTCCTCTCCAGCAACGACCTCCAGATAGGCCGCGGAGAGCCCGTGCAGGATACCGCAAGGGTGCTTTCGCGCTATCTCGACGGCATAATGATAAGGACGTTCGAACAGCAGGAGGTGGAAGATCTCGCAAAGTACGGCTCCATTCCCGTAATCAACGGGCTGACCGACTACGCGCATCCCTGCCAGGTGCTTGCCGACCTCATGACAATACGCGAATACAAGGGATCGTTCAAGGGGCTCAAGATGGCCTTTATAGGCGACGGCAACAATATGGCAAACAGCCTTACGGTGGGTGCGATAAAGACGGGCATGTCCTTTGCGATAGCCTGTCCCGAAGGCTATGAGCCCGATGCCAAAATAATGGAGTGGGCAAGGGAGAACGGCGAATTCCTGTGCACGACGAGCGTGGAGGAAGCAATAAGGGATGCCGACGTGGTCTATACCGACGTATGGGCTTCGATGGGGCAGGAATCCGAAAGGCTCAAGAGGGCGCAGGCCTTCGAGGGATACCAGGTCAATGCCCCGGCCATGAAGCTGGCAAAACCCGACGCGATGGTCATGCACTGCCTGCCCGCGCACCGCGGAGAGGAGATAACGGAAGACGTCTTCGAAGCTCACGCAAACGAAATCTTCGACGAAGCGGAAAACAGGCTGCACGCGCAGAAGGCCGTAATGGTCAAACTCTTAAAGTAATCGGTTTTACATAGCGAAAATAAATTATAAGGAAATCATAAATGGATAACGGCAAAGTTTATTTAACGTTGCAAAACGGAAAACAGTTTGTGGGCAACCGCTTCGGCGCCGACGGCGACGTAATAGGCGAACTTGTCTTTACTACGGGCATGACAGGCTATGTGGAGACTCTCACCGATCCCAGTTACTTCGGGCAGATTGTCACGCAGACCTTCCCGCTCATAGGCAATTACGGCATTACCCCCGATTTCGAGAGCAAAAAGCCGTGGGTTTCGGCCTATATCGTCAGGGAAAAGTGCGATGCTCCCTCCAATTTCAGGTGCGAGGAGACGCTGGATAAGTATCTCAAGGACAACGGCATCGTAGGCGTGTACGGCGTGGATACCCGCGAGCTCACTAAAATTGTAAGGGAATCGGGCGTAATGAATGCCGCGATAACTTCCCGTCCGCTCGCCGATTTTTCCGCCGTCAGGTCGTATGTCATAAGGGACGCCGTGGAGAGCGTAACGTGCAGGGATGTCGAATACTTCGGCAATCCCGAAGGCCTTAAAGTGGTGGTCTGGGATTTCGGCGCCAAGGATAACATAGTCCGCGAACTTGTAAAGAGGGGTTGCTATTGCATAAAGGTGCCTTCGACGTACACCGCCGAAGAGATACTCTCCCTCGAGCCGCGCGGGCTCATGCTCTGCAACGGCCCCGGCGATCCCGCCGAAAATGTCGGTGTGATCGAAAATCTTAAAAAACTTGCCGGGAAACTTCCCATATTCGGCATCTGCCTGGGGCATCAGCTCTTTGCTCTCGCCATGGGAGGAAAGACAAAGAAGATGAAGTACGGCCATCGCGGCGCCAATCAGCCCGTAAAGAACGTTGCGACGGGCAGAGTGTATATCTCCAGCCAAAACCACGGATACGAAGTCATCTCCTCCAGTCTGGAGGGCGTGGGGCAGCTCAGCTACGTCAATGCCAACGACAACACCTGCGAAGGATTCGATTATCCCCAGCTGAATGCCTACACCGTGCAGTTCCACCCCGAAGCATGTGGCGGCCCGCAGGACGCCTCGTTCCTGTTTGATAAATTTATCAAGAACATGACGGAGGGTAAGTATAATGCCTAAGAGAGATGATATAAAAAAGGTACTTGTAATAGGTTCGGGGCCCATAGTCATAGGACAGGCTGCCGAGTTCGACTATGCCGGCGCGCAGGCCTGCCGCGTCATGAAGGACGCCGGCCTCAACGTCGTCCTGTGCAATTCCAACCCCGCAACGATAATGACGGACAGGGCGCTTGCGGATGAAATATATCTTGAGCCGCTCACCGTTGAAACGCTCAAGAGAATAATCATAAAGGAGCGGCCGGACAGTCTCCTTGCCTCGCTCGGCGGACAGACGGGACTCACGCTTGGCTGCAAACTCGCAAAGGAGGGCTTCCTCGACAAGTACGGCGTAAAACTCATCGGCGTAAACGTTGACTCCATTGACAGGGCGGAGGACAGGGAGCTCTTCAAGGAGACGATGAACAAGATAGGGCAGCCCGTCGTTCCTTCGGATATTGCCTACACGGTGGATGAGTGCGTGGAGGTTGCCAACAGAATAGGCGGCTATCCCGTAATCGTCCGTCCCGCATACACGCTCGGCGGCGCGGGCGGCGGCGTCGCCCACGACGAGGAGGAACTCCGTCTTATCGCCCACAACGGGCTCATGCTCTCTCCCATAACGCAGGTGCTTATCGAAAGGTACATAGGCGGATGGAAGGAGATAGAGTTCGAAGTCCTGCGCGACAGCGCCGGAAACGTGCTCACGGTCTGCTCGATGGAAAACTTCGATCCCGTCGGCATTCACACGGGCGATTCAATTGTCATTGCCTCCGCTGTCACGCTCTCGGATAAAGAGTACCAGATGCTCAGGAAGGCATCGATAAAGATAATAAACGAACTGGGTATAGAGGGCGGCTGCAACTGCCAGTTTGCCTTGAATCCCGATTCCTTCGAATATTCGGTGATAGAGGTCAATCCCAGGGTTTCGCGCTCTTCGGCGCTTGCCTCCAAGGCGACGGGCTATCCTATAGCCAAGGTGGCGGCAAAGATTGCGCTGGGCTACACGCTCGACGAAATCAAAAACGACGTCACGGGCAAAACCTACGCCTGCTTCGAGCCCACGCTCGACTACGTGGTAGTCAAACTGCCCAAGTGGCCGTTCGATAAGTTCCTCTATGCAAAGCGCACTCTGGGCACGCGCATGAAGGCTACGGGCGAAGTCATGGCTATAGGCACCAGCTTTGAAATGGCCATAATGAAGGCCGTCCGCGGCGCTGAAATTTCGCTCAATACGCTCAACATGCCCAAGATGGAGGAGCTCTCCGATGAGGAAATACGCGCAAAACTGCACGAACTCACCGATGAGAGACTGTTTGTCGTCTACCAGGCGATCAAGCGCGGATTTGATATATCCGAGATATACGATATCACCAAGATAGACGAATGGTTCCTCTGCAAATTAAAAAATCTTGCCGATTACGAGGCGGAAATTGCCGGCAGACGCATTACCAGAGCGCAGTACCTCAAGGGCAAAAAGATGGGGTATCCCGATAGGGCTCTCGCCGATATCTCCGGCAATCCCCTGCCCAAACATGTGGATGCATGTTTTAAGATGGTAGATACGTGCGGCGCGGAATTCGCCGCGCAGACGCCCTATTTCTACTCCACTTACGACGAAAAGGAGCACGACGAAGCGCTGCCCTACGTATCTGAGAGCAGAAAGAAAAAGAAGAAGAGGATAATAGTAATAGGTTCGGGCCCCATAAGAATAGGACAGGGCATAGAATTCGACTATTCGTCCGTCCACTGCGTGTGGGCGCTCAAGAGGCTCGGGTACGAAGTAATAATCATCAACAACAACCCCGAAACGGTCTCCACCGACTTCGACACCGCCGACAGGCTGTACTTTGAATCGCTGACGCCGGAGGATGTGCAGAACGTCATAGACGTCGAAAAGCCCTACGGCGTGGTTGTAACCTTCGGCGGCCAGACGGCCATAAAACTTTGCGGTTATCTCGATAAAAAGGGAGTGCGCATACTGGGAACGCCCGCTTCGTCGATTGATCTCGCCGAGGACAGGGAGAAGTTCGATGAACTTTTGGAGCGCTTCCATATCGCCCGTCCCAAGGGACTGACGGTTATGACCAAGGAGGAGGCCGTGCACGCTGCCGAAACGCTTGGTTATCCCGTGCTCCTCCGTCCGTCCTACGTCATCGGCGGTCAGAACATGACGATCGCCTTTACGCAGAACGATATAGAGAGATACATGGACGTAATACTGGCGCAGAACATAGAAAATCCCGTGCTCTGCGACAAGTATCTCATGGGCACGGAGCTCGAAGTTGACGCTATCTCCGACGGCGTGGACGTGCTAATCCCCGGCATCATGCAGCACATCGAGCGCGCGGGCGTTCACAGCGGCGACTCGATAGCCGTATATCCCCCCTACAGCCTGAGCGATGCCATGCTCAAGAGGGTGGTGGAAGTTTCCACAAATCTTACCCTCTCTTTAAAGACAAAGGGACTCATAAACATTCAGTATCTCATCTATCACAACGAACTGTTTGTTATAGAGGTCAATCCCAGGGCGTCGCGCACCATTCCCTATATCTCCAAGGTTACTGGCGTGCCCATGGTCGATCTCGCCACGCGCATAATGGTGGGCGCAAAGCTGAAGCGTCTGGGTTACGGCACGGGCTTATATAAAAATTCGCCCTATGTTGCCGTCAAAGTGCCTGTGTTCTCCTTTGAAAAACTCAACGACGTCAACTCGCAGCTCGGCCCCGAAATGAAGTCCACGGGCGAAGTCCTCGGTATCGGCAAGACGATAGAGGAGGCTCTCTTCAAGGGATTGGTTTCCGCCGGGTTTAACATGAAGCACCCCACAAAGCGCAATCCTTCGGGCATCTATTTTACGATCAACGATCAGGACAAGTTTGAAATAGTAAATATCGTCAAAAAATTTGCCGACCTGGGGCTCACGTTCTACGCCACGAAGGGTACGGCGCAGGTAATACGCAGTCTGGGTATCGAATGTACCGAAGTCGCCAGACTCTCCACCAACGACGAAATATTCAAACTCATGGATGACGGCAAGATAGACTATATCGTCTACACCGGCAAGACGGATATCGAATCGATAACCAACTATATTTCGCTCCATCACCATGCGATCCTGCTCGGCATAACCGTTCTGACGTCGCTCGACACAACCAACGCGCTCGCCGATGTCATTGCGGGCAGGTATAACCAGTTCAACACCGAACTTGTGGATATAAACCATCTCAGAACGGAAAAGCTGAAACTGGAATTCATCAAGATGCATTCGTGCGGCAACGATTACATCTTCTTCAACAATATGGAAGGGCGCATCACCTGTCCCGAATCGCTTGCCATCAACTTTGCCGACAGGCACTGCGCCATAGGCGGCGACGGCATCATTCTTGTGGAAAAGTCGCACATCGCCGATGCAAAGGTCAGAGTTTTCAACCGTGACGGTTCGGATGCAGGTCTGGCCGCGAACGCAATAAGAATTGCGGCAAAATACCTCTACGATAACAACATGGTCGGCGGAGACGTCGTCACCCTCGAAAGCGGCGGAGAGGTTGCCGCGCTTACGGTGTCGTGCTTCAACAACGAGGCAAGTTCCGTGTGCGTAAATCTCGGACAGGCAAAGCTCACCGATGTGGCCATGCCCGGCATATCGACGTATAAAAAGTACGGCGGCAGCGACGAAAGGGCGCACAAGGTCATGCTCGGCAAAAATCATCTCGTTATTTTCCTCGACAAGATAGACGACGTCGATTTCGATGACCTCACGCAGGAACTTTCGGCCTATCCCGAATTGTACGGCGACGTCGATTTCGTCGAATGCGTGCGCGTTGTCAACAACGTCACCGTTCGTATGCGAGTGTTCGGCAAGGTCAACGGCGAAACGTGGTCGTGCGGCACCGCCGCGGCGTCCGCCGCCGTAGCGGCAATCGAGCGCGGCGACTGCACAAAAGACGAGTTAATAACCGTGAAGGTGAAGGGCGGCGACCTGTTTGTCAAGATCAATAAGAACGGCTACGTCGAAGTGGACGGCCCCGTAAAACAAGCATTCAAGGGCATAATTGAAATATAATGATATATCTCGATAATGCCGCTACGACGCGCCCCGATGCGGGGTGTTTCGAAGAGGCGAAAAAATATATATCCGAATGCTATTATAATCCTTCCGCGCTCTACGCGGAAGGTTATAATTTGCACCTCTCTTTAAAGCAGGCGCACAAAAACATTCTGTCGCTCGTTGCGGGTGACGGGTATGAACTCGTTTTCACCTCATGCGGCACCGAAGCGGACAACCATGCGCTGTTCTGCGGCGGAAAGAGGGGCAACGTCGTCACGACACTCGGCGAACATTCGGCCGTCTTTTCCGCTGCAAACGAGCTCGCGCAGAGGGGCATCGAGGTGCGCTTTGCTCCGCTCAACGGCGACGGCAGCGTCAATGTGCAGGCCCTTCTTGCACTTGTTGACGGCAAAACTTCGCTCGTTTCCGTCATTCATGTCTGCAACGAGACGGGTGCCGTTAACGACATCAATTACATTTCATCCGCCGTAAAGGGAATAAATAAGAATACGCTGTTTCATTCGGACGGCGTGCAGGCGTTCGGCAAGATTCCCTTCAGACTGGGCGAAAATGTGGATATGTACAGTATTTCGGCACATAAAATAGGCGCAATGAAGGGCACGGGCGCGCTGATAAAACGCAAAAAACTTGTCTTGAAGCCCTTTATCTTCGGCGGCGGTCAGGAGGGCGGTTTGAGGAGCGGCACGGAAAACGTCTTCGGAATAAAGATGTTCGAGTGCGCCGCTCTCAAAAAATACGGCAATCTAAAGGATAATTTCAACTATGTGCGTGGGCTGCAGAGGGAGCTTTGGAACAGGCTTGACAAAGATCTCTTTGAAAGGATCTCCCCCGAAGAGGGCACGCCGTACATCCTGACGGTGGCGGCCCGCGGCGTGCGCGGCGAAACTGTTCTGCACGAAGCCGATGACTGCGGGCTCATCATAGGCACGGGATCGGCGTGTTCGTCAAACGAAAAGAAGAGATATTCCCGCGTTATTTTGGCGTGCGGCATAGATGAAGAGCGTGCGGACGGCATTTTAAGGCTGTCCTTTTCTCCTGAAAATACGCCCGAAGAAATGGCGTGTGCGGCGGATATATTGAATAAAATAGTAAAAAACAGAAGAGACATAATGGCTTAATTTATGGAAAAGGTTATAGTTATAAGATATTGCGAGCTCTACCTAAAGGGCAAAAACCGCGGGTTTTTCGAGCGGCAGTTTGCCGTCAACATGGAGAGGGCGTTAAAGGGAATACGGCATGAACTCCGCCGCCAGAGCGGGCGTTATGTCGTTGAAAATTTTAATGATGATGATACGGGGCTCATTCTTTCAAAGCTGGGCAGGGTGTTCGGCATTCACACGCTGGCGGTGGGCTTGCGCGTCCCCAGTGAAATGGATAAAATTTATGCCGCCGCTTTGCAGGTGGCTCCCGCATCGGGAACATTCAAGGTCGAAACGCACCGCGCGGATAAAAAATTTACGTTGAACTCCATGCAGATAAGCGCCGAAATAGGCGGGCGTCTGCTCGATAATAACGGGGCGCTCTCCGTAGACGTGCACGAGCCGCAGAGTATTGTAAATATCGACGTGCGCGAAAACGGCACGACTCTCGTGTTCGGCAGATTTATTAAGGGGGCGGGCGGAATGCCCGTCGGCAGCGCCGGAAAGGGGCTGTTGCTTATATCGGGCGGCATAGACAGCCCCGTGGCGGGGCACATGATAGCAAAGCGCGGAATGAGCATTGACTGCGTGCACTTTCACAGCTATCCGTATACCAATATGCAGGCAAAGGAGAAGGTGATCGAGCTTGCCGGCATTCTCTCCGAATATACGTGCGGAACAAATCTTCACATAATAAAAGTCACTCACATTCAGGAGGAGATACATAAAAAGTGCAACGGCGAATACATGGTTACGCTGCTCAGAAGATTTATGATGCGCATAGCCGAAAAAATTGCGCAAAGATGCGGCGCGCAATGTATTATCACGGGTGAAAGCCTGGGGCAGGTTGCAAGCCAGACGATAGAGGGAATGACGTCTTCAAATTCGGTAATAGAGAGATTGCCCGTGCTCAGGCCGCTCTGCGGATTTGACAAGAACGAAATAATCGCCCGCAGCAAGGAGATAGAGACATACGAGATATCCATTCAGCCCTATGAGGACTGCTGCACGGTATTTTTGCCCAAACATCCCGTGACGCGGCCGAAGATGGAGGATGTTCTGGCCGAAGAGCAAAAATTGGATGTGGATAAACTAGTTGAAGAGGCGTTGAATACGCTGGAAGTTGTTGAGCTCTGATATTCGATAAAATAAAAAAGATTAAAACTCAAAATTAAAGGTTATAAAAAATCCGCAATTTTACATTGCGGATTTTTTTATAAATTATGAGCACCAGTCCTTGAATGCGATGGGCGGAGGAGGGGATGCGCTCTGAGCGTCTATACATATCTTATCCAAACAAATCGTATCGCCGCTATAAATTTTGTCCTGATATTTATAATACGGTGTAACGGTGTAGGTGTGGCTGCCTTTTTCGGGCGTATCGGTTATTTTTTTGCAAAAAGGGCCGTCGTACACTATTTTATCATCGCATTTTATCAAATATGAATAGTACAATGTCTCGCATAATACTATTGAAATTTCATTATTTTTGATATATATTTGCGGTTTTTCAATCGTCGGGCGGGAGAATTTTGTACTTTTCTGCGTGGGGATGTTTTTTACGGAACATCTCACCGCCATTTTGTTTAGCTTGGGCGATATGTCGTCCGCCCGTATTATTTTTCCGTTTTTTTCGTAGTCTTCCCTGTCTATATAAATCTGCTCTGTCCCGCTTTTTATATCCAGGGGCGGAGGGTTCAGGTCGAGTTCTTCAAGCAGCGCTTTTAAAATTTTGCAGCATTGTCCGCCTCCCGTGACGTCCGTTCTTTTATTTTCGGCGCTGCCCAGCCATATTGCGAATGTGTGTTCCGAAGTGTATGCCAGGGCGTAGGCGTCTGTGTTTCCCGATGAGTTTCCGCATGTGCCCGTCTTTGCCGCTATGTCGTAGGGCAGGTTTTTTAATTTTTTTGCCGTGCCCGTCTTTGCCGTTCCGATGAGCATTTCGTTCATCAGCGAGCACGTTCCCTCGGAAAATACCTTTGTGCGCGTATGCTTGGCTGTGTAAATAGTTCTGCCGTGCGCGTCCTCTATTTTCTTTATAAAGCGTGAGGGGGAGTATTCTCCGCCCGCCCTGAATACCGTATAGGCGTCGCACAGCTGTTTTATCGTCGTTCCGTATTTCATTCCTCCGAGAGCGAGGGAGAGTGCCATGTCGTCCTGCTGCAGGGCTATTCCCATTTTGCGCGCGTATTTCTCCGCGTTTTCAAACCCCAGAGCGTTGAGGGTTTTCACGGCAGGGATGTTGTGGCTTTTTGCTATGCTTTCGGCCACGGTTACGTCGCCGTGGTACCTGTTGTCGTGGTTTTGGGGTGAGTATCCTCCGAAGTCGATCTTTTCGTCCCTTATCTTCGTGAACGGGTAGATGATACCCTCTTCGACGGCGGGCGCGTAGACGAGGAGGGGTTTTATTGTTGAGCCGGGCTGCCGCAGGGGCATTCCCGATGTGGATTTATATGCGTACACGCCGTTTTGCCCGTCGGAAATCATCATCGCCGCATCGCTTTGGCTCTCCGTTCGTTCGAGTGCGCACTGCGCCTTCCTGTCCATATACGTAAACACTCTGCAGCCCGAAAGGTCTGCATAGCAGTCAAGATTTAGCCCTTCGAGTTCGTCTATCGCCTCGTCGATGTAATCGCCCCATGAGTCCGACGGGGGCGTTTTGACCTGTCCGAGCGGCTTTTTTATGCTCTTTTCGTAGGTTTCACTGTCTATAAAATTGCATTCCAGCATACATCTGAGCACCAGATTGCGCCTTGCCAGGCATTTTTCGGCGTTTTTGAAGGGTGAATAGTTGTTCGGCGAACTCAACAGCCCGGCCAGCGCGGCGCTCTCCTCCAGGTTGAGGTCTTCCGCGTCCTTTGCAAAGTAGAATGCGGCGGCGCTCTGCAGGCCGTAGCAGCTGTGTCCGAAGTATATCGTATTGAGGTACATCTCCAGTATCTCGTCCTTTGTATATGCCCTTTCAAGCTGTTTTGTCAGCCGTATCTCCCGTAGTTTGCGCGTCAGCGTCTTATCGCTGGAAAGGTGGGTGTTCTTAATCAGCTGCTGGCTTATGGTCGAGGCGCCCTCTCTGAAGGAAAAACTTGCCGCGTTGCGCGCGAGCGCCTTCAGCATACGCCCGTAGTCGAGGCCGTTGTGACTGTAAAATTTTCTGTCCTCCGAGGCGATAAAGGCATTTTTGGTCTCCTCGTTAAGGTCGTCTATGAGCACGGCGCTGCGCTTGCCTTCTAGCGACGAACTTTCAATTTTCCGTCCGTCGTCGTCATAAAAAGTTATGGCGCGGCTGTAGTTTATCAGTTTTTTGTCGTCCAGCTTTGCATCCGCCGTTACTATGAGGAAGGCGGCCGCCGCGGAAAAAATGAGTATGACGAGTGCCAGCAATACGAACATGGTGATTTTTAATGATTTTTTCATTAAAAATAGTATCCATAAAAAAAATAAATTGTTGCATTTTAATTGAAAAAAATCGCAAATAATTATATAATCAATGTATATGGACAAATTTTATCACATAGTCACTTACGGTTGCCAGATGAACGTGCACGAATCCGAAAAGATTGCCGGCATTCTTTCGGAGATGGGATATGCGAGCTGCGAAGTTCCCGAAGAGGCGGATATCGTCGTCTTCAACACCTGTTGCATAAGGGAGAACGCCGAAAACCACGCCTACGGCAATATCGGAATGCTTAAAAAGCTCAAGGCGGCGCGCAGGGATATGATAATCGCCGTCGGCGGATGCCTCACCCAGCAGATGAGCAAGGCCGAAAATCTGCACGAAAAGTTCCCCTACGTCGATATAATCTTCGGCACGCACAATCTCTGTCATTTAAAGGAACTGATAGAGAGGAAATTGCGCGAAAAAAAGACCGTCATAGAGATACAGGATACCGAAGGCGACATCCGCGAAGACAACAGGCCGCTGCGCACGAGTTACCCCAACGCATGGGTTAACATTATGTACGGCTGCAACAACTTCTGCTCGTACTGCATAGTTCCCTACGTCCGCGGACGGGAGCGCAGCCGCGATGCGGATAAGATCATCGACGAGGTGCGCTCGCTCGTCGCCGAAGGATACAAGGAGATAACCTTACTCGGGCAGAACGTCAATTCCTACAAGGGCAGGCTGACCTTTCCCCGGCTGCTTGAAGAGATTGCCGGGATAGACGGTAAATTCCGCCTGCGGTTCATGACTTCGCATCCCAAGGATTTTTCGCCCGAGCTCATAGACGTGATGGCAAGGAATCCCAAAATATGCAATTGCCTGCACCTTCCCGTGCAGAGCGGCTCCGATGCGGTGCTCAAGGCCATGAACAGGCGCTATACTTCCGCCGACTATCTTAAAAAGGTTGCCGCGCTGAAGGAGCGCATCCCCGACTGCGCCGTCACTACCGATCTCATTGTCGGTTTCCCCGGCGAGACGGATGAAGATTTCAACGATACATTGGCGCTCGTCGATAAAGTAGGCTTTGCCTCGGCGTTTACCTTTGTATACTCCAGGAGAGAGGGGACGGCTGCGGCGAAAATGCCCAATCAGGTGCCCGAAGAGGTGTCCAAGGCGCGCATCATGCGGCTCGTCGATGCCGTCAATGCCAAGACGCGCGCCCTCTCGCAGACTTATATAGGCAGAACGGTAGAAATACTCTGCGAGGATTACGACGGCAAGCGCGGCCTCTATATGGGGCGGGACGAACACGGGCGCATGGGTTATTTCGCCTGCGAAAAAGATATGACGGGGCAGTTTGTCAATATAAAAATCACACATGCAAACGGCATTTCGCTGACGGGCGAATTGGTTCAAACGGTATAAAAAATGGCACTTTCACCTATGATGCAACATTACTTGTCCGTAAAGGAGAAGTACAAAGACTGTATTATTTTTTACCGTCTCGGCGATTTTTACGAGATGTTCTTCGATGACGCCAGGACGGCTTCGCGCGTGCTCGACCTCACTCTCACGGGGAGGGACTGCGGCCTTGAGGAGAGGGCGCCGATGTGTGGCGTTCCCTATCATGCGGCCGATGCGTATATTGCAAAGCTGGTCTCCGCCGGATACAAGGTGGCGATATGCGAACAGCTCGAAGATCCCTCACAGGCAAAGGGGATGGTCGCCCGCGACGTCATAAAAGTGGTTACGGCGGGAACGATAACCGACGAGAATTATCTGGATGCAAGCGCAAACAACTATATCGCCTGCGTGTGCAGGCAGGGGGAGGACTGCGCCGTCGCATGGAGCGACATCACGACGGGCGTACTCAACTGCACGCAGTACGGCGGCCCGGAATGCGTCAATAAGGCCGTCTCCCTGCTCGTGAGGCTCTCCGTGAGCGAAATTATCTGCAATGACGAGATGTTGTTTGCGGCAAAGGACGTTCCCGAAGTTTCGCGCGGCGTGTTGCCGCCCTTTTCGTCCTATCTCGGCTGGACTTTCGGCTATAAAGCGGCCGAAAAAAATCTTTTGGAACAGCTCGGGGCGGGTACGCTGTCCTCGTTCGGCGTCAACGGCCACGATGCCGCCGTCTGTGCCTGCGGCGCGCTTTTGGAATACCTCAAGGAGACGCAGAAGCACGCTCTTGCCAACATAGACAACGTAAATTACATCTCCGACCGCCGCTACATGCAACTCGATAATTCAGTCGTGCGCAATCTCGAAATAGTCAGGAGCATGTCGGAGGGGAAAAAATACGGCACTCTTCTCTGGCTGCTCGACAAGACAAAGACGCCTATGGGTGCCCGGCTGCTCAACAACATAATTTTGTCGCCCCTCGGTTCGGCGGATGCCGTCAATTACCGTCTGGACGGAGTGGAGGAGCTGTTTGACGCCACGGTCGTGCGCGTGGGGATAGCCGACTGCCTCGGGCAGGTGAGGGATATAGAAAGACTGACGGGCAAGATAGCCAACGGCAATATAATGCCTGCGGACTGCCTCTCTCTCGCGCAGTCCCTTCTCGCCGTGCCGGGGTTGAAGTTTCAGTTGACGGGTTTTACGAGCGCGGTGCTCAACGACGTTGCGGCGGGGCTCGAAGACATGACGGAGATCGCGCAGTACATACTCAACGTCATAGCCGAAAAACCGCCCGCAACAATGAAGGACGGCGGCTACATCAGGGCGGGCTTTGACAGTAAGCTGGACGAACTGCGCGCCGTCAAACAGAACAGCAAGGATATTCTCGCGGCCATGGAGGCGCGCGAGCGCGACAGAACAAATATACGCACCCTCAAAATAGGTTTCAACAGGGTATTCGGCTACTATATAGAAGTCAGCAAGTCATTCAAGGACAAGGTCCCGGCGGAGTACCAGCGCAGGCAGACTCTGGCCAACGCGGAGAGGTTTATCACCGAAGAGCTCAAGGAGCTCGAAGATAAAATTCTGAACAGCGAAGAGATGTCTCTCAGGCTGGAGAGCGCCATTTACGAGCACCTCACAGAGCTCCTGTCGCAGAAGATTGGCGATTTCAAGCGCATCGCCTCGGCGGTGGCGCGCCTCGACGTGCTCGTCTCGTTTGCCGAGGTGGCCAAGGCCAACAAATACTGCCGTCCCGAGATGATCTCCTCCGGCGGGGCCATGGTCATACGCGAGGGGCGTCATCCTGTGGTGGAAAAGATTTCAAAGGAAAAGTTTGTCGCCAACGATACTCTCCTGGACGAGGGCGAAAACCGCACGCTGATAATCACCGGCCCCAACATGGCGGGCAAGAGCACATACATGCGCCAGAATGCGATAATTGCCATAATGGCGCACATAGGTTCGTTCGTGCCGGCAAAGAGCGCGAGCATTCCCGTCATCGACCGCATCTTTACGCGCGTGGGTGCGAGCGACAACCTCATATCAGACCAGAGCACGTTCATGGTTGAGATGATCGAAGTCGCCACCATACTGCGCAATGCCACCCGCGACAGTCTGATAATTTTAGACGAGGTGGGGAGGGGCACTTCGACTTACGACGGTCTCTCCATAGCGTGGGCCGTCGTGGAGGAAATAACCAAAAATATCGGCGCGAAGACGCTCTTCGCCACCCATTACCACGAGCTCACGGAGCTTGAGGATAAGTTGGAGGGCATAAAAAATTATAAGATAGCCGTGCGCGAAATAAACGGCGGAATAGTGTTTTTGCGCAAGATCATGCGGGGCGGCGCAAACCGCTCGTTCGGCATCGAAGTGGCCTCGCTGGCCGGCGTCCCGCAGGGCGTCACGGACAGAGCCAAAGAAATATTAAAAAATATAGAGAGGAGCGGAAGAGCCCCTGCAAGGCCGCAGCCCTCCGAGCCCGAACAGCCGCGCGAGGACAGCGAAATCGTAAAGATATTAAAAGAAGTGGATATGAACAACATGTCGCCCATGCAGGCATTCATGGTGCTCGGCGATCTCGTTGAGAAGGTAAAATAATGGGAAAAATAAACATACTTTCTGATATCATCTGCAACCGCATAGCCGCGGGCGAGGTCATAGACAGGCCCTATTCGGCCGTCAAGGAGATGATTGAAAACAGCCTCGACGCGGGCGCTACCGAAATAGAGATCTATATCGAGCGGGGCGGCAAGGAAGTCATAAAAATAGTCGATAACGGCTGCGGCATCGAAAAGGACGATATGCGTGCGGCCTTCTTTGCCCATGCCACGAGCAAAATATCGACTCTCGAGGATATAGACAATATCCATACGCTCGGTTTCCGCGGCGAGGCGCTGGCGACGATAGCGGCGATAGCGCGCGTGGAGCTTATCAGCGTAACCGAGGGCAACGACGCCTGGAAGGTGGAGTGCGACGGGGAGTATATAGGAAAAGTGCAGCCCGCCGCTCTGGACAGGGGTACGCAGATCACAGTCCGCGACATGTTTTTCAATACGCCCGTCAGGCGCAAGTTCTTAAAGGCGGATAAGAAGGAGGAGGCGGATATCACATCCTTTGTCACCCGTTACATTCTGGGCAATCCTAAGGTGGCCTTTAAGTATTATACGGACGGGAAATTGAGATTGCAGTCCTACGGCGGAGGCCTCGAAGAGGCCATAGCGCAGGTCTACGGAGCGGGCTATCTGCCGCAGTCGTTTAAAATAAGCGCCGACAGGAACGACATGAAGATATACGGATTTATAGGCAATCAGAACTTTTTCAAGCCCAACAAGTCCTATCAGAACGTCTATCTCAACGGGAGATGTATCTCAAACAACGTCATTTCCACCGCCGTTGCGCAGGCCTATGCGCCCTACACGATGAAGCGCAATTTTCCCGTCTATACTTTATTTATAGAAATGCCCGTTGACTTTGTCGATGTCAACGTTCATCCCAATAAGGCCGACGTGCGCTTTGTGGATAATCAGCTGGTCTTCGGAACGGTCTATAAAGTCATTTCCTCCGTGCTGGACGGCACCGCAAAGGCGGCGGATTTTGTGGTTGACAGCAAGGTCGTGCCCGAGATACAGTCATCATTTGCCGAAAAAAATTCAAAAAATGCCGTCTATGCGGCAGATTACACGCAGACGGGAAAGGTTTATGATAAAAACTTTGACGACGTCGATATGCCGCAGTTTACGCCTGACGGAAAAATAAAGAAGGCGGAAGGTGAAGCGCCCGAAAAGCCGGAGGGGAATTCGCGGCTGTCGGAGAGCACGCTGCGGGCGTTTGAAAAACTCGAAAAGATGAATATTGAGCCCAAGAGCATTGCCGACCTGCCTCCCTACAGGGCTTTTTCGCCGCTGCGCGAAGAAAATACCATGGCCGTGTGCGGCGGCATCAGGCCTCTGCCCATACGCGTGGCCGAAAAGGAGCGCGAAAGGGCAAGCCAGGAGAGGATAGTTTACGAGAGCTGGAAGTACAAGGGCGATCTGTTCAATACCTATCTCATATACGAGGCGAGCGACGACGTCTATCTCATAGACCAGCACGCCGCGCATGAACGGCTGATATTCGATTCGCTCATGGAAAAGCTGCGCAACCGGAGCGGCGTGCCGCGCCAGGGTATGCTCGTGCCATACATTCTCGATCTCAATGCGGTGGAGGCTTCGTTTATATCCGATAATCTTATGCTCATCCGCTCCATGGGCTTCGATATAGAACCCTTCGGAGTTACGGCGTTCCGCGTCAACGAAGTTCCGCTCGATCTGCAGGACATCGATCTGGGTGCGTTCTTCGGCGAACTTTTAAAAAATCTCGACGGTTTGAAGGCCATAAAGCTGACCGACGTTCTGCGCGATAAAATAGCGATGACGGCATGTAAACACGCCGTCAAGGGCGGCATGAGTCTTACCGAGGCGGAGAGAAACCGCTTGATCGAAATGCTCAAGGGCGACGTCGGCCTCAAATGCCCGCACGGCAGGCCTGTCTGCGTAAAGATGACAAAATCGCAGATCGAAAAGATGTTTAAAAGGATTGTCTGACCGTGAAAGAGGTGTTGGTTATATGCGGCGCAACAGCCACGGGAAAGACGGCGCTTGCGGTTACCTGCGCAAAGATGCTTGAAAGCCAGGTCATATCCGCCGATTCGCAGCTCGTATACAGGGGGCTAGACATCGGCACGGCAAAGCCAGGAAGGGAGGAGATGCAGGGCGTCGAACATCATCTAATCGACGTCGTTGAGCCCGACTTCGATTTCAGCGTATCGGACTACCGCGAGCGCGCGTTGCCTGTTATAGAGCGGCTTGTTTCGCGGGGCGTCGTGCCCGTTGTGTGCGGGGGAACGGGATTTTATATAAATTCCGTCCTCTTCGATTATTCCTATGGCGGAGCACAGGCGGACGAAGGCGTTCGCCGCAAATATACGAAAATATATGAAACTCTGGGAGCGGAAGGTCTGTATGCCCTCCTTAAAGAGGTGGACGGGTCTTCAGCCGCAAAGATTCATCCAAACGACGTCAAGCGGATCATCCGCGCGCTGGAGATATACGAGCTGACGGGCAAGAGAAAATCCCAGCTCAACGACGGAAACAGACAGTTGTTTTCCTATCTGGCCGTGGCGGTAGACTACCCGCGCGACGAGCTCTACGCCAGAATAGATATGAGGGTGGACGAAATGTTTGAACGCGGGCTCGTGGACGAAGTCAAGCGGCTTCTTTCCCGCGGCATCGATTTGAATTGCCGCAGTATGCAGGCCATCGGCTATAAAGAGGTGATAGAATGCCTCAATAATGGCCAATCGCAATGTACTATGCGTGACATAATCAAGCGCAATACGCGCCATTACGCCAAGAGACAGCTCACTTTTTTCAAAAAATTGCCCGGCATAGTGTGGCTGAGCCCGAGCGAGGCGCGTCCGGACAGGATACTGGAGTTATTAAATGATTGATTTTGAAAGTTATATAAAATGCTGCGAAAAGAAACTTGAAGACAAATTTGAACTGATAGACGGCATCGCCTTTAAAAATCAGGAAAAGGTTTTAAAGGCTTTTCAGAAGAATAAAATTGCCGTCAGGCACTTTGCGGGGACTACGGGATACGGCTACGGCGACGAGGGAAGGGATACCCTCGGGCAGGTCTATGCCGATGCCTTCCATGCCGAAGCGGGCATAGTTTCCCCTCACATTCTTTCGGGCACTCACGCTTTGACCGTCGCCCTTTTCGGGCTTCTGCGCCCCGGCGATACCCTTCTCTGCGTCAGCGGGGAGCCGTATGACACCATCCGCCCCGTCATCTCCGGGGAGGGAATCGGCTCGCTCAAAGATTACGGCGTCAACTTTAAATGTGTCGGCCTCACTTCCGATGGGTTGTTTGACTTCGACAATATCGGTGACACGCTCTCGGACGGCGTCGGCGTAGTCTATATCCAGCGTTCGCGCGGGTACGAGCTCCGGGACGCCTTTTCCTGCAGTCAGATAGGCGAAGTGTGCCGGTTTGTGCGCGGGAGGGGCTTTAAAGGGTGCATCTTCGTGGATAACTGTTACGGTGAATTCGTCGAGGAGTGCGAACCCACCGACTGCGGCGCGGATATCATTGTCGGCTCGCTCATAAAAAACGCGGGAGGAGGCATTGCGCCTACGGGCGGTTACATCTGCGGCGGACGCGACTATATCCAGAGGATAGGCGGCAGAATGACGGCGCCTTCCATAGGCCTCGAAGTCGGTTCATACGAGGGCGGCTACCGCTATTTTTACGAGGGGCTCTTCATGGCGCCTCATGTCGTAGCACAGGCCTTAAAGTGTTCGCTGCTCATCGGCATTGCCATGACCGATCTAGGCTATAAAAACTATCCTTCGATAGATAAAATGCCCTTCGACATCACGCGCTGCATACAGTTCGACGATGCGGACGCCATGATTAATTTCATACGCGAAGTGCAGTACGCTTCCCCTGTGGACAGCTACGTCACGTGCGAGCCGTGGGATATGCCGGGCTATGACGACGACATAATCATGGCCGCCGGTACATTTGTTTCCGGAGCGTCGATAGAACTCTCGGCGGACGGCCCCGTCAAGCCGCCCTATATCGCCTATTTTCAGGGCGGACTTACGTATGAACACGGCAAGTGCGCGCTCAAAAACATCTTAAATAAACTTGCAAAGCAATAAAAACGGCGTCATGCCGTTTTTTTATTTTGACGTGTCAGGTTTGCGCGCTTTTGATTGTTTTATATTTAGATAGCAAAGGAGGAAAGTTTTGAACGGGCAGACGATGTGCGGCGGCGATATGTTCGGAATCGCCGTCGAACGCTACGCCGATACGCTTTTCCGCGTGTCGTATCAATATCTTTTCAACCGTCAGGACGCAGAGGACGTCGTCCAGGACGTCTTTCTCGCGCTGGTTGCACGGTTGCAAGGCTCTGAATTCAACGACGACGAGCACCTGAAGGCGTGGCTGATAAGGGTTACAATAAATAAGAGCATCAATGTCGCCAAGAGCAACGCGCGCCGACGCACGCAGCCGCCGGATATGCTCTCCGGTGTAGTGGAAAACCCGCCGTCCGAGTTGGAGGAACAGCTTGCAAGGCTTTCGGCGGACGACAGGGAGGTCAGCTATCTGCACTACTACGAGGGCTATTCGGCCGCGGAGATAGCCGCATTTCTCAATGTTAGGGAAAACGCCGTGTATAAGCGCCTTTCAAGGGCGCGCGAGCGGCTAAAAAATTTTTTGGAGGAGGACTGAAATGAGCGAATACAGAGATTTTATGCGCAACCTTTGTCTTGACGACAATTTTAAGCAATCAATCGCCGAAAAAATGCGCGCAGCGCAGTCCTCCGTCGGGGCGGACGGTGAGCACGCGCCCGCGAAACGCAGAAAGAGGTCTGTGTTTGCGCCGCTGGCGGCAGCGGCGTGTGCCGTGCTGGCCTGCCTTGTCGTAATTCCGTTGTCGCTGATGTATGGCAAACAGCCGCCGGATTCTAGCGGAATGGATAATATCGACGGGAGTGCGCCGGAGCGGCTGACGGTGCCGCTCGGACAGCGCGCGGAGGATGCCTACGGCAACTACATGCAGTTTACTTCGGTAGATTATTCCTATGAAATAAATATCGGCGGCACATTTCATGCGCCTGCGGAGGG
>CALVLX010000045.1 GCA_944341195.1 uncultured Clostridia bacterium
CTGCGCCTGTTCGGCTTCGCTTTTGTCGGGCGCGGTAAGCGCTGCGCGGGAGAGATCTTCGTTGAAGCGCCTGCACCAGAAATAGTTTATGGCAAAGATGACGGGCATACCGAGGTTTGTCTCCAGGAAGGAATTGAGGAGGAGAGTCTTGATGCTGGCCGCGTTCATGGGGCGAATGCCATTGACGAGCAGGGAAAATTCCCAGCCGAACTGCACGCAGAAACCTATGAGACAGAGAGTTAGGACATTGACGAAGGCCTTTTGCCCCTCCTTTCTTAAAAGGAGAACGATGAGGACGACGTAGGACACAACCAGCGCGACGCCCATCCAGCCGTGGTATACGCCCGTGGTGCGCGAAGTGGTTATGGTGGCTTCGCCGCCCAGTTCGCTTATGGAGGGGGCGATCATCCACCACATTATTATTAGGAAGAGCCAGTACTTCAAGAGTTTATCGCGACTGACGCACACCCAAATGAAGGCGAAATTTGTTATACCGTAGCTCATAGACATCCACAGGAGCACCAAGAACGTGCCCCACACGTCGGCAAGGGCGCCGTCGATATACACGGTGCGCGTGTGGCTCATGAGATAGAAGCCGCCGAAATCGACGATTGTATAGAGCACGCCCCCGAAGAGGGCGAAGAGCACGGTTGAATAGCGCTTTTTCCAGATGAGCAATCCCAGAAAGGCCAGGATAAAAATGCTGTCTAAAATTATGTACAGTAAATTTAAATTGCGCGTGGGGATTATGTTGAGAACTTCATCCGTGGCGGGCATGGCAAAGAACCTCCTTGTTTGTTATTTTTATATATACCTCGCAATCATAAATTATAAATAAACAGGGGCATTGAAAAATGCAGTTGCGGCGGGAGGCACGCGCGTGCCTCCCGCCGCAACATTACAATATTTAAACTATACGTCGAACGGAAAGTGGTAGCGGCGCTTTTGCGAAATTTGTACTTTGCCGTTGAGACGGTTTACAAGGCCGCCGTCGAACTTGCCCTCATCGGCGGCGCGTACCGCCACGGTGAAAGTTACGCCGCTGCCGTAGACGACGGATATGAGGTTGCAGTCGTTTTCGGCAAAATAGCGCTTTGCGAGTTCGGCAAGCGGATAATCGACGGAGTACTCGCCCTCGGCGCACTCTTCATATGAGACTATCTTCGCGGCGGCGAGATTTTGCGCAACGCCGCCCGAATAGGCGCGCACCAGTCCGCCGGCGCCCAGCTTTATGCCGCCGAAGTAGCGCGTCACCACCACGGCCGTCTGCACTAGTTTTTTATTTTTGAGCACTTCGAGCATGGGCATACCCGCCGTGCCCTGCGGTTCGCCGTCATCCGAAAAACGCAGGAAATTGCCCGTTGAATCGCATATATATGCGTAGCAATTGTGCGTTGCGTCGGCAAACTCCCCGGAGATGCGGGCAATAAAAGCCCTTGCCTGTTCCTCCCCTTCTACGTGCGCAGAGGTGGTTATGAACCTGGATTTTTCGATTACGGTCTGAGTGCGGCACTCGCCCTTTACAGATAAGTAATTAGCCATACAACTTTATGTATTTTTCCGGCCGGGCAGCCAAAGCCGCCCGGCCGGAGACCTTTTTTTAATTAAATTTTATTCTGATATGCACCTTTTTGCCCTTGTGGATGACGTCGCCGTCGTTGACGGGGGCGTTGATATCGGTGACTTTATCATCGTTTACGGACACCCCGCCCTGCATTATAAGGCGGCGCGCCTCGCCGTTGGAGGCACATATTCCCGCAGCCACGAGCGCGGGGATTATCGTTCCGCACTCTGCGGAGATGATTTTTTCGGGCAGGTTTGCGCCCCCGCCGAAGGCAGCGAGCGCCTGGTCGCGCGCGGCGGCAGCCTTCTCCTCGCCGTGGACGAGCTTTGTGAGTTCGTAGGCGAGTATGGCCTTCTTTTCATTGATGCGCGAAGCGTCCCAGCCCTCCATCTCCTCTATCTCTTCGAGGGGAATGAAGGTGAGCATCTTTATGCACTTCATGACGTCGGCATCGTCCACGTTGCGCCAGTACTGGTAGAAGTCGTAGGGCGAGGTCTTTTTTTCGTCCAGCCAGACGGCGCCCTTTGCCGTCTTGCCCATCTTTTTGCCCTCGCTGTTCAGAAGCAGCGTTATGGTCATGGCGTAGGCGTCCTTGCCGCTCTTTTTGCGGATGAGCTCGGTGCCGGCGAGCATGTTAGACCACTGGTCGTCACCGCCGAACTGCATGTTGCAGCCGTAGTGCTCGCTGAGATACCAGAAGTCATAGGCCTGCATTATCATGTAGTTGAATTCGAGGAAGGAGAGCCCCTTTTCCATGCGCTGCTTGTAACATTCGGCGCGCAGCATGTTGTTTACGGTAAAACATGCGCCGACATCGCGCAGGAGATCTACGTAGTTGAGCTTTAACAGCCATTCGGCGTTGTTCACCATTATGGCCTTGTCGTCGCCGAATTCTATAAAGCGCTCCATCTGCTTTTTGAAGCATTCGCAGTTGCAGTTTATGACTTCGTCCGTCATCATGGTGCGCATATCGGTGCGCCCGGAGGGATCGCCTATGTGCCCCGTGCCGCCGCCGATCAGCACGACGGGTTTATTGCCGGCCATCTGCAGCCTCTTCATGAGGCAGAGCGCCATGAAGTGGCCGACGTGGAGACTATCCGCCGTGGGATCGAAACCGATGTAAAAGCGGGCGCCGCCGTTATTGATAAGCTGCCTTATCTCCTCTTCGTCGGTGACCTGGGCGATGAGCCCGCGTGCCTTGAGTTCTTCGTAAATACCCATATATGTTATATCCTCTATATATTATTGCGGAAAAAATTTACACGGAATCCGTGCGCCGGCGGAGCCGGCTGCAAAAAAGCGGTCTACCCGCAGGTAAACCGCAATGAATGGCGAATTTTATTTACCCGCGGCAAAGCGCGCATTACTATTTAAGCAATACGTATGCGCCGCGGTAATAAAGATGTGCAAAAACTATCCCTGCCATGAAAAAATTATAGCACGGGTGCGCAAAGACTGTCAAGTCATTCGTCGATAAAATCCTCGGGATCGAGATGTTCGCGCGCCTTTAATATGGCCTTTTTTTCTATGCGCGAGATATACGAACGCGAAATGCCCAGCTTTTTGGCCACCTCCCTCTGCGGCATGGGCACGCCGTCGATGAGGCCGTAGCGCATGGTGATTATCGTGTATTCGCGCATATTGAGGATGTTTTTTAAAAGTTTTACAAACTTTTCGCGGCGGATGGACTGTTCCACGCTCGAAAAGACGTTCTCCTCTTCGGCGACGACGTCCATGATGGTAAGTTCGTTGCCGTCCTTATCGAATCCGACCGGTTCGGAGAGCGAGAGTGTATTTTTGTGCTTTTTGCCCGCGCGCAGGAGCATTAAAATTTCATTTTCGATGCACCGCGCGGTATATGTTGCGAGCGTGGTGCCCTTGCTCTCCTTATAAGTGTTTATGGCCTTGATGAGGCCGATGGAGCCCACGGACATGAGGTCATCCGTTTCGGCCGCGCCCGAATACTTTTTTACTATATGCGCAACAAGACGCATGTTGTGGCGCACGAGCGTGTTTTTTGCGTCGTTATCGCCCGCCCGGGCGAGCGCGAGACACCTCCTCTCCTCCTCCGGCGGCAGAGGCTTGGGAAAGGAACCCTTGTTCTGCACGACGCCGGTGAGCACAAAAATTTTGGAAAGAAACAGGCCTATTACATCAAAGAACATCAAAAACCCCCTTTTTTTCGGCTAAGTTTAATAACTTATGAAAAAAGGGGGTTGTACTATGTGCGAGGACAAACTAAAACATAAAAAGCAATAAATGTTATTGAGTTGTCGGCGTATAGACGGCATAAAATACAGTTCCGAGCGGACAATCCATGTACTCGTCATCCGGGAATGTTACCCACGTCCCCAAGAACAATGTGATAGGGTAATCGGCCTCTGTTGCATCAGGATCGACAGACCATCCCAAAAATTTAAATCCTTCGCGCACAGGCATGGCTATACCTATTGTTTTAGTATACAAAATAGGCATATCCTTGGTAAAAAATCCGGCATCATCTATAGTTGTATCTGACGGAAGGAGTATTTGGTGTTGTTCTTTGTATTCTTCGTTGACCAGATCAAACGGGATAGAAATAACATACGGATACCCGTCCTCATAACCTATTTCGCAACTATAAATGATAGATGAACTACCGCCCCAAAATCTACCAACTCCGTTGCCATCCACTATTGACCATATATCAGGAACATCATCATAATCCAAAGAAGTATAAATTGTTCCGTTGAGAAACGCCCTTCCTCCAATCCTAACTATACGTTCGGGAAGGACTACAGTAGCATACATACAGTCTCCGAACGCACCACCTTCTATTTCAGATATTCCGTTGCCCAATCTTATCGTTCTGATATTTATACATCCCGAAAAAGCAAGCTCTTTGATTTTTTCTATTCCCGGAGATATCGAAACAGCTGTGAGCCCCGTGCAATTCATGAAAGCAAAATAGTCTATTTCCTTGATCGGTATCCCCTTATATGAAGATGGAACAGTGAAATTCCCCGTTACAAACTGAGGGTCGGCATCTTTAATGATATAATATGAGCCGGAAGTACTTCTTTCGAGAGTAAGCCCCTGCGGAAAATCGAGCTTGTATTCAAACACCGCCCAATCGGAATCCGCATACCCCGAATCGACAGATAATGCTTTTATCAAAATATTGTAATCCGTTCCTTCAACTATCTCATCAAAGACATTGAGACCGTTTCCTTCCACCTCGCGCTCTTTTCCGTTGATATCGACAATATACATATCCGCGCCATCAACAACATCCCACGATAAAATCATCTGTTCGCTGATACAAATATTTTCAGGCGTGCTTAATTGTTGAGGCTGCGAGCAACCAAATAATATCAACGCTACCGCACAGCACACCATTAACGCGGCTAATAAACCAACTTTCATCAAAAAGAATTTTTTTGATATAAAATTCCTTAACATATCTCATTTTCTCCTCAACTACGCCTTTTATATTATTCCGCAATAAAATTCGAGCTCTTCATCATCCATTAACAGATTAAAACAGGACAATGACGGCGTAGTCACCCACGCATCATCAGACTGCGTAACGGGCTTGAATGTGACATCGCAGCGCCCCGGGTAATTGTTATACTGAGATAAATCTTCCCCCGCTATAAAATCTGTAAGAATTAAATTGAGCATACTCCTTAAAAAAACAAGTCCGGTTCCAAACCTCTTTAAATCACTTGCAGGGTGAATTGCAATTTCTCCACCGGTATACTCGGTTTCAGGAATATAATCGTACCGATAATTATACAAATCGTCGGAATTTAATCCATACGCATCAAAATCTTCAAAAAAAGATATCCATCTTTGATAATAATTTGCCCCGAAATTCGTTAAAGCCTGCAATGTAACTATATTTGAATAATTTTGCATCTCATCAAAGAGATATTGATTATTCCCGAGGAAATACCCGTCAGAATGCAAACTAAAGAACTCATCTGTACCGTACAGGAATATTACATTAAGCCCATTGCCATAACAGACATTGAACACATCGTCTACATCCGGATAATCGCTGTATGATAAGTTAAATTTATATCTTGCAAATGGTATTAAGTAACTTTCAACAAACCATCCATACGATGAAAAAATGTCATTCCCCCAAAAATACTGATCCACAACCAAAATTGTACTATCCGTACCTATTTCTTCATCAAGTTCCCTGAAAAAAGAATCGATAAACAAAAAGAACATATCTTTATTGACATGGATATCCACGTAATCGAGGAATTTGTTATTTTCCTGGAAACGGGATTCATCCGTATTACAAATAAACATAGTTCTGCATCCATGTTCCTTCAATGATTTAAAAAATGAATAATAAAATTCCAGTATATAATCTAATCCGTCTGAGAAGGATATATCTTCCGGAAGAGCCGTTTCAACAATGACCAAAGACGAATATATGTTATCATACATTTGCAGGAATGTGAACAGGTTATATTCCGTTTCATCATCGTTTTCAACAAAATTAAGACTTGTTCCCAATCCGTATTGAGAAGCGTAATTGCTCAACACATTACTCATATACCCGTAGCTTGAAGTATCATCACTGAAATAATACAGGTAATTATACGGCGATGATTCGAGATTTTCGTCTGCGTTGACGTAGCATAAATTCTTAACAGGTAATACCATAATTGAAAAAATTAACATCATTGCTAATGCAATACCGCTTATTTTTAGTCTTAGTTTTTTATACATATGCTACCCTCCCGTGAAATATAAATGTATATATATACATCATTATAGTACCATACCCACACACGATTGTCAAGAAAAATTATAAAAATTAATTTTGACATATACGATTTTAACCCTATACAAACGCGGATACACAATAAAAAACGCGGGTAAAACCCGCGTAATTACATTATATTACTAATTAAGCCGATTAAAAATTACATGCCTAGAAATTCGACGCCTTTTAGCATTACGTCGTTGACGAGGTCGTTGACGAGTGAATAAAATATTATTTTGCCGTGGCGTTCGCACTTGACTATGCCGAGGTTTTTTAATAACCTGAGCTGATGCGAGATGGTAGTCTGGTTTATATCGAGCACGCGGGAAAGGTCTGTGACGCACATCTCGGAAATGGCCAGGGCCGAGAGCATCCGCACACGCGTGGCGTCGGCAAAGATCGAAAAGAACATGACGACGCTCTCCAGAACGTCGCCTTCGGGCACGTATTCGCGCACCAGGTCGGCCATGCGTTTATCCAGCAAC
>CALVLX010000046.1 GCA_944341195.1 uncultured Clostridia bacterium
GACGACTATAACCAGACTCGCTATGTATGCCTTGCTCTTTACGGCGATAACTTCGGTCTCGTTCATGATTACGCTCCTATGACATCGGCCTTTGAATTTGCCGTTTTTAATTGCTGTCCCTCATTTCCTTATAGATAAATAATATTTTATGTAATTTCTGATTGACTGCAAACGTATCGGCGATATATTTGTTTTTGAGAACGGTGCCGTCCTTAAGAATTATTTTTAACGTACTCAGCGGGATAGAAGCATAGTAAACTTCTTTGAAATCTATTTTATCTATATCGCTTATTTTATAGAATTTTCCTACAAAATTTATCTCATCCCCGCTCCTGTAAATGAGTATTTTCGGCAGTCTGAAATACCCAACCATGAATGCTGCTGCAACCGCGAGGCCAAATGAATCTAAAGTAAAAAACACAATTGTAACCCAGAGCGGCGGGGTACCGAGCTGTTCTTCGAGCTGACGGTCGGAACCGAGAATTACAAGCATTACCGCCCAGACAACCATCAGCACTACCAATAAAATGGTAAGAATAATCATCAATCGGATTCGTATTTTAGTTTTATAAGCGATAATTTCATCGATCATAGGTCAACTTCGTCGATATCGAAGACGGGGCCGTCCTTGCAGACGCGGGCGTTGGAGCCGTCGCTCTTTTTGCACACGCAGACGAGGCAGGCGCCTATACCGCAGCCCATGCGCTCTTCTAAAGATACGAGGCAGGGCGTGGTGATGAGCCTTTCGTTGAGTTGCGTTTTGAGCGCCCGGAGCATGACGGGCGGGCCGCAGGCTATGATGAGGTCGGGCTTTATGCGGCAGTATTCGGCGAGGAATGCCGCAACGGCATTTGTCTTTTGCCCTATCGAGCCGTCATCGGTGACGACTGTGAGGCTTTTGCTTGCCGCGGCGAATTCGCCCGTGAGGCAGGCGTACTCCGCCGAGCGGAAACCTATATAGGAATAATACTCCCTGTCCTTCACCTGCTCTATGACGGAGAGCAGAGGGAAGATTCCCACGCCGCCGCCCACTACGGCTATCCTCTTTGCGTCCGCGGGGATATCGAAGCCGTTGCCCAGGGGCAACGTGACGGCCAGCCGTTCGCCCGGCTTTGCGCCGGAGAGCGCGGCCGTGCCCCCGCCCTTGACCTGATAGCAGAAGGTGATGTTTTTGCCGTTAGCCCTCATTATGCCGAAGGGGCGCTTTAAGAGATTGGCGGGATTGCCCGTGGAGATGTTTAAAAACTGCCCGCACTTTACCTGCACCTCGCAGGGCAGGGTTATCGTCATGGCGTAGATGCCGCTTGCGATGCGGGCGTTATACTTTACCGTACAGACAAGTTCTTTCATTTGCTCATTTTACCTATTGTTGAGGAGAGATCCTGCTGCATGTCTATGCAGGCGGCGCGTGCGGCCTGCGCGTAGTCCATGCCGCTGTACTGCGCCTTTTTGTAGGCACAGATTATGCCGCGGGAGTTGTTGACTATGCCGCCCAGTCCCCTGCCGTCGAAACAGCACTTGAGCATCTGCGCGTTGCCGCCCTGGGCGCCGTAGCCGGGAATGAGGAAGAAGGTGTTTTTGAGTTCGGAGCGCAGCTTGGCCGCTTCCTCCGGGTGGGTGGCGCCGACGACGGCGCCGACATCCGAATAGCCGTACTTGCCTATCGTGCCGCTGCCCCACTGTTCGACGAGTTCGCCCATCTTTTCGTAGATGCACTGGCCGTCTTCGAGCTTTAAATTTTGCAGCTCGCCCGACGAGGGGTTGGAAGTCTTTACAAGCACGAAGATGCCCTTATCGTGTTTTTTGCAGTCCTCAACGAAGGGCGCGATGCCGTCCGTGCCGAGATAGCCGTTGACGGTGAGCATATCGGCGGGGAAGGCGTTTATCTTTTTGCCGTTTACGTCGGTGACGCCGAGGTAGGCCTTGGAATAACATGCGGCCGTGGAGCCTATGTCGTTGCGCTTGCAGTCGGCAATTACGAACATATCCCTGCCGCGGGCGTAATTTACCGTGTAGTCGAAGGCGCGCAGTCCTTCGTAGCCGTACTGTTCGTAGTAGGCCACCTGCACCTTTACGGCGGGGACGATGTCGCACACCTTGTCGATGATGTTCATGTTGAATTCGATGAGCCTTTCGGCCACGCCTTCAAAGGTGGCAATGCCTTCGCGCATTTCGTCGGGAAGGTAGGAAAAGTCGGTATCCAGCCCCACGCAGGTGGGGTTTTGCATGTCGATTATCTTTTCAATGAGCTTATCTATCATAATCTATTCTCTCACAAAAATATATTTTTTACGATTGCGCGGCGGCGCCGCGCAATTATTATTTTAAATTATTTTAACTGATGTTGCAACTTATCTGCGCCCGGATGCCGACACATCGAATTTGACGGCGCCGTCCACTATGGTCTTTTCCACAAGGCCGTATACACTGTAGCCGTTGAAGGGGGTGTTTTTGCCCTTGGAGAAGAACTTGCGGCTGTCTATCGTATAGCTTGCGTTGAGATCGACTATGGCGAGGTCGGCGACCTTGCCGGCCTTTATCTCGCCCCCCTCGAGGCCGAGCACCCCGGCGGGGTTGTAGCTCATGAGGCGCATGAGCGCGGGCAAGGTCATTATTCCGCTCTTTACGAGGTAGGTGTAGCTGAGGGCGAAGCTCGTCTCTATGCCGCTCATGCCGAAGGCCGCGAGGTTGTATTCGACCTCCTTGTCCTTGAGGGCGTGGGGCGCGTGATCGGTGACTATGCAGTCGATCGTGCCGTCTTTGAGGCCTTCGATTATCGCCTGCCTGTCGCGCTCCTCCCTGACGGGCGGGCTGACCTTGGTGTTGGTATCGAAGTTTGTTATTATATCGTCGGTGAGTATGAAGTAGTGCGGGCAGGTCTCGGCGGTGACTTTTACGCCGTCGGCCTTGGCGGCGCGGATTATATCCACGCCCGAGTAGGTTGAGACGTGGCAGATGTGCACGGGGAGATCGAGGCTGCGCGCGAGGCAGATATCGCGGGAGATCATTATATCTTCGACAGCGCGGGGCTGCCCCTTGAGGCCGCAGAGCGTGGAGTTGTAACCTTCGTTTACGACGCCGCCGTCAACGAGCGTCCTGTCCTCGCAGTGGCACAGGCACTTCAGACCGAAGTCGGAGGCGTACTCCATGCCAAGGCGCA
>CALVLX010000047.1 GCA_944341195.1 uncultured Clostridia bacterium
CCTTGCTCATCTGGCTGTTTGTCGTCATATCTTCATTCCTTTGGTAACTTGTTTTGCAAGTAACTAAGCAAAGTATAGCATTGCACATTTGCAAAGTCAAGTGCGGGCGTGTAATAAATTTGTAATAAATTTGCAAAAAATCATATGTAAGGGGGAAGGGGATATGTGCCGCCGCAAATGCCGCGGCCCGAAAAAATTGCGGGGCAAATGCGGCTTCGCGCGGGTATAGTGCCGCGCTAACAGCATAAGCGCCCGCCGTATTCCGTGCGGCGGGCGCTGCAGCGTCATGCGCTGTAAAGGGTAAAATATCAAAAAATATAGGCTGCCATCCGGCAGCCTATAACAGTTTTTATAACATATCAATAGCTTCCAACTAACGGCAAGACGCAGCCGCCCCAAGGCAAGTCTTGCGTTAATTTATTTGATCAAACTCTTCCCCGTCATCTCGGCGGGGACGGGAAGTCCCATTACCGTCAGCAGAGTGGGGGCCAGGTCGGCGAGTATGCCGTCCTTTCTCAGCTCGGCATTCTTGTATTTTTCGGATACAAGTATTACGGGCACGGGGTTGGTGGTGTGGGCGGTAAAGGGCGAGCCGTCCTCGGAGAGCAATTTATCCGCATTGCCGTGATCGGCCGTGACTATGGCCGCGCCGCCCATTGCAAGTATCTTGT
Organism: uncultured Clostridia bacterium; assembly: GCA_944341195.1. Taxonomy (GTDB): domain Bacteria; phylum Bacillota; class Clostridia; order Christensenellales; family Borkfalkiaceae; genus Coproplasma. The sequence goes on from CALVLX010000047.1 coordinate 672, forward strand.
CGCACACCTTCTTCACGCACTCGTCAACGGTGTGCACGGCCTTTTCGGCGGCGGGTATAACGCCGGTGTGTCCCACCATGTCGCAGTTGGCAAAGTTCAGAATGATTGCGTCAAACTGTCCGCCGTCCAGTTCCTCAAGGACTTTGTCGGTTACAAGGTATGCGCTCATCTCGGGCTGCAGGTCGTATGTTGCAACTTTGGGCGAAGGTATCAGGTCGCGCACTTCGTCCTTGTTGGGCGCCTCCACGCCGCCGTTGAAGAAGAAAGTTACGTGCGCGTACTTCTCCGTTTCGGCTATTCTCAACTGCTTTTTGCCCATTGCTGCAAGGTATTCGCCCAACGTGTTCTTGAGTTCGGTCTTGGGGAAGGCAATTTCAACATTCTTGTATTCCGCGTCGTATACCGTAAAGCATACGTATACGGGCGAGAGGAAGCCGGTCTTTCTCTCGAATGCGGTGCCCTTGGGTACGACAAAGGGATCCTGCGACATTGCCCTCGTCATCTCCCTCGCCCTGTCGGGACGGAAGTTGAAGCAGATTATGCTGTCGCCCTTTTCGATGAGCCCCACGGGCTTGCCGTCTTCGTATACCTTGATGGGCTTGATGAACTCGTCGGTCACGCCCTCGTCGTAGCTCTCATGCACGGCCGCCACGGGATCGCTCGTTTGCTTGCCGGTGCCCAGCGTCAGCATGTCGTAGGCATTTTCAACGCGGTCCCAGTTGTTGTCGCGGTCCATTGCGTAGTATCTGCCCACGACGGAGGCCACTCTGCCACAGCCCGTCTTTTTCATGTGCTCCTGTAGTTCGGCTATAAATCCCGCGCCGCTCGTGGGCGAAACGTCGCGTCCGTCCATAAAGCAGTGCACGAACACGTCCTTGAGGCCGCGCCTCTTTGCCATGTCAAGCAGCGCAAATATGTGCGTTATGTGGCTGTGTACGCCGCCGTCCGAAACAAGCCCGTAAAGGTGCAGCTTTTTGCCATTGTTCTTTGCGTTGTCCATCGCCTTGATGAGAGCGGGGTTTTCAAAAAAGTCGCCGTCCTCTATGGCCTTGGTTATCTTTGTCAGATCCTGGTATACTATCCTGCCGGCGCCCATGTTCAGGTGGCCCACTTCGCTGTTGCCCATCTGTCCGTCGGGCAGGCCCACCGAAAGTCCGCTAGCTCCGAGCGTGGCGGAAGGGTATTCCCTTTCAAGCAGCTGAATATTTTTGCTGCCGTCCAGGGCGATGGCGTTGCCGGGGCCGGCGGGGGCAAGCCCGTAGCCGTCCATGATTATAAGCGCATAGGGCACTTTCTTCGTCATAATGTCTTTTACCTCGTATAAATTTATTTACGCTATTATTATAAACCAATTGCGCGCCCGTTAGCAACTCAATTGCTCTCTATTTTGGGCGTGCGCACAATTTTTTTGCTTGCATACCGTAAGCCGCCCGCCCCTTCCCCCGGCGGCATCGTCCGCGCGGAGCGCGCCGCAAAAAGGGGAGGGGCTTTAAAAATATGCCGAAAAGGTACAAAAGGCGCATTACGGCTGACATCATGTGCCCTCCAGGGGTTGACAACGCCGGCGGTAAAGGTATATAATTTTCTGTAGATATCACAAGAGCGTAAGCATATGGAAGATTTATTCGAAAAATTCACACTCGGCATATTAAAGCTCAACAAACTCGTGCAGAAGATAAAGGTGCTGGAAGTAAAAAAATTCGGCCTCAAGTCCGTGCACGTCATGACGCTTTATTACCTCAATCTCAACAGCCGCGGGCTCACCGCCGGCGAACTCGTCAAACTCACGCTGGAAGACAAGGCCGCCATCTCCCGCGCGCTCGCATTCATGCGCGGGCAGGGCTATGTGGAGTATGATTCCTCCTCGCACAACGCGCCAGTGCGCCTCACCGCAAAGGGCAGGGAGCTCGCCTCATACGTGGCCGGCCGCGCGGCCGAGGCCGTAAACGCCGGCAGCGCCGATTTCTCCGCCGAAGAGCGCGAATTTTTCTATAAATCCCTCATAGCCATTTCGGATAATCTCGAAAAGTACTATGTTCAGCTCTTGCAGGGGCAAAATGACAGCGAGTAAGAAAAGTAAGGAAGGTAAGGATACCATATCATGATAAAAATTCTTTCGGATAGCGGCTGCGATATAGAACAATCGCAGGCTCAATCGCTGGGCGTAACTATACTGCCCTTCACTGTGCGCTTCGGCAAGGAGGAGTACCTGGACGGCGTAAACCTTTCGCACGAGCAGTTTTTTGAAAAACTCATCGAAAATTCCGAACTGCCCCAGACCAGCCAGATAAACGAATTCACGTTCGACGAAAAGTTTAAAGAGCTCACGGCCGACGGCAGCCTGGTGGTGGCCGTCACGATCTCATCAAAACTTTCGGGCACATATTCTTCGGCGGTAAGGGCCGCAAAAAAATATGCCGGCAAGGTGTTTGTGGTCGATAGCTTAAATGCCTGCCTCGGGCAGAGGATACTTGTCGATTACGCTTTAAGGCTTGCCGGCGAAGGCCGCCTCACGGCCGAAGAGATAGAGGGCGAACTCAACCGCGCAAAGGGCAAGATCCAGCTTCTCGCCGTGCTCGATACCCTCAAGTATTTAAGAAAGGGCGGCCGCATTTCAACCGTCGCGGCGTTTGCAGGAGAAATGCTCTCCATCAAGCCCGTCATCTCCGTTGTCGGCGGCGAACCCAGGCTGGTCGGCAAGGCCATGGGCTCCAAAAAGGGCAACAATCTCTTGAACCAGCTCGTCGATAAGTGCGGCGGCATAGATTTTTCCATGCCCTACGTCCTCGGTTATTCGGGGCTCTCCGACGCCTTCTTAAAAAAGTATATTCAGGACAGCGCCAATCTGTGGCACGGCAAGGTGGAAAGCATTCCCTATTACCTCATAGGCAGCACGATAGGCACGCACGTCGGCCCCGGCGCCATTGCCGTAGCCTTCTTTGCAAAGTGACGGGCTGCGCCCGCTTCAGCGGAATAACTTCCGCGGCGGCAACGGCGTAAATTGCGTTTTGTGCGTTTTGTGCGCCCTTTATGTGCGGCAAATGCTTGACAAAGTTGCCGTTATAATATATAATCCAAATTGCTTTCGGTCGGCAGCATATCTGCCGCGCCGTGCAATTAAGGGGATGTAGCTCACCCGGTAGAGCGATACGTTCGCAACGTATAGGTAGTCAGTTCGAGTCTGATCATCTCCACCATCGCAAGGATAGGTATTCTTGCCTATCCTTTTATTTATACAATAAAAGTGGTTTTGGCAAAATCGCCAAAACCACTTTATTTTGTCAATGCTGATTCAAAACACAGTACATTGTGCCGATTACTTGTTCATGCCCTCTTCGATGGCGACCGCAACGGCTACCGTCGCGCCGACCATGGGGTTGTTGCCCATGCCGATGAGTCCCATCATTTCAACGTGGGCGGGAACGGAGGAGGAGCCTGCGAACTGCGCGTCGGAGTGCATTCTGCCCATGGTGTCCGTCATGCCGTAGCTTGCGGGGCCTGCTGCCATGTTGTCGGGATGGAGCGTTCTGCCCGTGCCGCCGCCGGATGCAACGGAGAAGTACTTCACGCCGTTTTCAACGCACCACTTCTTGTATGTGCCTGCAACGGGGTGCTGGAACCTGGTGGGGTTGGTGGAGTTGCCCGTAATGGAAACCGAAACGTTTTCCAGCTTCATTATGGCAACGCCTTCGGGAACGCTGTCCGCGCCGTAGCACTTTACCTTTGCGCGGGCGCCATCGGAGAATGCAACGGTGTCAACTACCTTAACGGTCTCGGTGTAGGGATCGAACTGCGTCCTCACATAGGTAAAGCCGTTTATTCTCGAGATGATGTATGCGGCGTCCTTGCCGAGGCCGTTCAGAATTACGCGGAGGGGCTTGGTGCGCACTTTGTTTGCGTTTTCGGCAATTTTAATTGCGCCCTCTGCGGCGGCAAAGCTCTCGTGGCCGGCGAGGAAGCAGAAGCAGTCCGTGTCCTCGGAGAGGAGCATTGCGCCGAGATTGCCGTGTCCCAGACCAACCTTTCTGTTTTCCGCAACCGAACCGGGGATGCAGAAGCTCTGCAGGCCGATGCCTATCGCGGCAGCGGCGTCGGCGGCCTTCTTGCAGCCCTTTTTGATGGCGATCGCTGCGCCCACGGTGTACGCCCACACGGCGTTTTCAAAGCATATGGGCTGGGTGCCGCGCACTATCTTGTCGCAGTCAACGCCCTTGGAAAGAGCTATTTCCCTGCATTCTTCGATGGAATTAATGCCGTATTCCTTGAGCACGCCCAAAATTTTGGCTTCTCTTCTTTCAAATCCTTCAAAAAGTGCCATAGTGATCAGTCAACCTCCTTGTCGTTTCTGGGGTCGATGTGTTTAACCGCACCCTGTTCCTTGGTATATCTGCCGTAGGTGCCGATGGACTTTTCGTATGCCTCGTTGGGGGTAAGTCCCTTCTTGATAAAGTCGGTCATTTTGCCGAAGGATACGAACTTATAGCCGCAGACTTCGTTGTTCTTGTCCAGCGCCATGGAAATTACGTAGCCTTCCGCCATCTCCAGGTATCTTACGCCCTTTGCGGCCGTGCCGTACATGGTGCCCACCTGCGAGCGGATGCCCTTGCCGAGGTCTTCGAGCCCCGCGCCGATCGGAAGACCGTCGTCGGAGAAGGCCGACTGGCTTCTGCCGTATACGATCTGAAGGAAGAGTTCCCTCATGGCGGTGTTTATCGCGTCGCACACAAGGTCGGTGTTGAGGGCTTCGAGGATGGTCTTGTGGGGCAGAATTTCCGCGGCCATGGCGGCGGAGTGAGTCATGCCCGAGCATCCGAGCGTTTCAACGAGCGCTTCCTGAATGACGCCGTCCTTTATGTTGAGCGTAAGTTTGCAGGCGCCCTGCTGGGGAGCGCACCAACCCACGCCGTGGGTAAGACCTTTGATATCCTTGATTTCCTTTGCCTGGATCCACTGTCCCTCTTCGGGGATAGGGGCGGGGCCGTGTTCGAACCTGCCCGAAACGCCCTTGGCAACGCAAATCATGTTTTCAACGTCTTTTGAATATTGCATTACAGTTCCTCCAAAAATTTTTAAATCCGCCGCCCTGCGGGCGGGCGTATGTTAGCGATATCTTATATCCGCAAGTTATTATACCACAAAATATTGCGATAATCAATATTTTATTAACTAAAAATTGCCGCACAGCGTAAAAATATTTTTACAAATTTGCTTCGGCGGTATTTATAAAGGGAATAAGTCCCCGAAGTCAATTTTTTAACATATAGGTGCGTAGCCCGTCTTTTGTATAAGCCGCTGTCCCTGCGGCGAAAGTATCCAGTTCAGAAGTTCTTTGACTTTGTCCTGCGGTTCGCCGCGCGTGACGGCGTAAACTTCGGCTACATACGGGTACTTGCGGCTGCGTATGTTTTCATCCGTCGGCGCGCAGCCGTCTATTTTTAAAATTTTTGCTCCGGGATTGGGATACATTTTAGTTGCAAAGTAGCGGTAGGAGTAGCCCAGCGCGGGCTGAACGCCGTTTACGACGACCGACATCTGCTGCATAAGACTGTTAGTGCCGTTTACGCTTCCTGCGGGCAGGGGTTGGGGAACAAAGGTCGGTCTGTCCTTCATGACGAGGTTTATGAGGCCCGATTCGCTGCCCGAACCTTCTATTCGCCTGAACGCTGCTATCTGCCCGCCTTGTTCCCAGCCCAGTGTGCGCCACATGGCAGTGCGCCCGCTGTAAACGTTGATTATCTGGCGCGAAGTGAGATTGTCTGTCGGGTTGTCGTTGCCGACGAGAAAGACAAAGGCTTCCAGGGCGATGGGTGTAAAACACAGTTCAACGCCCGCGGCTTTGGCGTCGTTGAGCTGTCCCTCTGACGGAGCCGCGCAGAAAATAATGTCCGCATCGCCTCTTATTATGCTGTCATAGGCCTTTAACGTGTTTGTGCATCGCACATGGTCGGGCGAGTAATCGCTCTGTCTGTAAACGGCCTGCGCAAACGCCGCATACACGGGGTAAAGAGCTATCGCTCCGTCCATTACAGGCAAGTCGCCCGCAAGTTCCAGTGTGCTAGGCTCGTCCAACTGAGCGGCGAGCGAACCGGGAGCGAATGGCGCATAAACGCTTATGTCCGGATTTTCTCCCGCAGAGTCCATGCCGTAATAATCTAACCACCAGTTGCCGCGCATGGCGTTGGGGTATAGTGCGGCCGAAAGAGCGGTGGCCAGCGAAAGCACTATGCAGGTTGCCGTGTTGCGCTTTTTGCGCTTTAACCATACAAGCGCAGTAAGACTGCCGGCGCAAATTACGGCCAGCACTATCGGCAGCGCGCCCACAAAGTTGTCGGTGTAAGCGATTTCGGTTATGTATCCGAATGCGTACAGCACGGCAAACGCCGCCGTCCACGCCGCGGCGGTCAGCGTTGTTTTTAAAAGAAATATAATTTTTCTCTTCGTTTCGTTGTTCATCGCCGCCCTCACATCAGCACAATGATAATTACGCCCATGCTGTATAAAAGTATGAGTATCAGTACTGCAAGGATCGGCAGGGTGACGGCAAAACAGCTCATTAAGGTTGTAATTGTATTACAGTCTTTTTTGAACGACGACAGTGCCATTATTATTCCGACGATGTTTACGGCAATCGTGGCTGCAAAACAGCCTATTGCCACCAGAATGAAAAGCGGATGCCCTCCGTCCATGGCCAGAGCGCCCGTGTAAAACCACGCCACGCACGAAATTTCGTAAAAGAGTGCATAATATGGCATGAACACAAGCGAAGGTGCGCGTTCTTTCAGCAGCAGATCGGCATTGTGTATTATTATGTAGATGCCCGCAATGGCGAGCACGCACGAAAGTGATGCGGCGCCATTGTCGCCGACAACGCACAGTGCAAATACGGCGATTATCGCCGCCAGGGCGAAAATTATTGCAAGCATTGTTATCGTGCGTTTGCCGAATGGCTTTTTTGTGATTGCTGCGGCATTTTCGTCGTTTGCATCTCGGACGGGGATTGTTTCGTCCGGCTGAATTTTTTTGTCCATC
>CALVLX010000048.1 GCA_944341195.1 uncultured Clostridia bacterium
TTTTGCGCCCGCGTCAACCGTTCGCTTTCTTTGCCCGCCGCGGACATGGCATGCGGAAAATAAAATCGGCGCGGACATGCCGTACGCATGCCGCGCCGAAAATTTTATCGGGGATCACTCCACGGTCTTCAGCGAAGACGTCATATCGATCTTTTTGATCTTGAACCGCAGCAGGACGTCAACGATGCCGATGATGAAAAGGACGAAGACGGGCGTAAACAGATAGGAATACCACATCACGTCCTGTACCGAACCGAAATCGAGATAGCCCAGCATGAAGTACAGGATCCCGTACCCGAGCGGGATGCCGACGATGATGCCCATGACCGCCATGATAAGGATCTCGCGGAAGATGTACATGCACACCTCCGCTTCCCGGTACCCGAGCACTTTGAGCGTGGCAAGCTCGCGTTTGCGCTCGGCGATGTTCATGTTGGTCAGATTATAGATGACGAGAATGCAAAGGAGCGCCGCAAAGATGATGACGACGGCGGAGATCGCCGAGACGGCATCCGCCATCTTGGGGAAAGAGTTGCGGATATCGTCTGCCCGGCAGGTATCCGAAAGCCCCATGCCCGCGAGCACGATCGCCGTGGAGCCCGCCACGGAAATGACGGTCATGACGAGGTTTTTCCCATAGCGGAAAATGTTGCGGAAGGTGGATTTGAAACGGAAAGAAAGCCGTTTCCAGAGCACCGGGATATATTCGAGGAAGATCTTTTTGCCCGCCTTGGGCGTCTTGGGGCGCAGCACTTCCGCGGGCGCGCAGCGCAGTTCTTTGCGGATGAGATACAGCGTGACCGCCGCCACCGCAAGCAGCATGACCACCGCCGCGACGATGCCCATCAGCGGCTGCACCCACTGCTCCCACGCGGGCACGAAGAACATCGTATTGAATGCGGGATAAATGACGGCGGGCAGCAGCGTAAGCCCCACGCCCAAGCCCCCGCCCGAGCCGATCAGGCAGCAGACCGCGGAGAAGAAGAGATATTTTGCCGCGATCATGCCGTCCTTATAACCAATCGTGCGGTAACAGCCGATGGCGGGGCGGTCTTCCTCGATCATGCGCGTCATGGTGCTTAAAACGACGAGCGCCGATACGGCGATGAAGAATGCCGGGAAGAAGGCGGCGATGACGTCGAGCTTGCCTGCATACGACTGCGCGAGCGCATAGCTCATGGTGTCTTCCAGCGTCATGAAGACGAGAGAATCGTCGGCAAGCAGCGCTTCGAGCGCCGCCGCATCCGCTTCCGCCGCCTCGTCGTAGGCGTCCCCGAAGCGCGCCTCCTCGTAGTCCATGAAGACGTATAGATCGGTCACGGGAAGAAATCCGCCGTACGAGGAAGCATCCGCGTAAAAGATCTGCTGCAGCTTTTCCATCTCGCTCTCGTCGAAATCGGCGCCGTCCTCGTTTTCCGCAAGGTCCTCCGTGAGCATGGGCTCCCCGCCGCGATAGGAATACATGGCGTTGGCGACGATGCCGACGACCGTCATCTCCTGCCCCATCACGGTCACCTTGTCGCCGACGGCGTGCGCTTTCACCTCGTCCGAAGCGCGCTCGGCAACGACTTCCGTGCCGCTCTCGGGCAGACGCCCTTCGACCAGGGAAAGACGGTTGACCTTCTGGTCGGCAAGGTCGGTGATGACGACGCGGACGTTTTCCGTCTCTTCCGCCGTATCGATCACGGTGAGGCTCTGCACGGCCTTTACGCCGGCGTATGCCTCGACCTGCTCCGTCACGGACGAAGAAATGCCGAAAAGACTCGTCGACTTGATCATGATATCGGGGGAGGCCGCCTCGTCGTAGGCGTCGGCGAGCGCGCGCTCCATCTTATAGGAGAGCGTACCCAGCCCCGAAACGAACGCGATGCCGAGCAGGATGATGAGCGTCACGGCGATGAACCTGCCGAGATTGTCGCGTATGGTACGGAATACCGTTTTCAGATATGCGCTTCTCACCATTCGATCTCCTTTACGCTCTTCGGCGCAGGGTTATGTTCGCGGCGGATGCATTTCCCGTTCTTGATATAGATGACCTGATCGGCGATGTCCTTGATCGCCGCGTTGTGCGTGACGATGATGACCGTCTTTTTGTGCTTGCGGCACATCTCCTGCAAGATCCCGAGCACGACTTTGCCCGTCTCGTAATCGAGTGCACCCGTCGGCTCGTCGCAGAGCAGGATCTTGGGATTTTTGGCGATGGCGCGGGCGATGGAAACGCGCTGCTGTTCCCCGCCCGAAAGCTGCCCGGGGAAATGCTTCATGCGCGCGCCGAGGCCCACGCTCTTTAAGACCTTTTCCGGGTCGTAAGCGTGTTTGCTCAGTTCGGTCGCCAGTTCGACGTTTTCAAGCGCGGTGAGGTTGGGCATGAGATTGTAGAACTGAAAGACGAATCCCACGTTGCGGCGGCGGTATTCGGTAAGCGCCGGCGTATTCAATTTGCGGAGGTTCACCCCACCCACGTACAGATCGCCCGACGTGATGGTATCCATGCCGCCCATGGCATTGAGAAGCGTCGTCTTGCCCGATCCGCTCTGCCCGAGAATGACCGTAAGTTCGCCCGCGGCCACGTCAAAACTCATCCCGTTCAGCGCACGCACGGCTTCGCCCCCCGTGTGATACGTCTTTACCACGTTTCTCGCTCTCACGATGTATTTTGCCGCCATATCGCCGCCCTCCTTTTATGTTCCACTCTTATTTTACCACATACCATGTCATGAATACAATTGACATTTGTATTTTTTATTGCTTTTTTGCAGTTTTTTTGCCGTCCGCGTCGGTTGACTTTTCTGCCGTCCGTGCGCTATACTGTAAGAAAGTAATACGACAGAAGATTTTTCAGCGAGGTGAATTATGCGCATCCTCATCATACGGCACGCCGATCCCGATTACGAACACGACTGTCTGACCGAAAAGGGAAAACGCGAAGCGGCGCTGCTGTCGGAATCGCTCCGCAAACAAAACATTTCCGCCGTGTACTGCTCTCCACTCGGGCGGGCGAGGCAAACGTGCGCGGAAACGGCGCGGAAGATCCACGCGGACCCTGTCGTCCTGCCTTGGCTGAGGGAGTTTGACCACCCCGTCCTCGTGGAAGGGAAACCGCACTTGTGCTGGGACATGCTCCCCTCCTTTTTGGCGCAGCATCCCGAATTGTACGATGCCAACGCGTGGCTTGCATCCCCCGTCATGCAGACGGGCGATATCCGCGCCCGCTATACGGAGCTTTGCGAGGGGCTGGACGGCGTCCTTGCAGGGCACGGATACGTCCGCGACGGCATGTTCTACCGCGCCGCACGCGCAAACCGCAGTACGATCGCCTTTTTCTGCCATTTCGGGACGGAGAGCATGCTGCTTTCCCATCTGTGCAATACCTCTCCAGTCCCCCTTTCCCATCACTTCGTCGCGCTCACCTCCTCCGTGACGACGCTGTATTCGGAAGAACGCAGGCAAGGCATGGCGCTCTTCCGCTGCTGCGGCTACGGAGACTGTTCGCATCTTCTGGTCGGGAAAGAGCCGCCCTCTTTTTCCGCGCGTTTCTGCGAAGTGTTTGATTCGGACGACCGCCATGACTGACCGCCCGCCGCGCAGGCGCGGTACGGGCGGCAAAAGGAACGGCGGCGAAAAATTTTCTGCAAAATTGCAAGATGCGAGCAAAATTGCTTGCGTTTTTCGGGAGAATATTTTATAATATACAAGCTTTTATCAATCGGTTTTGCAGAGATGTCTGAGTGGTTTAAGGAGCACGATTGGAAATCGTGTGACGGGGGTGACTCGTCCGGAGGTTCGAATCCTCTTCTCTGCGCCATGTGGGAATCATACGAACTCTTTTTCGGAGTTCGTATGATTTTTTTTCTGCAATTTCTTCGGCATGCTATAATTTACAATTTCATTACAAATAAATGTATATTATTTTACAACGATGTGTTAGACTGATAATCGGTTAATAATATGCAACTTGGAGGAAACCGAATGAAAGGTAAAAAATCTGTTGTTGCTGTTATTGGTGCTTTCTTACTTACAATTATTGCCTCGTTGAGTTTTGCGGGCTGTAAGCAGGAAGATCCGAAGTATGACGTCGCCATCAAGGTAGCAAACAACTATGGCATGGAATTGTTGATCGATTTTATTTATGAATTTGACGATGAGAATCATACGGTTCAATTTATGCTGAGGACAGTGTAAAAGATTGGGAAAATCAAACCTTACAGCCCTACATTGGGGCAATCGTCGGACATTTGATTTCCGGAAGCCAGATCGATAATACGATTTCAGGCGGGCCATTCGATTATAGCAACCTGAATGCAAATGTAACCTGGGGCTTCTTTGGAATAAATAAACATAACCAAAAACAGTATTGCACAAATGGAGCGGTAGGTAAAGCAGGTTAAGGTCATTATGTTACAAATCCTTCATATACGCAAGACGTATATCAGTAAATCAAAAAACAAGGTCGATGCGCTTCACGGCGTGTCGCTCTCCTTTCCGAAGCGCGGGCTCGTGTTCATCGTGGGCAAGAGCGGGTGCGGCAAGACGACGCTTTTAAACATTCTCGGCGGGCTGGATGCGCCCACGGAGGGGGAAGTGCTTTTTTGCGGCAGGCGGGCAGGTCGATCTCAGGGACGCGCGTGCCGCCGACGAGTATCGCGCCCGCCATATCGGGTTTGTCTTTCAGGATTACAATCTCCTCGAGCGGGACAATGTTCTCGCCAACGTCCGCCTCGGCGCGCTGTTGGGCGGAGGGACGCAGGAGAGGGCGGCAAAAGCGCTGCGCCGCGTCGGTCTGGAGGAGTATGCATCGCATCTGCCAAGCGAGCTTTCGGGCGGGCAGAAACAGCGCGTCGCCGTTGCCCGCGCGCTCGTAAAAGATGCGGACGTATTGCTTGCCGATGAGCCGACGGGCAATCTGGACAGCAGGACTTCGGAGGAGATCTTTGCACTCTTGCAGGAGGTCGCGCGCGAGCGGCTCGTCATCGTGGTGACGCACGACGAGGAGTCGGCAAAGGCGTACGGCGAGCGCAGCGAGCCGCACTCGTCTATGCCAAGCACACGCCACGGTGCCAAATCAATTTTCAGTGCTGAATCAAAAGACGATTGTTACGCAAAAATGTCTTGAAAAAATGTTTACTTTATGCTATACTTTATGCTGTAAAAGTATTAGCTTGCAATTTCGTTTGGCGGTTGTATAATAGAATTACAAACAATATTTCATCCCGTGCCAACCGACGGCGCGGGTGGAGGTATATCTTTGAAAAAGTTTTATCTTTCTTTTTTGTTCTTTGTTATCGCGCTCTGTGCAGCAGGCTTTACTGCATGCGCACAAAGTCAGGATACGAAAGAGGACGGAGGCAAAGTTGAGCCGCACAGCCACATACTCGTCTACGAAGATGGGGTAAGCCCCACCTGCACGGAGAGCGGCATTGCGGGCTATAATATTTGCGAAGGTTGCGGCAAGTTCTTTTCGGCCCAAACGGGCGAGGAGATTGAACAGCCCGAAACCCTTCCCGCGCTCGGTCACAGCTATTTACGGCTCGTTCCCCGCGTTGAACCCACATGCACTGCGGAGGGCACGGAGGCCTATTACGAATGCGAAAGGTGCGGCGCTCTGTTCTCGGGCGAAACGGGTGAAGAGATCTCCGAAGATGAGCTTATCATCCCCGAGCTCGGCCACATCTGGCAGTTCAGCCGCGTGCTGTCCCCTGCCACATGCGTCTCGCCGGAAATGGATGAGTATGTCTGCCTGCGCAACGGCGAGCATACGATGACGAAGGAACTTAACTCGCTTCTGCGGCATTCATACGATCAGGGCGTCTGCACAATGTGCGGCAAGCCCGAAAGTGAGGGGCTTGAATATACCTTGCAGGGCGACTGTTATGTTGTAAGCGGGATGGGTACCTGCACGGATATAAGGCTGCATATACCATATACATACAACGGCAGACCCGTGGTCGGCATAGCCGATGAAGCCTTCTTGGGCAATACTTCCATAATTTCGGTAACACTGCCCGATACTGTCCGTTCGATAGGCTATTATGCCTTTTCGGACTGTACTTCGCTTCGGGATATAGATTTCGGCGAGGGACTTATTGAAATCGACGGCCTTGCCTTTGTAGGTTCGTCTATAACGCGCGTAGACCTGCCCGACAGCCTTACAATTGTAGACGGATTCTACGGTTGCGAAGAGCTTGAAAGCGTTAGCTTTGGCCGCAACGTGGTGGAAATCCTGTCGTCGGCTTTTGAGTACTGCAATTCGCTTGAATATATCGATATTCCCTCGTCTGTTTACAGGGTGGGCAGCTTCGCATTCGCTCACTGCGCCAACCTTAGAGAGGTAGATTTCGGCGGCTCGGAAATTGAAAGTCTTGAAAATTTTATGTTCTACGAATCCCCCTCGCTTGAAAGCGTCGATCTCAGCGGCACATCCATAGAATATATAGGCAATTCGGCGTTTTATACATGTTCTTCCCTCTCTCAGGTGCTTCTGCCCGATACGCTCGAAGGGATCGATGTTCAGGCGTTTTACAACTGTTCCTCGCTGAAAAGCATAGACCTACCCGCATCGCTGAGATATATAAATGCGGTTGCGTTCAGCGGCGCAGGACTCACTTCCGTGGCCATTCCCGCCGCCACTGTGAGCATAAACAAGAACGCTTTCAGTCGGTGTCCCGAGCTCGTTGAATTCAACGTTGAAGAAGGCAACCCCGTATATCACAGCGACGGCAACTGCCTTATAAATACTGCGGAAAAGATGATCGTCCTTGGCTGCGAGGGCAGCGTGATCCCACGCGATGAGAGCGTGATCGGCATATATTCGTGGGCGTTTGACGGAATTTCAAATTTAACAGAGCTGTATATTTCCGAGCACATGACCGATATAGACATATTTGCTTTCGTCTATTGCGGAAATATCCAAAAGATAGAGGTTGCGGAGGGCAACACCGTTTATTGCACAATAAACAATATGCTGGTGCTGCGCGAAAGCAAATATGTGATCCGCGCCTGTGCAGACAGCGTTATTCCCTCCGACGGCAGTATTTTGGGGCTTTGTGACGGGGCGTTTACGGGTTGTGCGGTAAAGAATGTGTATATACCGGCGTGCATAAAGTTTGTAGGCCCTAATAGCTTTGACGATTGCACGCAGATAGAGAGCATAACCGTAGAGGAGGGCAACGAGCATTATTACGGCGCAGGCAACTGTCTCATGGAAAGGGATGCGAGCGGCGAAACGACGCTTATTAAGGGGTGCGACAACAGTTATGTTGCCGAGGGCGTGGATATAATACGTCACGAAGCCTTTAAAGATTGCGATTTCAAGAGCATAACCATTGCCTCAACAGTCAAAGAAATATCTTCATTTGCCTTTCAGGATTGCACGCAGCTCACCGAAATAATTTTCGAGGGCACCGTCGAAGAGTGGAACGCCGTTGAAAAGGGAGACGGCTGGGATATTAACACAGGCGAATATGTGGTGCGTTGTGTAGACGGCATCGTTGAAAAGTCTGCGGCGTAGCCGCAGATTTGTGCTTACGGAGCGTATTAAAAATATAAAAAACTGTCCATAGAAAGATACCTTCCTATGGATAGTTTTTTTATGTGGAATGTCCGAAAAACGGTATACAAAATCTATCCAAAGTAAGCCCGCCCTGCCCGTAGCGGCAGATTTGCAGGCAATACAAGGCAAAAGCCGCAGATAATACAGGACGTATTGTCAAGGATTTCAATACGATAGAGGCGCAAATGCCGCTTTTAATCAGGGTTGATTTGCTTTGAATAGGTTCAACAGCCTGCCACGCTGAGAGGCGCAACAAGAACATACGGAGCGAGAATTCACCTCGTCCGTCAGCGGCGCGAAGACCGCCTATTATAAACAGTGACAGCCGTCATTGGCTACTCACACAAGTGAGGTCGTCGCACAATGTTGCGGATATTCTTGTACCGCACAAAGTGCGGCCGTCCCCTCGTCGAGGCGGGAACTGTCAGCCACGAACAGGCAATGGATAAGGCAAAGTCAGAATATAAAAAATCAGGCAAGAACGCTCTCCAAAGTAAAACAAGCATATCTTGATTGCATAAACGAATTTTAAATCAGAAAGCAAAAAATGATAAAAACAGTATCAATTAAAGCAATTCCCTTCTATTCCCGTAAAAAAGTGTCCATAAAAATATGTTACAGTAGTGTTTTTCACTCTCCACATATAGTATGCTCCCGCAGTCAATGGCAATCTGTCCCTCGCTTGTGGGCAGCAGTATGTTCGCCTCGCGGCGGCGCAGACTGCTTTTCAATATCTTTTTCAGCTTTACGGAAAAAGTTCCCCACGTCAGCGGCTTGGCTATAA
>CALVLX010000049.1 GCA_944341195.1 uncultured Clostridia bacterium
TTTATTTTTGTTAACAACATATATCATAGGTCTGTGTTATATGGTTTTAACTATAAAGCATAAAAATATATTTTGTAGCGAAGATAAACTATATATCAGGTATAGAGAAAAATGGATTGTAAATGTCAGATATAGTGAAATTACTGAATACGGGGATGTGTATTTTTACGGGCAATACATAAATGCTAAAAAAAGTTTACATTGTAAAAGGGGTGAACAATTAAACAAACAGTGTTCTTTTTACCTTAATAAGGAAGATAGAGTTTATTTATGTAACTTATTAAAAAGCAAAGCGGAGAATATGGAAAAAATTCTCTAAATTTATATCGTTAAAATTGATAGGTTTCTTTAACATAATTATATGATTGCCGACCAGAATCATAATCCCGAAAGCGAGGGAAAAGCCGGGCAGGTTGAATTTAATGGCTATTAAAAATGCTATATAAAAACTTATTACAGGAGGAAAAATCATGAATAAAAAACTCTTTTCGCTTATCGCGGCGGCTGTTGTTGCCGCGGCGTGCGCGGTCGGGTTTGCCGCCTGCGGCCATACCCACGAGATGACGCATTACGCCGCCAAACAAGCAACGTGCACGGAGGACGGCAATGTAGAGTACTGGTACTGCGGCGGGTGCGAAAAATACTTTGCCGATGAAAACGGCGGCGAAGAGCTTGAAAGTATCGTGGTCGAAGCTGCGGGGCACAGATGGGACGAAGGCAGAGTGACAAAGGAGCCCGCCTGCACGGAGGACGGCGAAAGAACTTTTACGTGCACGGTATGTAAGACGACGAGGACGGAGGCAATAGAGGCCGTGGGGCACACCTTCTCCGAAGAGTGGAGCGGGGATAGTACATATCATTGGCGCGCGGCAACCTGCGGACATGCCGATATGGTTGCGGACAGGGGCGAACATACCTGGCAGGACGGCGTCTGTTCGGTCTGCGCAAGAGTGCGGACGGAGGGGCTGGATTACGCCTTGAGCGCCGACGGTACGTATTATACCGTTTCGGGCATCGGCAAGTGCGCGGAGAGCAATATCTTTATACCTTCGGCCTACAACGGCCTCCCCGTCAGGGCGATAGCCGACAGGGCGTTCTATGGTTGCGCCGGCCTTACCTCCGTCATTCTCCCGAACGGCTTGGAGAGCATAGGCGAAGAGGCGTTCTATGAATGTTTTGCCCTCGAAAATATAAGTATCCCCGAAAGCGTTAAAAAAATAGACGCCTATGCGCTCTCGAGGTGTATGGCTCTTGAAAGCGTCGTTCTCCCGGACAGCGTCATCGTCGTTTCCAAGGGCATGTTTTCCGATTGTGGCTCGCTGAAGAGCGTTACGCTCGGCGACGCCGTGACGGAGCTGGGCGATAGTGCGTTCTACGGGTGCAGCGCGCTTACGGACATAAATATCCCCGACAGCGTGTGGATTATAGGCTGTTCGGCCTTCGAGTATTGCGGGTTTAAGAGCGTAACCCTTCCCGGCAGACTGGGTTATATGGCCGATAACATGTTCACGTCCTGTAAAAATCTTGAAAGCGTCACCCTCCCCGAAGGCCTTAAAAATATAGGCGAATACGCCTTCACGGCGTGCACCAATCTTAAAAGCATAAACATTCCCCAAAGCGTAGAAGCGATAGGTTCTTCGGCGTTCTCCGATTGTACCTGTCTTAAAAATATCGTCATTCCCGAAGGCGTAAATGTGATAGGTTCGTCCGCATTCGCAGCCTGCACTGGGCTTACGGATATCGTGCTTCCCGAAAGTCTTGTCAGGGTGTGCCCCTCCGCATTTTCCGGGTGCGGCAACCTCAAGAGCGTCACTATCGGGAACAAGGTCGAGACCATAGATTATCTCGCATTTTCTTACTGTTCTGCCCTTACGGATATCAAATTCAACGGTACTATGGCAGAGTGGAACGGCATCAAAAAGGGAGAAGATTGGGACAGTGGTGCGGGAAATTACACTGTGCACTGCACCGACGGCGATATTTCAAAAAAGGATTAATTTTTCCCGAATCATGCAGGGACGGCAGAGGGGCGGCCGCCGGCTTTCAAAGCCGGCGGCCGCCTGTGCATTTTGGCAATATCTGTGCGCTTTTATAATTGCCGCCGTATGCGCGCCCGCTCCGTTTCTTCGATTCGGGGCGCGGCCGTCGTGTACATTAATATAGGCGGCGTGCGCGGTCGTCGTCCTCATACAGGGCTTGTCCCGCTATTTTTGCCCCCGTTGTTCTAAACGCCTGCGGCCGCGCGTATAATGGAATATATCAAAAAAACGGAGGCAACTCAATGGATAATATCGAATACGCCGAAATGCTCGAAATTCCCGTAAACACCGTAAACGTCGTCAAAAAGAAGGGGCTGTTCAGGCGCAGGGGCGAAAGAAAGGAGGACTTGAAGGAAGACGTTCTGGCCAGCGTCAACAGCCGCGCCGCCGACGATGATTTTGCCGTGCGCGCGGACTATATTCAGACGGAAGATCTCAGCGAACCTCTGCCCTCCAACACCAGGGTGCGCGACGGCTCGGGCGCGGTGCTCATTGCCGAGGCGGTGGCGGCCTGCCTCTTGGCCGGCGGCATATTCATCACCAACGCGCTTGTCGATAACACGGCTATAAACAACATAGTGGCGGGGCTTTCGCAGCCTGCCGGGCAGGAGATGAGCTACACCGACTTTGAACTTTCCCCCGCGGTCAGCGAACTTTCGGATGTGGAAGTGGAGCAGACGGCGGGCGGGGCAATCGCCTTCACGGGCGAAACTTCGGTGTATCCCGTCTGCGACGGCAGCGTCGCATCGGTCAGCGAACAGGACGGCCTCTACACCGTGCAGATCGCCCACACTTCAACCTTTAAAAGCATATTCACGGGGCTCAAGGACGTATACGTCGCCGCGGGGGACGAGGTGCGTGCCAATATACCCTTCGCCTATACGGACGGCGGCGCGCAGGTGTCCGTGAGCATGTACGACGGTGAAAACATAATCAGCGGCTACACGCTCGATGGCGTTCTTCCCGTCTGGAATTCATGAAATTTACCGTTCACCCGCTCTTCTTCGCGGTTATCATCTTCTGCGCCTTCTTCGGCGGGTTTCCGGTAAGCATAATCTTTGCGCTGACCGCTCTCCTACACGAGTGCGGTCACGTTTTTTGTGCGGCGCGGCTGGGCTATGAGTGCAGCCGCATAAAGCTCATGCCCTACGGCGCGGCCTCGGTGTGCGATATCGACGGCATAAAGTGGCGCGACGAGGTTCGCCTCGCCCTCGCCGGCCCTGCGGTAAACGCCGCCATATGCGTCGCGCTGGCCGGGCTCTGGTGGTTCTTCCCCGCCGCATATGCCTTTACGGATACAATAATGTATGCCTCGCTGGCCATGCTGGCCGTCAACCTGCTGCCCGCCTATCCGCTGGACGGCGGCAGAGTGGCAAAGTGCCTCCTTGCAAGGTTTTTTTCTCCGCGCACGGCGGAAATCGTGCTGCGCGTCGTCAACGTGCTCGTCGCGGCCCTCTTTGCCGCCCTCTTTTTTCTCTCCTCCTTCAATATAACCTATCTTCTGTTCGCCCTCTTTCTGCTCGCCTCCGCATGTGAAAAAAGCGTGCCCGCCGTGCGCATTAATTATGCCTCGCGCGCCGCCCTCAGGAGGGGAATGGAGGTTAAAACCGTGCTGGTAGAAGGGGATATCACCGTAAAGGGCGCGGTGCGCCTTCTGGATGACAGGCGCTATCTCGTGCTGCGCAGCGCCGCCGACGGAAGGGAGATCTCGCAGGACGAACTGTGCGAGGTGATTTCGCAAAAGGGCATCTACGACAGGGTGTTCGATTGATATTAAACAGTATTTCCGACGGGCTATTTTCCGTTAAAAAATCGGCGCGCCCCGGCCTCTGGCCGGGGCGCGCAAATGCTCTGCACGCCTGTGCGATTTGGTTGGGTGTAAGTGTCGGGCGGCATATATGCCGCGTTTAATCCCTCAATGCTGCAAAAATTTTTCTTTAAACAGGTCGCCTTTCGTGTCCCCCGCAACAACGTGTTCGACTATATCGGCGCCCCTTGCCACCGCCCGTTCGAGTAGTGGAGCAAGGGAGGAGTAGTCGTAGTCGAATTTGTATGTGTTCCTCTTGCGCGCGTATATCGCGCGGGTGTAGGCAAAATACGTCTTCAGGCACTTCTCCACGCCCGGGAGAGTGATGCTCCCATCCAGTCTTTTCACGGCGTCGTATACCGTCGGCGCCGCCCCGCACACGTCCTCCCGGGGCATTATTTTGCGCGGAAACGCGTACTTGCGCGAAACGTACAATCCTATGTCTCTTTCAAATGCGAGGCGGGCAAAGCGCGCGCGGCTCGTCTCTTCAAAGGCATATACTGTCGGGTGAATGGCGCTGTCCAGCGCATAGTGCGCGGCAAATCCGGCCGTGTAGGAGGCGTCTGCCGGACGCAGATTTTCAAACACCTGCCTCGCATCCAGGGCGTGCAGTTTTCTTCCCGTGTTGTCCGCCCGCGAAAGTCTGTACATAAAGAACACGTCGCCGCCCTGGGCGCCCATGAAGTACAGCTTTCTGTCGGTTATCTTCTGCCTCGTCTGCCTGTCCAGCCGTTCAAATATTACCGATGAAAGTATATAGTGAGTGAAGTAATCGGGCATATTACAAGTTTGCGCGTTTCGCGTAAAATAAATACTGCTGCACGTACCCCGAAAATTGTCCGAACAGCGAGGTGAAGTAGGCGTTGATCTTCTTTCTGTCCGTCAGCGTTCCCTTAAAATCTTCGTGGTACAGCTTTTCTATCCACGTGTCCACGGGGAAGGCGTCGCGCTTGCCGAAACCGAAGAGGCATATGCAGTCGGCAACCTTTGGCCCCACGCCCTTGTAGGTGAGGAGGGCGCGCCTGAGCTGTTCCGAATCCATGCTTTCGAGTTCGGCTATGCCCTCGCGGGCTATGCGGCGGGAGGTTTGGCATATGTATTCGTCGCGGTAGCCCGCGCCGAGCGCCTTGTAGTATTCCGGTTCTTTCGCGGCCAGTTCGGAGGAGGAGGGGAATGCGTAAAAATCGCCTCTCGGCGAGTTCATCTTTTGCCCCAGCCCCTCGCATATGCGCGAGATAATGCCCTTTATGCGCGGAATATTGTTGTTCTGCGAAATGATGAACGAATATATCATCTCCTCGCGGTTCTGGTTCAAAAGCCGCAGCCCCGCGGCCTTTTGGCAGGCGAGCGTGAGCGCCGGGACGCCAAAGCTCTTTGCGGTCTCTATTATCTCCGAGTAGTCGCGCGCGAGGTCGAAGTATTCATAAAAATAATCGGGGTGCTCGCTCTCCACAACCGTCCTGCATCCCTCGGTGTGTATGTAGCAGTCCTTGTCTGCCGAAAACACTCTGTAGCCCTCTTCAAAGCGCTCAAAGCGGAATACCTGCCCGCATTCAAGTACGTCGGCGGGCACAAAGTATGTGCTGTCGTAATCAAATTTCATGTCGTGTCTCCGCGCATGTGCGCATGTGTGCAGTCGATATCCTGTTTATTGTATCACCTCTTCGCCGACAAGTCAAACGCCGCGCGGGAAAATAGCCGGCGCGGCGTCGAAGGAGGGGCAAGATTTATGCGGCGGGCGCACAATTGTGCGCCCGCCGCAAAAGTGTTTATTCGTCGGTGAATGTCACGCTGCATGTGCCCAGCCGCGCTTCAACGGCAATGCTCCTCTCGCTGCCCGCCGCACGGTTCTGCAAGTTGCACGAACTCAGCGTGGTAATTACGTTTGCGTCGTAATCTTCCTTTGCGCCGCACAGCTCTATTGCCGCCTTGCCCGCGCTCACCGTAATTTTTGCGCGCTTGCAGTCCACACGTTTAACGTCGGCCATGCCGGCGTTTATCGTTATGTCGGCCGTGCTTCCGCATATCCCCCGCGCGGTCAGTTTGCCCGCGTCCGCGTCGGCGCACAATCTGTGGCACAGTATGCTGCCCAGTTCGGTCTTGCCCGCGTCGTTGCTTATGCGCATGTCCGAACAGGTTATGTCCCCCGTGGTCATTGTGCCGGCGTCTATCGCGGCCGTTATGTTGCCGTAGTTCCCTCCTTCAAGCCATATGCCGCCCGCCGAAAGCTGTATCATGAGGTCGCACACCAGCTCGCGGGGGAGGTATATAGTCATGTCGGGAATGAGTTTTTTCTTAAAGCTGAAATTTTTAAACTTTACCTTTTTGTGCGTTATCTTAATGCTTCCGCCCTGCTGCACCACGGAGTAGCGCAACATCGTGTCGGCGGGGTATTTCACCTCTACTCTGTCGCCGTCGTAAAATTTAACGTAGATGTTGCCCAGAGTGCCGTCTATGTCTATTGCGTCCACGGGAGCGTCCGAACAGAACGTCACCTCGGTTATCCCGCCGTCCCCGCTGCCCTGCGCCCCGTGCGTCTCTTTGTCACCGCCGCCGCAGGGTACGCCCTCGCCGTCCAGAATTTTGCGAGCGGCGTCGTAGGGAGCGCCGAACTGTTCAACGGCTTCCTCCTCGGTCAGTCCTCCGTCGCGCCTGTCGGCGTACATTTCGCTGTAGTAAGCAAGTATGCGGTCGCGCTCTGTCTTTTCCAGCGCTCCCAAATAGTATTCGAGTTCATCCCGCCATTCAATGTATTTCATCTTTTTTCTCCGAAAATTTTTTTATAGATTGCAATTACGCCTTCAAAGTCGTCTCTGTATTCCGCCAGCTTGCGTCTCCCGGTCTCGGTCAGGGAATAATACCTTCTCAACCTGCCGTTGAACTGCCGGCTGTAAGTTTCAAGGGCGCCGCCCGCCTCCAGCCGCTTGAGTATGGGGTACAGGGTGCTCTCCGATATTTCTATTATGCCCTTTAAATCGTTTATTATTTTGTATCCGTAGCTCTCGCCGCCGGAGAGGGCGTACAGCACGCAGGCATCCAGCACGCCTTTTTTTATCTGAATATCCACTCGTATACCTCGCTTCATATAATACTATACATAACATAGTATGGCATGTCAAGTATTTTTTATAAAATTCTGCAAAAAATATCCTTAAAAGTAAAGGAGGATTGCCATGCAGGGCGGGCATAGTGATGACAACGTAAAAGAGGGGCGGCCTGTTCCCCCGTGCGAGGAGTTGCGGGATTGTACCTCGCAGGGCACGGACGGTGCCGCAAAACAAGCCGGCAAAGAGGGCGCCGCTCCGTGCGGGGAGGAGAAAGAGAGCGCGGAGGACAGCGGCGCCTGCAAAGGCGCGGGGAGCGGAGGCGGCACGCCGCCGTTCGGCGGCATGTTGGAAGATATTAAGGAAATCCTTACTTCGCCCGATATAATCACTTTTGAATTTTCATCGCTCTCGGGTAAAAATTTTGCGGCGATATATCTGGACGGCCTAGCCGATAAAAACCTCTTGGGAGAACTGGTTGTCAAGCCGCTCAGGGGATTAAAGAGGGAGGACGGCGCCCGGGAGATAGCCAAACTGCTCGCCCTGCCCGAAATAAAGCAATGTAAGGAATTACAGGAAGCCGTATCCGGCGTGCTGGACGGCAATGCCGCGCTCTTTATCGAAGACTGCCCCTGTTTTTATATCATAGGTTTAAAAAATCCGCCCGGCCGCGCTGTGATGGAGCCGCCCACGCAGATAACCGTCAAGGGCCCCAGGGAGGGCTTTACCGAAGACATCAAGACAAATCTCGGGCTGGTAAGAAAGCGGCTGAAGAGCAGCCGCCTGCAGGTAAAGATGCTCTCTTCGGGCAGACAGAGCGCCACGGCCGTGGCGCTGTGCTATCTCAAGGGCATCTGCAGGGAGGGCGTGCCCGAACAGATGGAAAGGGAGATAAGTGAGAATAAAATCGACCTTGTGCCCGATTCGTCGTATATCGCGTCCTTCATCGCAAAGCACCCGCGCTCGCTCTTCAAGCACTGTGCAACGTGCGAAAAGCCGGATATATTCTGTTCAAAACTGTGCGAAGGCAGGGCGGGGCTCATAGTGGACGGCTCCCCGATAGCGCTCACTGCGCCGTATATGATTGTAGAAGACTTCCAGTCTGCCGAAGACTACTACACCACAAGCTACCGCGCAACCATAATAAGGGCGCTGCGCGTGGCCGCCGTGCTCATAGGCATACTGCTGCCCTCGCTGTATATCTGCGCGCAGCTTTTCAAAATACAGCTCATTCCCGTAAAACTGCTCTTCAAGATAGCCAGCTCCGTGTCGGGCATTCCCTTTTCGCCCAGCGTGGAGATGTTTTTAACTTTGATGGTGCTCGAAGTCTTAAACGAAGCCTCCATAAGAATGCCCAAGTACGTCGGTCTCGCGCTCTCGGTGGTGGGGGCTCTGGTTCTCGGCGATACGGCCGTCAAGGCCGGCATAATCTCCACGCCGGCAATCATCATTATAGCCTTTTCGGCCATATGCCTCTACACCGTGCCCGACCTCGTAGAAACGACAACTACGCTCAGACTGCTCTTTTTGATCGTTGCGGGCTCGCTGGGGCTGTACGGCATAGTGCTGCTCACGGCCTTTCTTTTGTGCTATCTCTCCTCCGAACAGTCCTACGGCGTACCCCTGCTCGCGCCCTTTGCGCCGCTCAGGGAGGGCGATCTCAAGGACGCCTTTTTAAAGAGCAATATCTACTCCATGCACAGGCGGCCGCAGTCGCTGGGCAGCAAGAATAAAGTGAGGTTCAAAAGTGTCAAAAAATGAGCTCAGCGTCAGGCAGATCTGCATAATGATGTGCATATTCAACGCGGCAATAAAACTCATGCTCTATCCCACAACCATGGCGGCCGCCTGCGGCAACGCGCTCTGGGCGCCCGTGCTCTTTGATACCGCCGTTCAGACGCTCTGCGTCTGGGCGGTGTGTATAGTCTGTTCGCGCACGAAAAAGACCTTTTTTTCGCTGCTCAAAGATACCTTCGGGAGGACGGTTGCCCGCATAGTATATGCCGTCTACGCCCTCTATTTCATTCTCTCCGCCGTCGCGCCCATGACAGAACAGCAGGCCATGGTGCACGAAGTATTCTATGATACCATTCCCTCCATAATGGTCTTTCTGCCCTTTTTCTTTTTTGCCGTATACGCCGGCTCCAAGGGGTTTGCTAACGCCGGCAGAACGGCGGAAGTCTGCCTTCCCGTATTTGCCGTCACGGCGGCGATGCTCGTAATCATGGGGCTGCCCGAGTGCAACTTTTCGGCGCTGCTGCCCGTGTTCGCCCGCCCGGCCGCCGATATGTTTTCGGCTGCGGCCGGCGGAATGTTCAGGTTCAACGGCGGCGCGTTCATGCTGCTCTTTATGGGCAACTTTTCGTATAAGCGGGGCGACGCGGCCAAAATCACGCTGTCGAGCGCGCTGGGCGGTCTCGTCGTGGCTGTCGTCTGCGCAATATTTTATGCCGTGTACAGCGAACTCGCGCCCCAGCAGTACTTTGCAATAAGCAAAATTTCCATCTTCTTTTCGGCCATAAGCCTCATCGGCCGCACCGATCTGCTGGCCGTATACGCGCTGGATATCGTCATGCTGTTCGCGCTGGCCGTCAACATACAGGCGGCGGCGTACTGCCTCAAAAAGGTCGTCGGCAGGGATATCATGCCTGTGTATTCGTTTGCGATAAATGCCGTGCTCATAACGCTCACCTTCGTCCTCAACAATAAATTTGCCCTCGTGCAGCAGTTGGCCGCCGTATATATGGGCTGGAGCACCGCCGCGCTCTCCTGCGCCGTGCCCGCGCTGCTGCTCGTCTGTATGCTCGTCAAGGGAGGTGCGAGACGTGAAAAAGTTTAATTTAAAGAGGGTTGCCTCGCTCATATATGCGCTCGCAATAACGGCGATGGCCTTTTTGTTCTTTACGAACGACTTCGGCCTCGTCGATATAAGAAAGACGGCCGTCATAATCGGCGCGGGGATAGACCTCACGGAGGGCGGCGTCAGCGTCACCGCCCAGGTCGCCGTTCCGCAGGCCACCGAAAACGGCGGCAGCACGCAGTATATCGAGGTGGAGGGGGAAGGCGTCACGGTGGGGGACGCTCTCAACGTCATAAACAAAAAGACGGGGTTCTTCCCAAAGCTCGTATTCTGCAAACTGCTCATACTCGGCGAAAGCTGTTCGCGCGGCAATATATTCGAAATACTCGATTATTTTTACCGCGACGACTTCACCCAGCTCACCCCGCTCGTGGCCATGTGCAAGGGCAGCGCCGGCGAACTTCTGGCCTCCAAAATGCGCTTCGGCAATACGGCAACCGTATCGATAGAGAGGCTGCTTTCGGAGGAGGCGAAAAAGAGCGGCAACGTCTCCACCGTCAATTTAAAGATAATCGGCATACACGATTATTCGCCATCCAAGGCCTGCTATATGCCCTTCATAACCGCGCAGGAGCAGTCCGCACAAGGCTCTTCGCAGTCCCCGGAGGGCGGCGGGGAAGGCGGCGGAGAGGGGCAGGAGGGCTCTTCGCAGGGCAATACTCCGCCTTCTTCGGGCGGAAACAGGGAATTTCTCTGCGATAAAACGGCCATATTCAGCGACGGCAGACTGGCCGGCGTGCTCGATGAGGAGCAGACGTTCGCTCTGAATATCTTAAAGAACAACGTCCGCCATATCTTTGTGCCGTGCACGGCCGAAGGCCGCGC
>CALVLX010000050.1 GCA_944341195.1 uncultured Clostridia bacterium
ACCGAGCCGCCGGGGCTGTTGATGTACAGGGAGATATCCTTTGTGGGATCCTTTGCCTCGAGATAGATGAGCTGGGCGACGACGGTATTTGCCGTGGCGTCGTCGATTTCGCCGCTCAGAAAGATTATTCTGTCCTCTAAAAGTCTGGAATAGATGTCGTATGAACGCTCGCCGCGCGAAGTCTGTTCGACGATATAGGGAACGAGCGCATTCTTTTCGTTAAGCATAAAATCCTCCTGAATATTTGGATTGGTTGTACCGCAAAAGTGCGGTAGTTAAGGCATATATGCGGGGCAATGCAGTTTTTATATGCTGCCGCCGCTATGGATACGGGGCGGACTTATTCCAAGCCGCCCCGCACGAGCCAAAGTTGGCTGTTGTTTAATTTTTTCTTCCGCGCACAGAGCGCGGCGGCAACGACGCCCTTTTTATTTATTGACGGAGAGGGAAAAATTATTCCTTAACCATCTTATTGTTTTCTTCGAGGAAGGCGAAGAGCTTTGTGATGACAATGTCGTTGGAGATATAGTCGAGCTGGCGGGGATCGATATTCTTTTTGTATTCTTCGGCCGACTTGCCGACGGACTTGGCCTGTTCTTCGACCTTTGCGTCAATCTCTTCCTGCGTGGCGGTTATCTTTTCGTCCTTGACGATCTTTTCGATTACGAGCTGCGAAAGCACGCGCGATTTAGCCTGGTCGGCGAACTGGGCGCGGAAGGTCTGCATGGTCTGCCCCATGTACTTGATGTAATCTTCGAGCTTGAGCCCCTGATACATGAGACGGTAGGAGAAATCCTGAACCATTCTGTCAATTTCCGTCTCGATCATGGCCTGGGGGATCTCGCATTCGGCAGACTTTTTGATTGCTTCGACGATGGCGTCTTCGGTTTCGTCCCTGCCCCTGTCAGAAGCCTGCTTTTCGAGGCGGGCCCTCACCTTCTGCGTGTAGTCGGCCACCGTTTCGCTGCCGCTGTGCTTCTTTACGTATTCATCGGTGAGTTCGGGAAGTTCCTTGCCCTTTACCGAATTGAGGTGAATGGCGAACACTGCCTCCTTGCCGCGGAGATTTTCGGCCTGGTAGTCTTCGGGGAATTTTACGGTGATGTCCCTGTCCTCCCCTATCTTCATGCCGGCAACCTGGGCTTCAAAGCCGGGAATGAAGGAACCCGAGCCGAGCACGAGGTCGTAATCTTCGGCGGTGCCGCCGGCGAACTTTTCGCCGTCTACCGAGCCGGAGAAGTTGATGTTTACAGTATCGCCTTCGGCGCAGGGACGGTCGGTGACGTCAACGGTCTTGGCCTCGCGGTCGAGAATTTTGTTGACTTCCCTGGTCACCTCTTCGTCGGTGACGGGGTATTCGTATTTTTTGATTTCAAGTCCCTTGTAGGCGCCGATCTTTACTTCGGGCTTGACGGGAATGACTGCGGAAAGAGTCAGCTTTTCATCCGACAGATCGTCTACGGAGAGTTCGGGATCGCCGACTGCGGTGAAATTTTCCCTCTCCTTGGAGAGAATTTCGGGATAATGTTTGGAATAGAGCACGTTGAAGGCCTCGTCAAACAACACGGCCTTGCCATAGTAATTTTCTACGACGCTTCTGGGAGCCTTGCCCTTTCTGAAGCCGGGGACGGTGTACTTGCCGCGCGTCTTGCTGAAGGACTGTGCGAGAGCGTCCTCCCACTCCTCCTTTGAAAAGTCGATAGTTACTTTTACGGTGCTCTTTTCGCCCGCCGCAGTTGTGTACTTCATTTTGATTCTCCTAAATATGGTAATAATATTTTCAACTTTATCATTTTAACACATGCAAATTATTTTGAAAAGCGTTTTGACGACGCTTTAAATATTTTACATCTAAATTTTTTTGGATTATAATAAAATAAATATTTTTAACAGGATGTGTTGTCATGCCGCAGGACGCATACACTTTGCGATACGTTGCAGCCGAACTCAAAGACGTGCTCGTCGGGGGCAAAATTTCCAAAATAAACATGCCCGCCAAGGACGAACTCTCTTTAATTATATACACCCGTTCGGGCTCGGTTAAACTTGAAATTTCATCTTCGGCAAAAAATAACAGAATAAGCGTTGCCGTGCGCGAAAAGCCCAATCCCGCCAACGCGCCCAATTTTTGCATGTTGCTGAGAAAGCACCTCCAGAACGCGCTCGT
This sequence comes from uncultured Clostridia bacterium, assembly GCA_944341195.1. Lineage (GTDB taxonomy): Bacteria > Bacillota > Clostridia > Christensenellales > Borkfalkiaceae > Coproplasma. The sequence goes on from CALVLX010000050.1 coordinate 2,168, forward strand.
CACCGACGTGCGGCAGGTACTTTTCGAGCGCATCGTCGCCATCGATTTCGACTGCTTTTCGGAGTTCTCTTCGACAAAGATGACTCTGTACTGCGAGATAATGGGCAAGTACTCCAACATGGTGCTCACCGAAAAGGGAGTAATTCTCGGCGCGCTCAAACAGACGACGCTGGAGGAGAATGCAAAGCGCATACTCTTTTCGGGCGCCAAGTACACCCTTCCTCCCCCGCAGGGAAAGGTCAGTCCATTCGACGGGGAGGGACTTGAAAGGCTTTTTTGCTCGATTGCGCGCGACGAAAAATTTATCTGCGACAACGTTGAAGGGATAGCTTACTCCACCGCGGCCGAGATGTGCGCGCACTACGGCGGAAAAGTGACGGCCGGGGAAGTTGCCGAATACGTCGGCTCGGACGAAACGGCACCCTGCATAACTTACAACGACAGGGGCGAACCGTGCGACTTCAGAGCACGCTCATGCGACAGGGGCGCAAAGCGATACCCCGACATCCTGTCGGCGCAGCGCGATTATTACGACTACGTTTACGTGAAGACGACGTTCGAGGACGCAAAGCGCAGGCTGACCACCACCCTGCACTCGGCCGTAAAAAAGGCGGAAAAGAGGCTTGCCCAGACCAATACAAAACTTATGGAATGCGAGGCGTCCGAGGACGTTAAGCTGAAAGGTGAACTGATTACCGCCAACATATACCGCATTCAGCGCGGTATGACCGGCTTTGAGGCGGACGATTACTACAGCGAAGAGCCGAGAAAAATAAAGATAGAACTGGACAGACAGCTTTCGCCCGCGCAAAACGCGCAGAAGTACTACAAAAAGTACGCCAAAATGAAGCGAACGGTTGAATTTTTAAGCGTGCAAAAGGCGGAAACGGAGGAAAGACTCGATTACCTGAATTCTATTGACGCCAACATATGTGCCGCCGAATGTATTGAAGACCTGCTGGAGACGGAAAACGAACTTATTGCCGACGGCATGATAAAGAGGCCGCCCGAGCGCAAGGGTGCAAAAAAGAGAGCGCCCGAGACGGCGCCGTTCAGGGAATACGAATTCGACGGCTTCAAAGTTATTGTGGGGCGGAACAACATGCAGAACGACAGACTCATAAGGACGCTTTCATCCGACGACATATGGCTGCACGTAAACAGGTTCCACTCCTCGCACGCAGGCATAATAGCCGACGGCAGAGACATACCCGACGAAGTAATTTTAAAGGCCGCGCAGGTATGCGCTTACTATTCGGAGGCGCGTGGCAGGGACAAGGTGACGGTTGACTATGCGCCGAGAAAATATGTTAAAAAACCGCCGAAAGCACACTCGGGATTTGTTACCTACACCGATTACAGCAATATAATCGTCTGCCCCGACGCCCACCGTGAGAGCGCGAAAAACTAATTTCAAAATACATTTACCGCCCGAAGATGTTTTAAGACACGCCCGGGCGGTATATTTTTTTTAAAACAATGCACCCTTTATGATATGGAGCAGTTGTGCAGAGACTTTTGCAGCAAGATATATTCATCCACCCGCGACGGCTGCGGAATATTTTACGAGGACGAATTTTTGGATATTCTGCCCGAGGGCGAGAGGACGAGAGAAGTTGTTGAAGCGACGCTCAAAAAACTGATGAACGAGGGCTATATAGACGTAAAATATGCAAAGGGCAGCGCATTCTGCATTGCAGGCTTAAAGCCCTACGGGGAGGTCTGCCCGGCGGCGGTGGGAATACAGTCGGCCGTGCCTCAAGGGGGCGCAAAAAAACATGTGCTGAACTTTGCCGCCGCGTTTGCAGGCGGGGCGCTGGGCAGTCTTTTATGCGGGGTTATTTTTTATGCTTTCGCGCTGTGAAAACAGAATAATGGATGCCATTTACGGACTGTGCGACGGCACGGACGGATGCCTCGTTTCGGCCGGGGAGATACTTTCGGTGTTGCCGAGGAATACAAAACTCAACGCCCCGGCAATAGAAAAGATGCTGTACAACCTGCACGGCGACGGGTACTTTGACATTATAACTTCGAGCCGCGGAGGGGAAAGAATGTACGTCATTATGCTCAAGGAGAGCGGGCTGAACTTCCGCCGCGCAAAGCGGCAGCGCACGCGGGACGTAATCTATAAGATTGCCCTGGCCTTTGTGGGCGCGTTTGCAACATTTATTTTCGGCGTAATATTGAACGCAATTTCCTGCGGGTGACGGATTTTCCGTGCTTGCGTATTGTTATATATAAGCTGCACGTTATAAATTGGCTGCAAGCAGACCGCTGCGCGGCAGATTTTTATTCACCCGGCCTCATATTCGGAGATGATATCTCTTTCGTAATTGGTAAGGAATTCCTTAATACTATCGAAAAGCCTGTCCGAAATATCAGAAATTTCGTTGTCCTCTATATCGTCGGGAGCGACGCCGGGATACATTGAGAGATAGACGTTTGTATATACCCACGCGGAAAGGCCGCGGTATTCGGGCAGCTCCTCCCCCACTCTCTTTGTGCTGTTAATAACGTATTCGCCCGCGCGGCACAACTTTGCCAGCGTGAAAAGCTGATCTTTCGTCATTTGTAAGCTAAAAGTTTTCATCTTGAATCTCCTTTTTTATATATTCGTCCATATATCCGAAACCGGCTCTATTTACAGAGCCTGAATTCGGACATTCGATTTATCACGGTTAGCAAGCTAACATATTTAATTATGGTTAGTCCTCTAACCGTGTTTTTTGATTGCATTTATATTATATCATATCTTAAAAAGATAGTCATTAAACTGCGCTTGTCTGTTTTTATCGAAATTTAGGAGATTTTGCCGAAATATGTCGAGGGTGCCTTCTTCTTCGCAGATGAAGTCGTCTGATGAATTTAAAAAGCGATTCAATGCGATTATTGCCGAACAGGACTGTTCGATATATGAATTTGCGGAAAAAGCCGGGGTGAGCCGCGGAGTTGTTACAAGGGCCGCCATCTACGGCATTATTCCCAGCGTTAAAATATTAATAAGAATTTGCAACTATTTAAAAGTTTCGTTTGATTACATCGCCTGCATGAGCGATGACAAGGCCTTTGAGCCTTCGCAGGAACAGACGACATTTCATGAGAGAATAATTTTGCTGTGCGAGCGCAAAAAACTGAATTTTTCTCAAGTGGCGCTGCATATGCCGTTTGACAAAAACTTATTCTATGACTGGCAGCGCGTAAAAACTCTTCCTTCGCTGGAATACCTCTGCGCAATTGCAAAATACTTTGATGTGTCGCTCGACTACCTGCTGGGACGGAGCGACTGAAATATATTCCTTACTTTAGGTAAGGAATACACGGAATACATTTTTACGGTCTTTAGTGCGGCGGCAATGTGAAGCATTGCCGCCGCTTTACTTTGCAAACAATCCGCACACCTTGATGCCCGGGGCGAACCGGATGAAACGTGTAGTTATTTAGATTTCAGAGCATTGTCGGGAACAACATAACTATTATGCCCTGTTACAGGACGGCTTTGAATTTTTTCGTGGCCTGTTGCAACCTTACTTTGAGATTTCTCCATTGCGCGCGCCGCAGGCGCGCTCCAGTCGAAATGACAGAGAAAAATACTCGATCGAAATGATGGAAAAAAAAGAACTGACAGGAAAAGGAAAGGTCGAATTAGAGTAAAGGAGTTCGGGCGAAACAACATAATAAAGGTATCGTATCAATACCGAAGCAACTAAACCGGCAGGACTGTAAATGCAGGCAAGACAAAGATACAGCATATTTAACTTGCCTTTTGCAACCGATAATGTTATAATGCCGCATATGAATACGGTGCACAGAGACGAACATTTCAAAAAGGGGCTCATACGCAGGTTTATACCCTACTACCGCCCCCACCTTAAACTTTTTATCGCCGACATAGCCTGTGCCGGGTTAATTTCGGCCTTCAACCTCATTTACCCCTATATCACGGGCGAAATTATAGATAATTACGTTCCAAACGGGCTCTTGAACTGGCTGATAATCAGTGCGGTGGCCCTGCTGATATTTTACGTCGTAAAGATGGGGCTCAACTACTTTTTACAGTACTGGGGACACGTAGTGGGCGTGCGCATACAGAAGAGTCTGCGCAGCGAACTCTTTGACCACCTGGAAAAGATGCCCCTATCTTACTTTGACGAAAACAAGACGGGCGTGATAATGAGCAGGCTGACAAACGACCTGTTTGAAATTTCCGAACTGGCCCACCACGGCCCGGAGGACGTGCTGCTATCCGTTGTCACCCTGATAGGAGCGATAGCCATAATGTTTACATACGACGTGTGGCTCGCCCTCATACTTTTGGCCCTTGTGCCCATGATACTCGTATACACCGTATTTATGCGCAGACGGTTCAGGGCCGTATACGACGAAATGCGCGTTGTGCAGGGCGAAATAAACAGCGACGTGGAGAGCGCGGTTTCGGGCATCCGCGTTGCGCGGGCATATGTGGCCGAAGCGCACGAAAAGACAAAGTTTGAGCGCGGCAACAGCGCTTTTGCCGAATGCAAGGGCAGGCAGTACAAGGTTATGGGGCAGTACTACTCCTCCATGCGATTCATGCTCGACTTTATGAACTTTGCCGTCATTCTGATAGGCGGCGTGTTCTTCTTCAACGGCAGGATCGAGGCCGGCGTATTTTCGGCGTTCATAATGTACGTTACCACCTTTTCCAACCCCATATGGACGCTCACTACGATTTATGAGCAGATACAGCAGGGGCTTACGGGCTTTAACAGGTTCTGCGACATTATGGACAGGCCGACGGAGAGCGAGGACGGCGACGCAATCGACTGCGGCAGACTGAAGGGCGACATATTGTTTGAAAACGTCAGCTTCAGCTACAAGAACGACGAGAGTGCGAAAAAGGTGATCTCCGGCTTTACATGCAAAATCGACGCGGGAAAGACTATTGCCCTCGTGGGGCCTTCGGGCGGGGGAAAGACGACGCTCTGCCACCTTATACCCCGCTTTTACGAGATAGACGAGGGCGAAATATCCATAGACGGCACGGATATAAGAAAGATGACGCGCAAATCGCTCCGCACGAACATAGGGATAGTTCAGCAGGACGTGTTTTTATTCAACGGCACCATACGCGAAAACATAGCTTACGGCAACTTTGACGCCACCGACGAGGAGATACGCGAGGCAGCGCGGCGCGCAAACATAGACGAATACATCATGTCGCTGCCAGACGGATATCTTACGAGCGTAGGCGAGCGCGGCGTTAAACTTTCAGGCGGGCAGAAACAGAGGATATCCATAGCCCGCGCCTTTTTGAAGAATCCCCCCATACTCATACTCGACGAGGCGACGAGCGCGCTGGACAACGCCACGGAGATGATGATTCAGGATGCCCTGAACGACTTATCCGAGGGCAGAACGACGATAGTTGTGGCGCACAGGCTTTCGACGATAAAAAATGCCGACGAGATAATAGTCGTTACGCCGGGCGGCATTGCCGAACGGGGCACGCACGAAGAGCTCATGGCGCTGGGAGGCATATACAAAGGGCTGTACGAATATCAGTTCAAAAATTTATGACGCGGGGCGCTCCGCGCGACGCACACATACAAAAAACACTCCGCACAAAGAGCGGAGTGTTTTTTATTTGCACGCACATATAGTGCGGCGAACGCCATATTACTGCTTGTTTACAAAGGCGAGCATGGCCCTGTGCATGGAGTAGAGATCGGCCTTGGAGATGACTTCGTAGGGGGCGTGCATGGAGAGCACGGGAACGCCCATATCGAGGGTATCTATGCCGAGGTTTGCAATGAACTTGGCCACCGTGCCGCCTCCACCGATATCTATCCTGCCGAGTTCGCCCGTCTGATAGACGACGCCTTCGTCTTCGAGCGCGTCGCGCACATAGCCAACCATCTCCGCCGAGGCATCGTTTGTGGACGCCTTGCCGCGCGCGCCGTGATATTTGGTCACGGAGGCGCCGCAGGAGATGTAAGATACATTCCTCTTTTCAAATACGGAGGAGTATTCGGGATCGTATGCCGCGCAGACATCCGCGGAAATGCACTTCGAGTTGTAGCGGACGATTACGGGATCGGCGCCGAGCGAACGGCTGATGCAGTCCATGAGGTCGAGAATGACGCGCGACTGCATACCCGTGACGCCGTCCGAACCCGTCTCCTCCTTGTCGGCGAAGATAGCCATTACGGTATCCTTGCCGTTGCCTTCGAAGAGGGCTGTCATCTCGGGATAGGCGCACACTTTGTCGTCGTGGCCGTATGCGGATATGAAGGCGCGGTCGAAGCCGACGTCGCGGGGTTTGCCGGCGGGAACAAAGCACAGTTCGGAGGTCTGGAAGTCGATTTCCGTCATGCCGTACTTATCGTGAAGGAGTTTGAGCACGGCGGCCTTGACGGCATCCTTATCCTCGCTGCCTTCGGGGAGCGCGCCGACTATGGCGTTGAGGCTCTCGCCCGAGATGGCCTTGCCGAGTTTGAGTTCGTTCTGCTCCTGCGAGAGATGGGGAAGAAGATCGGTTATATAGAATACGGGATCTTTTTCATCGTCGCCGACGTTGACGTGAACGCGCTTTCCGCCGCGCAGAACGACGACGCCTTCGAGGGCGAGCGCGATTGTGGGCCACTGGTACTTTTTGATGCCGCCGTAGTAGTGAGTCTTGAAGTAAGCCACCCCGCTCTCCTCATAGAGGGGATTGGGCTTTAAATCGAGGCGGGGGCTATCGACGTGCGCGGCCATGATTTTGAAGCCGTGCTTTGCGATATCGTTGGTGCCTATCCTTATAATGAAGATGTTTTTATCGCGGTTGACGAAATAGAGTTTATCGCCCGCCTTGACCTTATCGCCGAACATATAGGGCTTGTAGCCGCGCTCTTCGCACAGCTTTTTGGCCGTGGCGCTGGCGCCGCGCTCCGTCTTGGAAGTAAAGAGGAATTCTTTGTAGCCTTCGGCATAGTCGAACATTGCCTTGAGCTCTTCCTTCCCCGCTTCCTTGAAGTAGTTCTTTCGCGTGTATTCGTAATCCATAGAAAAATCTCCTTGTGCAGAAAAATTATTTTTTCACAGGATATTATATCTCAACCGCCGCATTTTGTCAACAAGGTGGGGCACAAAATGTGCCTCCGCGTAGGGGCGGACGCGCAGGGCGGAAGGCAGGGAAATAATTTGCAAAAATATTGATAATTTGTGAGCGATTTTGCGGGCAATTTGATTTACTATTTTTTTATTTTAATATATAATATGAACGTATGGTGAAAAACAGAGCAACCGCAAGGAGAATAGCCGCCGACGCGCTGTTTTCGGCGCTGGGGCTCATAACCTTTCTAATAGAAAACCTGTTCCCCCCGCTCTTTATACCGGGGGCGAAAATGGGACTTTCGAATATATTTTCGCTTTCGGCGCTGGTGTTGTACGGGCCTGTTGACGCATTCGCCGTAATAGTCGTGCGGACGGTGCTGGGCTCGCTCTTCGCCGGCAACGTGGCGGCGCTGATGTACTCATTTACAGGCGGCGTGACGGCCATGGCGGTATCGGCGACCATGCTTTACATCCTCTATCCGCACGTTTCGATAATGGCGGTGAGCATTGTGGCCGCAGTTGCACATAATATTGTTCAGAACCTTGTGTTCGTGGCCGTTTCGCAGACGGAACTGGTCTTTTCATATATGCCCTACCTTGCGCTGATTGGCATACTTTCCGGCACGGTAGTCGGGCTGGCGGTAATGCTCATTTTCAAGCGCGTGCCGCTGTCCGTATACGAGAGGGCGCTGGGCGAAAAGACAAAGAACCTTTCCGCAACCGAGCAGAAAGGCGATACGGACGGCGAAAATTGAAATGTTGCGCATATTTTATGCGCGGCGCGAAAAAAACGTAAAAAATTTTTATGCCCCGCCGTTGAGGCGGGACAGACATACTGGAGGTTGATTTTGAAAGCTGTAAAAGGAAAATTCCTCTTCGGCGGAGTGCACGTGCATGACGAAAAGAGTCTGGCATGTGACGTTCCCACAGAGGTGCTTCCCGAACCTTCCGAAGTGTGCATCTCCACAAAACAGTCGGCGGGTAAACCCGCCGTTCCGTGTGTGGAGACGGGACAAGAGGTCAAGGAAGGACAACTCATTGCAAAGGCCGACGGTGCAATCTCTTCTAACGTGTTTGCGAGCGTGGCAGGACGGGTAACCGCCGTAAAGACGGGAACGTCCCCCGCCGGCGCGCAGGAGACGGTCATCGTAATAGCCGCAGCCGGCAACGGAGAGAAGAGCTATCTTCCCCCCCTCGCCGATCCGACGGCGGAGCAGATAGTTGCGCGCATAGCGGAGGCCGGAATAGTCGGTCTGGGCGGCGCGGGCTTCCCCGCGGCCGTCAAGGATGCGCCCAAGTGCAAGGTGGATACGCTCGTTCTGAACGGGGCGGAATGCGAGCCCTATTTGACGTGCGACCACAGGCTCATGGTAGAACGCACCGACGACATTGTGCGCGGCGCGAGATACATCGCCAAAGCCCTGGGCATAAGCAATGTGATGATAGGCATCGAACTCAACAAGCCCGACGCCATAGCCGCATTCGAGCCCTACGCCGACATAAAGGTTGTGGCTCTTAAAAAGCGCTACCCCATGGGCAGCGAAAAGCACCTCATCTATTCGTGCACGGGCAGAACGGTGAAATACAGGCAGCTCCCCGCCGACGCAGGCGTTATTGTGCACAATGTGGGCACGGCGCTTGCCGTGTGCGAGGCGATAGAGCTGGGCAAGCCCCTGTACGAGCGCGAAATCACCGTATCCGGTCGCGCCGTGAAGGAGCCCAAAAACCTGTGGGTTAAGATAGGCACGAGCATAAACGACATAGTTGCCTACTGCGGAGGCGAGGCCGAAGCGCCCAAGAAGGCAGTTGTGGGCGGCCCCATGACGGGCACGGCGATAGCTTCCTACGACAATTACGTTTACAAGACGACGGGCGGCGTGCTGCTGATGACGGCAAAGGAAGCCGACACCATGGAACCCACCCCCTGCCTCAACTGCGGCAAGTGCGCGGACGTTTGCCCCATGCACCTGATGCCCATGCAGACGGCATTCTACTCCAATACGGGCGACTTTGACGCGGCCGCAAAGCTGGGCGGAACGATGTACTGCATCGAGTGCGGCGCGTGCGAATACGTATGCCCCGCAAAGAGACCGCTCATTCAGGCGATAAGAAAGACCAAGGCCGCCGTGCGCGCCAAAAACAAGTGAGGAGGTTTGAAAGAATTTTATGGATAATACGATAGTAATTTCTACGCCTCCCCACGTTAAATCGCCGAGGACGACAAAGGGCATAATGCTGGACGTGCTCATCGCACTCCTTCCCGCCACGATAGCTGGCCTGATATTCTTCGGATGGCAGGCGCTGGTAGTAATTGTAACCGCCGTTCTTTCCGCCGTTGCAGCGGAATTTGTATACTACTTTATATACAACGGCGGCTTTAAGGACAAGTGTTCCAAGGCCGCGGGAGTATGTAAAAAATGGTTAAAGCAGTTTGACTTTACATCTGTAGTTACGGGTTTGATACTCGCCCTGATACTTCCCTCCACCGCAAAGTGGTACGAAGTGCTCATAGGCGCCGTATTTGCCATCGTGATAGTAAAGATGCTCTTCGGCGGAACGGGCAAGAACCTTGTGAACCCCGCCGCCGCAGGCAGAGTTATGATGTTCTTGAGCTTTTCGCTGACGACTTACATTGCGGCCAACTTTGAGCCGACCAGCCTGGACAGCGAACTCTTTACCGGCGCAACCCATCTTTCGGGTTGGCTGCTGGGCGGAAACCCCGACGCAAAGATAACGTGGCTCGACCTCTTCCTCGGCGCGGGCGTTGCCGGCTGCATAGGCGAAACGTGCAAGCTGGCGCTCATAGCCGGATATATCTACCTTGTTGTGAGAAAGGTGATAAAGTGGTGGCAACCCCTCCTCTACATCGTCCTTTCGGCCTTCCTCTCCGTATGCATGGCCGCAACCGTGGAGGGCGCCACGTTTGATATTTCGCTCATGCTCGACTATTCGCTTTCGGGCGGACTCATGTTCGGCGCGATATTCATGGCCACGGACTATGTGACTTCCCCCAAGGGCGTATACGGACAGATAGTTTACTACGTGCTGCTTGCGGTGCTGACTTCGCTCCTCCGCTTCTACACGAAGATAGAAGTTGTATCATTTATAATACTTCTCGTAAACCTTGTTGTACCCCTTATAGACACCTATATAGTCCGCAGGCCCTTCGGCTATGTTAAGGAAAAGACAAAGGAGGGCAAATAAATGACTGCTAAAGAATTTTTTAAGAGCACGGCATTCAAGTGCATTGCGGTACTCCTTTCGATAGTTCTCATCTGCGGCATACTTCTGACGTTGTGCAACGCCCTGTTCTTTGTAACCGATGAGGAGCGCACCGCACGCGCCGTTGCAAAGGTCTTCCCCGGCGAAGAAGTCACTTACACTCAGGACGAAGTGGCGGCAAAGTACGCCGACACGGCCTCTTACTCGGTAAGCCAGGCATTCACGATGACGGGCAGCCGCAAAGGACAGTATCTCTTAAACGTCACGGGCAAGGGCGGCTACAGCAGCGGCACCGTTACGTGCTGGATTCTCATAGAAGCCGTAAGCGGCGACACGACTAATCCCGGTTCGTTTACGGGGATAGAAAAAGTTGTGGTTACGGCCAACACAAATCAGTCGTTCATCAACTATATCGGCGAAGACGACATCCAGGCCGTTATAGACAAGCAGGAGAACAACGGATTTACGAACTATGATACAAGCGGCATCAAGACGGGCGCAACGTTCTCGCTCGGCGCGATAGCCAATGCCATGAACGGAGCAAAGACCTATACCGAATCGGTTTACTGCGGACTCGTTCAGCCCTTCGACGGCTACCTGTATACAGACCTTATCAACAGGAACGCAACGACGGTTGAAGTTTCCGGCACGGATGTTACCTACCATGTTACTACGGGCAGCAATATTGAGCCTTCAGGCTTTGTGATCGATATTACGGTCGGCGCCGACGGCAAGATATCTTCCTATACGATAATCACAAACGGTTCAACCGGACAGTCCTATTCGGATCTGATGGCCGATATTGTGACTCTCGTCACTGGCAAATCGCAGGAAGAGCTGGAAAGTCTCCTTACAAGCAACGACATAGCGACAGGCGCAACACACTCCAACGAACTTTGCGTACACGCCGCACTGTTTGCCGTTGCCAACTATACGACCGCTCTGGCCGACTATTCTTGAGGAGGTAACGAATAATGAACAAGTATAAAAAGATTACATTAGACGGTATTTTCTTCAACAACCCCACGTTCATACTCGTGCTGGGCACCTGCCCGACGCTCGGCCTCATCTCATCCGCCCTCTCCGCGCTGGAGATGGGGTTGGCGGTAATAGTTATCCTGACTTTGAGCAATGTGATAATTTCCGCGCTGAGGAATCTTATTCCCAACGAAGTGCGCATACCCTGTTATATTGTTGTAATTGCGACTCTGGTTACACTCATAAGAATGGTGCTGGATAAATTCCTGCCCGACGTTTATGAAGCGCTCGGCGGATTCCTCGCCCTGATAGTCGTAAACTGCATAATACTCGGCAGGGCGGAAGCCTTTGCAAACAAGCACACGGTTGCCGAGAGCGCAGTGGACGGACTTTCCAACGGCGTAGGCTTTACAATGGCGCTGACGGCAATGGGCATCATATGTGAATTCTTGGGCAAGGGCAGCCTGTTCGGGTTTGAGATAATGCCCTTCAGCATCGGAATGCTTTCCACCCCCGCGGGAGCGTTTATAGTGTTCGGACTTTCGATATGCGCCTTTACGGCGATAATAGATAAGTTCCAGCGCGGCGCGCGCGTGAAGGCCAACAGACTTGCACGCGAAAACCTTATGGGCGTAAACGCCGCAGGCGAACAGACAGTTGAGGAGGTTAAAGCATAATGGCAACCGTTATTGCAATTATTTTATCCGCCGTACTGACAAATAACTTTATCACCAAACAGACTTTGGGTATTTGTCCCTTTTTAGGCGTCTCCAAAAAGACCTCTTCGGCCGTGGGCATGGGCGTGGCCGTGACAATAGTTATGACGCTTGCGACGGCCGTGACCTATCCCATCTACGAATACGTGATGGTGCCTTTGAACTTTGCGTTCCTTGAAATTATCGTATTCATCTTTATAATAGCGTCCCTTGTGCAGATGCTTGAGATGATAATACGCAAAGTTTCGCCCGCGCTCTACAACGCAATGGGCGTGTACCTCCCTCTCATCACCACCAACTGCGCCGTTTTGGGCGTGTGCGAACTGGTGATAGGCGATATGTCCGACCTGATCGGCGGCGCGGCCATGAACTTCGGCTGGGCGGTGCTCTACGCCTTCTTTGCAGGCCTCGGCTTTACCCTCATAATGATAATAATGAGCGGTATGCGCGAGAAGCTGAACAACATAAAAGTTGCCAAATACCTCAACGGATTCCCCATCTCCATGGTGACGGCTTCGTTCATCTGCATGGCGTTCATGGTATTCACGTATATCGCATAAGGAGGCGCAGAAGATGATTAATTTATTGGCCGGACTCGGCGCGGTAACCGCCGAAACATGGATAACGATAGGCATTGTGGCCGGCATACTATTCGGCCTGGCGCTCGTAATAGTTGTGGCAATTCTGGTTGTAGGCAAGGTGTTCAAGGTGAATATGGACGAAAAAGTCACAAAGATACTTGAAAACCTTGCGGGCGCAAACTGCGGCGGCTGCGGCTGCAGCGGCTGTGCGGGCTTTGCGGCCAAACTTGCGGACGGTTTGGCAGACCTTTCGGCCTGCCACGTGACCTCGCCCGAAAAAAAGGCGGAGATAGCCGAAATGCTGGGCATTTCGTTAAAGGCGGAAGAGCCGCAGGTTGCCATAGTAAAGTGCAACGGCGGCGCGGAAAACGCAAAGGACGCCTTTGAATACAACGGCAACCCCACCTGCGCGGCCTGCAACACCCTATTTAACGGCAACAAGGTGTGCAAATACGCCTGCCTGGGCTGCGGCGACTGCGCCGCGGTGTGCCCCGAGGGAGCAATCACCGTTGAGGGCAAACTTGCAAAGATAAACCCCGACAAGTGTATAAACTGCGGCGCGTGCATCCTTGCCTGCCCCAAGCACGTAATAGAGCGCATACCCGTAAAGGCGCCCGTATACGTTGCCTGCTCTTCGCACTGCAAGGCCAAGGAAGTTATGGACGGCTGCAAAGTGGGCTGTATAGGCTGCGGCATGTGCGCGAGAAAGTGCCCCCACGGAGCGATTACGATGGTGGACAATCTGCCCGTAGTCGATTACGACAAGTGCACGGGCTGTAAGACGTGCGTTGCCGTATGCCCCAGACACATCATACTTGAAAGATAATATCGAAGAATACACAAAAAAAGGAAGGCTGCGCCTTCCTTTTTTTGTGTCGTGCGGACGCGGATATTCATACCGCGCGGAGGTGTGTACATCCGTGCCATACGGACGAAAAAATACCGGAAAGCGCGGTACGCGCTTTCCGGTATTTACATTGCATGAAAAGTTCAGCCTATTATGATTGTATCGTCATCGGAGACATCCGAACGAATGACAAGTTCGTGCGTGGCGCAGACTATGGGCAGGGATGAATTTGCCGTTATATGAGGGGAATGGACGCAGTCCTGCGC
>CALVLX010000051.1 GCA_944341195.1 uncultured Clostridia bacterium
CGTGCAGGCGCTCATCTGCGGCGGCATAGGCGGAGGGGCGCAGGCCGCCCTTGCGGAGGCGGGGATAGCTCTATACGGCGGCGTATCGGGCAATGCCGACAGCGCCGTCGAAGCCCTGCTTGCAGGCAATCTCGGCTACGATCCGAACGTGCATTGCGATCACCACGACCACGAACACGGCGAAGGCCGCAGCTGCCACGGCGGCGACCGCGATTGCGGCGGTCACTGCGGTAAAAACTGAATGTATTAAAATGTGCGCCGCCGCGGCAGAAAGCCGCGGCGGTGTTAGCATGTTTTGGTGTGTTTCAATAGTCGAGTATCGCGTCGAATATGTACGGCCGTCCGAACTTTGGATAACGGCCATAACGTCGTCTTTGCCCGTGCTCTTTTTAACGCGGTGCAGCGCGTGGTTGAGTCCGCCGAACAATCCGGCGGGCTTTTCGCTGCAATAAAAATAATAGCCGCCGAATTCGCCCAGTATTTCGCGTTCGGGCAGGGGCGAACTCTGCAAAAACTGCCCCGTTGCCGCGTCAAACCATATTGTCTCGTATTCGCTTCGGGCATCGTATCCGCCCAGTTCAATATAGTTATCGTGGCTTTCGATGCTGAACAGGTCGGCGTCGGTCGAAGGAAAGTCGGCAACAAAGGCAGTGGTAAAGGTCTCTTTGTCGAATTTATACATCTTATATCCGCCCGTGCGCGTGCCATCCTCCGAAATGTTTCCCAGAGCGTAACAGCCCGTATCGCTGTCTAACAGGCAGCTCGTGCCGTCTTTAGGCGAATTGAGCTTAATGCTGCGCCCGCCGGCCATGTCAAAAATTTCAAACCCGTCAAAGTAATCCCCCGTGCCGTCAAGTCGCACTCTCGATTTGAGATATAATACGTTGCCGTCGCAGAGCGCGCCGTCAATATACCTCGTTTCGTAATGCGTCCAGTCACCGCTCTCCCATGTCTTGTAATACAGGTCGCCGCCGGCGTACCGGGCCACATAGTCATCCGAAAACAGCATACGGCAGCCTGCTTCGTAGCTGCTCTCCGTTTTGCCGTCTTTAAGCACTAATTTTTGGCTGTCCGTCTGCACGGCGATGCGGCTTTTGTCGCTGCTGACAAACAATATGTTCATCGTCTCGTCGCAGTTGTAAATGACCGTGTTGCTCTTTGTTTTAAGGTCGTGTCCGACAATAAAACTTGTAGTATACTGCGCCGCGTCTTCGCCATCGTAACAGTCTATGCACAAAAGCACGCTGTCGCCGAGGTAAAGCGCGTCGCCGCAGCAGACATTGCCGTAAGTTGTGCCGTTGTATTCAACTTCGCCGACAAGATATTCCTTCTCCTTCATGTCGGTGCGCCATCTCGCACCGCTTTTGTATAGCCACAGCCCGTCGTCCGGTTTGCCCGTTATTTCGGGCGGCGCCATTGCCGCCCGGCAGCATAAAAGCAGTATGCCGAGCGTTAAAAATATTGCAATAATGCCTATAAGACATTCGATGATATATTTTAAAATTGCAGGCATAAAATACCCCCTGTATTTTTATCGCCGACGCAATTATATCACGCCGCTCAAAAAAACGCAAGGGGGGGGGTAGAAAATAACTATTTCAGGAAAAATTTACCAAAAGCCGTTCAAAATTATGTAAGGCGGCGGCAAAAATCACAAATTTTTGCCGCCGCCCGTACCTTTCCTTACTTTTATGCCCGCAAAAATTTACGGGTAAGTAAATCAAAGGTCGTCGGCGTCCTGCACGGGCTCTTCGCACTCTTGCGCGCACACGCCCGTGTAGCTGCCTAAAGGATCAAAGCGTTTATCCAGCATGTTACTTGCAGTCTTTTTCGCTTTTGGAAGATGAGCAATTGCTCGCCTTTTTCTGGCCGCTCTTGCTTTTGGTTTCGGTCTTCTTCATACTTTCTCCTTTCCGGAAGGAATATGCAAAATAACTTCGCCCTGGCTGGAGTTGCACAGCGGGCACACGTCCCAGGCCGATTTGGCCGTCATGACGTGTCCGCATTGAGCGCAGACGTACAGAACGGGGCTGTCCTCTTTATACAGCGTTCCCCCGTTAAAGGCTTCGGCAAGGTAGCTGAATACTCCCTCGTGCCGCTTTTCGACGTTTGCAACCATCTTAAACAGCGCGGCAACGTCGTCAAAGCCCTCCTGCGCGGCGTCTTTTGCAAAATCAACGTAAATTCTTTCGTGTTCTTCGCGTTCGTCCTTCGCCGCAAGCTGCAGGGCTTCGGCTATGCCGCCTGTGTGAAAGGGATAGCCTGCGTCTATATCGATGTTGTCGATGTTCTTTCCGCCGCGCTTTGTCAGTTCTTCAAAAAATCTGCGCGCGTGAACGGTTTCGTTTTTGGCTATCGCCTTTATTACGTTTGCAAGCTCTGTATATCCCTGTTTTGTCGCCTCACGCGCGATGAGCTGATAGCGCATTCCCGCCTGGCTTTCGCCCGCAAAACTCCTGGCAAGGTTGATATAAGTTTTGGTCTCGTTGAATTGCATGTTGCCCTCCGTAAAAGTTATGGTGCGCCAAATTAAAAAATTTTATGTGTTTTACGGCAGGAAATGTTTTCCTGTACTTGACAAATTGCGCAAATATGATATAATGTAAGAAAAGTAAGGAAGGTAAGTGTGCCTTTCTTGCCGTCACGGAGGATAAATTTTTATGGAAATAGCAAAGCTGACTTCCAAAGGACAGATAACAATTCCCAAGGCAGTGCGCAACGAACTCGGCGTGGATACGGGCGATAAGCTCATATTCATCAAGTACGATAACGGCTTTCTCATGTGCAACGGCGCCGACTTCAACGTCAACGCCGTGGCGGAAGAGGAAGTGCAGGTTGCGGATCTTCCCCCCTTCCGCAGCGTTTCGCCTTCTCCCGCTCCCCGCGCGGTAAAGCGCGTGCCCGACTATTACTACGACGACGAAGAGGAAGTAGTCGAGCGCAAGCCCAAAAAGGACAAGGAAAAGGATAAAGATAAGGATAAAGACAAGGACAAAAAGAAAAAGAAGAAAAAGAAGAAGTAATGCCATAAATTTTGCGCGGCGCGGCGAAAGTATATTTCGCCGCGCCGCCTTTATCTTTGCATTAAGCTGTATTGATTGTTATGTTTCGCTGAACGCGTCAAAAGCAGGCGGCGCGCCGGCGGAAAATTTCCGTCGGCGCGCCGCATTTTGGCTGTATTGTCCTGCCGCAATTTTCCCCCGGCATACGCCCGCAAAGGGAAAAGTCATTGCTTCATCGCGTTTCTGATGTATTCCGCAAGGGCGGGGATTACCGACTTTATGTCGATATTGGTGGTGTTCATCATCAGGTCGTAGCCCGCTCTG
>CALVLX010000052.1 GCA_944341195.1 uncultured Clostridia bacterium
AGCGGGTAATATATCATGGGTTTATCGTAGACGGGCAGCAGCTGTTTGCTTGTGACCATTGTGAGAGGATACAGCCTTGTACCCGCCCCGCCTGCCAGAATTATGCCTTTCATTTAAGCCTCCCGGACTATTCGCCGCTATGATCGAAGATGACCATGAACGCGCCTTTGAAAATAATTTTTAAATCGAGCCAGAGGGTGCGCTTTTCTATGTATTCCATATCAAGGCGCATCCAGTCGTCAAAGGACAGGCGGTTGCGGTCGGGCTGAATCTGCCAGAGACACAGAAGGCCGCCCTTGACGGCAAGGCGCTGTTTCTGATAGTCGGTATACTCCTTTACCTCGTCGGGAAGGGGCGGACGGGGGCCGACAACCGACATATCGCCCTTGAATATATTCCAGAGCTGGGGCAATTCGTCTATGGAAGTCTTCCTGAGGAATTTGCCGAAGCGGGTGATGCGCGGATCTTCCTTCATCTTAAATGCGGGAGGATCGGCCTCGTTGAGCCCCGCATCTATGAGCGCCTGCTTCATTTCGTCGGCATTGGGGCACATGGAGCGTATCTTATAGAACTTGAACTCCCTGCCGTCCTTGCCCACCCTGACCGAGGCATACAGGGGGCTCTTTTTGATTTTTTCGCCCTTTTTGCGCTTGCGCCCCTTGAGGAGGCAGTCCACCACCCTGCCGTCGGAGAGGACAAACCTCTTTGCACGGCCTGAAAGGGGAGCATCGGCGCTGTCGCGCTCGACTACCTCCAGTTCGTAGGCGGAATGAGCAGCGTCCTCCAGCCATTTTATGAGCATACACAGCAGTATGAGCCACGAAAGGAGGAGCAGCACCAGCCCCGAGGACAGTATATCGAAGGTGCGCTTTACAAAGCGGTAAAAATATTTCTTTTTAGGTTTGCCTGCGGCCGCGGCGCCATCCCCCCGAACGGCACGGGGCGCTTCGATGGCTGCGCTGTCCGTTAAAGCCTCTTCTTCTCTGATTTTGTCGTTCATGTGTAAATTCCCCTGACGTTATTTTTAAAACGCTTTGCCATCATCACAATTATTATACTGCAAACAAGACCGTTATATAAATTACATAACTATTATAGCATAACAAATGCGACATGACAATACCTGAAGATAAAAAATAAGGCCTGATAATAATATAACTTTAACCAAAGAAGTCAAAGTTTGTTATTATCGGGCAGAGAGCGCGCGATACGCCGGAGCAAAAAGGCATATTGCGCGCCGTAAGGACATATCAGGATATAAATCTTCCGCAATACATAAATACGCCCCTGCAATACATGGCGGCGGGCGCGGATATATTTTGCCTGCGCTCGCGGACGCGGCCGCAATGCGCACAGCGGGTACGGCAGTGCCTCATGCGGACGGCGCAGCAGCCCGCCGCGCAGCCGACAACACCGAATACTACCGCGGCAAAGCCGAAAAACACCTCGCGGGAGATGACGGCCGCGCCTTCGGGCATGTAGCAGGAAAAACAA
The DNA here is from genome assembly GCA_944341195.1 of uncultured Clostridia bacterium. Lineage (GTDB taxonomy): Bacteria > Bacillota > Clostridia > Christensenellales > Borkfalkiaceae > Coproplasma. Next base: position 1,495 of record CALVLX010000052.1, read on the forward strand.
TCCCTGAAGACCCCGGCGACTTCGGCGAAGGATACGCATTTGAAAACTTCACACAGGCAGACAATACCCATTGCCGAACACACGGCGACGGAGAACAATATTAAAGAGGCCGCACCGAGAGCGCGCCTTAAACGCGCGCATGGAGCAGTCACATCTGCATATATGCGGTTGGCAGCGCCCTCCGCCGCACCGGAGGCGGGCAGGGCAAAGGACAACTTTTTTCCCATCACTTTGATTGCCGTAACGTTATAATTTATATATCTCTACATTATAATATACTATATTGTGTAATTTGTCAATTTATTTGCCGCAAAATATGTCGCCCTTTTACATAATTTGCAAAAAGACGACAAAACACGTTAAAAACCGACGGCGCTCCCCGCACACCGCCAAAACAAACGGCAATATGCGCCGTATAACGGGCATTAACGCAGTAGACGGGGCAATATGCCCGCTTTAAATCGGGTTCGTTTTATTCTCGTCCGGTATACCGTTCCGGTACAGCATATGTCCCGCCCCGGGCTTGCCCGGGGCGGGACGCATTGACTATAGTTTACGCTTTTTACCCAAGCATATATACGGGGCAATGGCTTTTCAGCCTATTTCGCCGCGTATCTGATTGAGCGCCGATTTTTCGAGACGGGACACCTGGGCCTGGGAGATTCCGACCTGCGAGGATATCTCCGTCTGCGTCTTGCCTTCGAAATACCTGAGCAATACTATGCTCTTTTCGCGCTCATCCAGCTTGGAGATGGCCTCGTACAGGGCGGCGCGCTCCGTCCACACTTCGTCGTTGTTCTTCTTATCGAAGATCTGATCGACGAGCAGCAGCTCGTCGCCCGACTTGTTGTATACGGGATCGTACAGCGACACAGGATCGGAGATGGCATCCAGCGCATAGGCAACTTCGGAGACGGCTATATTCATCTTGCTCGCGATTTTATCGTAGGTGACGTTGTCGTCCTCCGCTTCGAGCTGTTCGCGCACCTTCAAGATGCGATAGGCAGTATCCCTTATCGAACGCGATACTCGCAGAGAATTGCCGTCGCGCAGGTACCTCTTTATTTCGCCCATGATGAGCGGGACGGCATAGGTGGAAAACCGGACGCCGATGGACATATCGAAGTTATCGATTGCCTTGATGAGCCCCACGCAGCCCGCCTGAAAGACGTCGTCGGCGTTGGCGTTCTTGGCCCAGAACCTGCGCACCAGCGAAAGAACAAGGCGCATGTTGCCGACTATGAACTGCTCGCGCGCGTCCTCGTCGCCCGATTTGATCCTGCGCATGAGTTCATCCTGTTCCTTTGCCGAAAGTTTGGGCAAACCCGACGTATCCACGCCGCAAATTACAACCTTAGAAAGCATAAATTATCCTCCCGACAGATATGTATGCCATTGTTTGGGCGGATAATTTTGCCGCGGCGCGAAGCCGCGCAATTGATAAAATTATTGGATCTTTTTGGAGATATCCTTTTTGAGTTTTATTATTATCTTCTTTTCGAGGCGGGATATGTAGCTTTGGGAAATTCCCAGCCTGTCGGCGACGTCCTTTTGCGTCATCTCCTCGCCGCCGTCCAGCCCGAAGCGCATACGCATAATCCTCTGTTCGCGCTGGGAGAGACGGGAGAGCGAAACCTTTAACAGTTCGCGCTCGACTCCCCCCTCTATATCCGAATAGACGGCGTCGGCATCGGTGCCCATTACGTCGGAGAGGAGCAGTTCGTTGCCCTCCCAATCGGTGTTGAGAGGTTCATCGAAGGATACTTCCTGGCGAAGGCGGGACATGCGGCGCAGATACATTAAAATTTCGTTTTCGATGCAGCGCGAGGCATAAGTGGCCAGCTTGATGTTTTTATCAGAGCGGAAGGAATTTATCGCCTTTATGAGCCCTATGGTACCGACGGAGACGAGGTCGTCGCCGTCCACGCCCGAGCCTTCGAACTTTTTTGCGATATAGACGACGAGCCTTAAATTGTGTTCGACAAGTTCGTTGCGGGCCGCCCCGTCGCCGCACTCGAGGTTTTGTATGGCCGCCCTCTCCTCCTCGCCCGAGAGGGGCAGGGGCAGGGCTTCGGCCCCGCAGATGTAATCGAGCGAATTTTCACCGAAGAGAGAGCGCAGCAAGCGCCTTATTGCCTTTATCATAATTTTGCCTCCGCAAGGTCGGGGTGGAGCACTGCGCGCCCCATTGCGCCGTCGCTTATGCAGAACAGTACGCCCCGATGAGTGATTACTTTTTTTCCATAGTCTATCTCTACCTTATCGGCGGTGAAGAGGGGCAGATTTTTATCGCCTGCCACAGTATGTACGGTTACGCTGTCTTTTATGCGCGAAATATCCGTAAGTTTGCTCGCGCCCGATTTTGAAATGACGCAGACGGGCGCTCCGAAGCGGTACACCCGATTTCCGCTATCGAAAAACGCGGGTAAAGTTATGTGGCATTGCCCCGCATATATGCGGCAGATAACGGCGCATTTAGCCGTTGTGCGTACAAAGCGCGAGGCCAATTTTTTTGCCGCTACACACATTGCGAGCGCGGCGAACAGAGGAATGCCCACGGGCACGGACGAGAGAATATAGCCCCCGCCCGCGTCGTACTCGATATCGGCCAGCGAAAAGATTGCAATAAGCGCGCCGCCGAGAGCAAATGTGAGGCCGGCGAAGACGAGGGAAAATTTAACATAGTCGCGGATGCGCGCAAACGCGCCCGCGGCGAGACACATGAGTCCCCCCGAGAGCATTTTTACGGCCGCGGCAAGCCAGCCGTTGAGCCCGGCCAGCGGAAAGAGCACCGCAACGACGGCGCCCGCGCAGGAGGCGAGAGCTATGCGCCCCGCCCCCGCCGCGTTCTTTGTTGCGGCTTTGGCGGCGAACAGCACAAAAAAATCCATGCAAAAATTTTCTGCCAGCGCGTACTCTACATAGACCTCCATTGCGAGAGGTATTATATAACTTAATGTATGCCGTAAAATGTAAAAATACGACGCTTTTGCAAAAAAAACGTCGTATTTCTATGCGGTCAGAAATTTATGCGGGAGAGCACTTCCTCTATTTCGCCCCTGGAGGAGCACCTGAAGAGTTCGGCCTTCATGCGCGAGCAATCGGGCATACCCTTTATGTAAAAGGACAGCATCTTGCGCATGTATACCGTGGCGAAACGCTCGTCGAAACAACTGAAAGTGCGCTCTATCTGGCGGCCGATGACAGCCTTTTTGTCCGGTTCGGGCGTGCCCGTGAGTTCGCAGAAGACAAAGGGATTGTACATCGCCGCGCGGGCGACGGCAACGCCGTCGGCGCCCGTCTGCGCCATGAGTTCTTCGGCGTCCTTCAGCGAGAACACTCCGCCGTTGGCGATGACGGGGATGTTGACCGCCGCCTTTGCCGAAGCAATCTCGTCGAAGTTGACGGGGCCTGAGTATATCTTGTCCCGCGTGCGGCCGTGGATTGTTATGAGCGACGCCCCGGCGTCCTCCATGGCGCGCGCGAAATCGCGGGTGACGAGATGTTCGGGCGTGAGCCCGATGCGGAATTTGACCGTTATGGGCTTGCCCGCTCTTACGACCTCGCGGACGACGGCCTGCGCACGGGGGATATCGGCCATGAGCGCGCTGCCTTCGCCGTTTTTAAAAATTTTTGGCACGGGACAGCCCATGTTTATATCTATCACGTCGAAGGGCGCGAGTTCTTCGCTCTCGGCCGCCCTGCGCATATAAGAGGGCTCTCCGCCGAATATCTGAACGGCTTTGATTCCGCCATATTCCGGCGTCAATTGCAAAAGTTCCCTTGTGTTTGCGCTGTTGTAGCACAGCCCCTTGGCGCTGACCATCTCGGTAAAAGTCAGCCCCGCGCCCAAATCGTAACACATCTGCCTGAACACGCAGTTTGTGTAGCCGGCCAGCGGCGCGAGAAAGACGTTGTTGCGCGTTTTGAACGCGCCTATATCAATGCTCTTTAGTTGCATTTTTAGCCTGTAACCAATACCAGTCGTATTCCTCGTCGCAGAGGTCGGGCGGGTTTTTGCCGTCCTTTATGATGAGTTCTTCAAACGCGGCGAAGCGATTGATGAATTTATCCGTGGCGGCGGCGAGGGCCTCCTCGCTGTCCACCCCCGCAAGGCGGCAGGTGTTGACCGCCGAAAAGAGCAGATCGCCGCACTCTTCGAACACGGCCTCCCTGTCTTCTGCCTTCAGAGCCTTTAAAAGCTCCACCGCCTCTTCGCCAAGTTTTTCGGAAGCGGAGAGAGGGGAGAGAAAATCCATTCCGCTCTTTGCGGCGCGCTTGCCCACCTTTTGCGCGCGCATACACGCGGGGAAGTTGACGGGCACGGCGCGGAGGCTCTGGGTGAAAGTCGTCTGGTGCTTTTCCTGCATCTTGTTCTTTTCCCACACGTTGAGCGCCGAACTTTCGTCCGATGCCCTGTCGCCTCCGAAGATGTGCGAATGCCTGAATATGAGTTTTTTGACCACGCGCGTAAGCGCATCGGCGCCGTTGAACACGCCCTGTTCTTCCTTCATGACGGAGTGGAAGGCGGCCTGCAGGAGGACGTCGCCGCACTCCTCCTCTATGCCGTCGTCGTCGCCGCGGTTTATGGCATCGACGAGCTCATACGCCTCCTCAATCATGTTCTGCTTTATGGATTCGTTGGTCTGAACTCTGTCCCACGGGCAGCCGCCGGGCGCGCGCAGCAATTTTACGAGGCGCTCGAGATCGGCGTAATCGTACCTGTCTTTTTTGAGGAATTCCCCCTCCTCTATCGCAACGGCGCAGTCGGCGTCGTACTCGCCGAAGCGGTCGATTTCGTACACCTTTATTTTATGGACGCCGCCGGCATTTATAAAAGTGCACTCGCTCTCCTCGCCGAAGAGATCGGAAAGCCTGCGCTTGACCTCATCGGCGAGGCCGAAGTCGTCCAGGTCGTAGATGACGGCGGCGGGGCAGCTCTTTAAGGAGGATATATCATAGGCCGAAAGCGCGGTGACGCAGGCGCTGCCGAGGCGTGCCATGTCCCTTATGCGGGAGATTTTGGAAACACCTTCGCACACTTTGACGTCACGCGCCTTCTTTAGGATTATCTTGCAGCCCTCATCCTCGCTGACGGCGCCGTCAACGCAATATACTACGGGGGCAACTTTGCTTTCGGCAAGAATTTTAGACGCAAGGTTTTTATTCAGCGTATCGAACTTGCGGGAGCGGAGATAGATATCGTCCAGATACTGCACATCGTAAACTTCGAGCTGGGAGAAGGCCTCCCCGCGCGAAGTGCGCGCAAAAATCTTCTGCGCGCCGTCCAGCGCGGCCTTTGCGGCGAGGGAGAGATCGCCCCTCCTTACACCCAGGCCTATGAGCGTGATATTCATAATTTTATCCTCTGTAGACGGCCGCACGGGGCGGCCTAGATTTTTTTTGCATGTGCGGCAGCTTTTTCTATGTGCCGAAAGGGCATTCATTAAGAGATATGCCCTAGCGAACGCGGCGCGGCCGCATGAAGAGCGTGCGCGCGGACAGCCCCGGACGGCTCGCCGCACAGCCCTTGTACCTTACAATATACCACAAATTGAGCAAAACCGCAACCAAATAACAGATATTTGCCGAGACTGCGGCGCCGGCCAGCGAGAGGGGCGTGAAGGCAATCATGACAGCCGAAAGGACGACGCGCGCGGACGAGGTTATCCACTGCGTGACGGTGCCGCGCTGCGGCTTGCCGAGGGCTGTGAGACAGGCCGACGACGTCTGCACAAGTGAAATTGTTATTGCGTTTATGCTCATAATTCTGACAAGACGGACGAGCAATTGACGCTCCGCAGGGGCGAGCGACGAAAATATGATGCGCGCAGCCACTGGCGAAAGTGTATAGAGCGCAACAAAGCAGGGCAGCGAGAGGGCGGCGGTTATGAGCAGGGCGCCCTTGATTTTGCGCTTTGCACCCGCGATATCCCCCTTTGCTGCGAGGGGGGATATTTCCGGCACGCCCGCGGCGGCGAGGCCGTAGGTGAGCGATGCGGGGAGATTGACGAGCGTCATCGCCCCGCCCGAAAAGATGCCCCACAGAGCCGTGGCATCCGAACTTTGGGCGCGCAGCAGTGCAACGACGACGATGCTTTCGGCAAGCTGGCTGAGCGGCAGCGCTATGGCCGAAAAGGTGAGCGGCACTGTGTACTTTAAGATTGTCCTGTAGTCGTTGGACGGCGCATAGTACAGGGGCAACCTGACTTTGGGACGGCGCGCGTAGAGGGCGGCCGCGTAGACTGCGGAAAACAATTCGGAGAGCGTGACGGCAAACACGGCCGCCGCCACGCAGGCGGTGGTGTCCCCCCTGAAGATGCTGCACAGCGCAAGCCCGGCAATTACCTTTACGAGTTGTTCGGCGACTTCGGTATACGCCGTGGGCGCCATGTTGCCCTTACCCTGGAAATATCCCCTGACTACCGAGATTACGGCCACAAAAAATACAGACGGGGCGAGCAGGCGGCAGCACTGTGCGACGGCCTCCTCCCCCTGCATTGCGGCTAAAGGCGTGGCGAGCATAAACATGATAAGGCTTCCCACAAGCCCCACAACGCCGTACAGCCTGAACGCGGAGCGCTCGGCAAAGGGGCATTGCCCCGAGGATATTATGCGGGCAATGCCTGCGGGAATGCCGCTTGCGGACACCGTGAGCAGAATGCAGTAGAGCGGATATACCATCTGGTAAATACCCATGCCGCTGCCGCCGAGAAAGGTTAAAAGGGGAATGCGGTAGAGCGCGCCGAGCATCTTTGAAATAAAGCCGCCCGCGGAAATAATGAGGGCGCCCTTCAGATAGCCGCTGCGCTTCATTCGAACTGGTTTGCGAGAATGGTGGCCGAGAGCCTGGCCAGTTTGCAGGCGTCCTGCTCCATCTTTGCGCCCTCTTCAAACGAGAGCAGCACAACCGCGCCGAGGCAGTCGCCGCCGCTGACTATGGGGACAATGACCTGTGCCGTGACGGGCGGGCAGTCGCCCGGGGTGACGGGGACGATGTCGCCGCCTTCGGAGAGGTTGGCAACGTAACTTTTGCGGTTTTTTAAAATTTCATCGACCTGCGAAGAGATGGTTTTGCCCGTGACATCCCGCCTTCCGTTGCCGGAGGCGCAGATGACTTCATCCGTATCGCAGATGAGCGCGAGATAGCCCGAAAGATCGTTTAAACTTTTGGCCGTGCCGCAGGAAAACTGCCCCAGCGAGGCTATGGGAGAGTATTTTTTGAGCATAAGCTCGTCCCTATCAGTGAAAATTTCGAGCGGATCACCCGATTTAAGGCGCAGAGTGGAGCGGATTTCCTTTGGAATGACCACCCTGCCCAATTCGTCTATTCGCCTGACTATGCCTGTAGCTTTCATCAATTTTTTTCCTCCTTGAATGATGCCTTTGCGTTAGCTGATTTAAGTATGTGGAAAAAAATTAATATATATGCTTATTGCGGAATTTGCGGCATAATCTCCCACATGAAAGCCGGGCGGGACACGGTTTTATTGTATAATCTGTATTAACTGAACTATTTGTATTACCTTTTATATGCGCCCGACGGACTCAAACAGGCGGTGCGAGCGGGTGTGAATCGCCGCCATTTGCGTTGAGTTAATTTAACATATTGCAACTGTGACGCCGTCAGACAGAATAATTTTTGAAGATGACCGATTGCTCATGTGTACACATTTATTGCTTTTATTGACATATTTTGCCCCGTTTTGACAAAATTTTATTGTTATTTTAACTATTTTGCTTGTATTAATTGTACTATTTGTACTTACTGTATTACAAAATGTGCACAATAGTGCCGGAGGCCGTGCGAAGCCTCCGGCAACTTTCATTGCGTAAACTGAGAGGGCAGATTGATTATTGCGTTGCGCACGAGGGCGGAGTAGTAATATACTCCTCCCGCAGTGACTGTGTTTTGCGACGAAGTGATTTGGACGGTTTGGGAGCCTGCCGAGACGGTTATGCTCCATGCGCCCTCGGGATTGAGGTAATATACGGCCGACTGGACATATGCAGAATTTATTTCTGCTTGATTTGTGCCGCTTAAAAGTATAAAATTGATGTCGTAGACGGCGCTTAAATCGTTGAGCGTGACATTGAGGACGGCCTTTTCGCCCCAGCGGGCATAGAGAGTGATTTCGCCGTTCTGCACCAGAGGGGCGAGGTCGTAATTTTCGTCCACCCTCTCCCCTCCTTCGGACGAAGTGTACCAGCCCGCGAAGTACAGCCTGCGCTCCGGATCGTCGTCATAGACGGTAACGCCGTCATCGGGGAGGACGGGCGAAGACAACTGTTCGTAAGGAATGTAAGTCTGAGACTGGCCAAGTTCGCCGTAACCGGGTTCGGACGTGTTGACCACGAAATTTACGGCAACTTGGGAGGGAGTCTGCGTTTCGTACTCGAAATCGACTTTTGTGACGAGCGGAATGAGCCATGCCGCCGAGGCCGAAAGCGCCCCGACGCATACCGCCGCCGCAAATATCAAGATTATCGCCGCACCTCTCTTCATATGCCTCCGCCGCGCAATTTTTTGCGCCGTCGCGTATGTTTATATACGCATTGTTCACCCATAATACAATTGCATTCAAATCGGGTCGCTCAAAAATTTACGCATCCCCGCCTACGCACTCCGCAAACGCCTCGTAAAGCCGGCGGTTGAGTTGCTTTAAGACGCCTTCATCAACCTTGCAGCGCATATCCGAAGTGAAGATGCCGTTGATTTCATCTTCGACGTCGGCGAGCTGCGTGTACACGGTTGCACAGAGATATTGTGTGCGTATTGCGGGCACAACCTCTCTTTCGTATAATTTTGTCAGAGCCGACGTAAATTTTTGTCGGGTTTTGAATTTGCGGTAGCCGAATGACCTTTGTCTTTCGCCCTCCGCAAAGGAGTAGCCGCCGAATTCCGTAAGCGCGAGCGCGCGCCTGTTATCGTTCTTTAACCTCACCTTTTTAAAGTAGACGTGCCTGCTGCAAACGTCGCCGCCGCCCATATCCTGCCAGCCGCTGGCATGGTCATATAGCCGCGTGCCGTCGATTGCGCGGAGGCGCTCTTCGATTTTTAAGCAATCGAACTGTCCCCAGCCCTCGTTGAAGGGCGTCCAAAGGCATATGCTCACACTGTTGAAGAGCGCACGCACGGTGCCTTCGGCTTCGGCAATGTACTGCGCGCGCGAACGCTCGTCGCCCCTTCCCATGCTCGCGTAATCGGCATCGTTTAAGTGAAGATCGATAAACGGCCCGAGGTTGAGGCGCCATTTTGGATAGCGCGCGCCGCCGTTTACCATATCCTGCCAGACAAAGATGCCTAAAATATCGCAGTAATAGTACCAGAGAAAGGGCTCCACCTTGATGTGCTTGCGCAACATGTTGAATCCGAGCGACTTGACCTTTTTCAGGCAGTCGTACATACTGCGGTTGGTGGCGGGCGTGTAGATGCCTTCGCCCCAGTACCCCTGGTCGAGCAGGCCGCTCTGGAATACAGGTTGGCCGTTTAGGGCTATAAAATGCCTTCCGTGCAGTTGAATTCGCGAAAAGGTGCGCAGGCCGAAGTAACTGTAGACGACGTCGTCGCCACAGGTTATGACGAGGCGGTACAGCTCGGGCGATTGCGGCGACCAGAGTTTGCATTCGGGGACGTCGAAGGTGTGCAGCCTGCCCGCGGGAACATCCGAAAATTCATACATAAGTTTTTCGCCGTCATATATGCGGCAACTCAATTTTTCATGCCCGCCGACGGTCTGCACGCGCAGCCCCAGGCGTTTGTTTAT
>CALVLX010000053.1 GCA_944341195.1 uncultured Clostridia bacterium
GCACAGGCCAACATCAAGAATCCCCGCAAGTAATTGTAGGTAAAAGCAAAAAGAAAACCTGCCGCCCGGCAGGTTTTCTCTTTTGCGGCAAAATACTATTTTCGGTTTATCGCTTGAATTCATATGCGATTTTTGATATAATGAAGTCAATAAAAATATTTGGCGGTCGATATGCATAAAACTTCCATAAGATTTTTTGAAGATATACCCGTGCGCGCTGTTTGGGATGAGGAAACTTCCAAATGGTGGTTTTGTGCTACCGACATTGCCGAAGCTCTCACAAAAAGCAAAAATCCCCGTATATACTGGGCGCAGTTAAAACGTCGCAATTCGCAGTTGATTACAATTTGTAAACAACTCAAACTGACAGCAAATGACGGCAAGAGGTATTTAACTGACGTCGTGGATGAAGAGGGGTTAAATACCATAATTGCCGTAATACCCGGCAAAAAGTCGCTTGTGTTCGACAAGTGGCTCAAAGGTATGGGTACTTCAATCGACGAAAAGAGCAAGCAAAAGGCTTATGAACTTTTTGAGAGCGGTATTATAAACGATATTGAAGTCGGTACGGTAAAGGGCTTGCAGCAAATTCATTCGTATATATTCGGGGGGCTTTACGATTTTGCAGGTAAAATAAGGGGGCTTAACATTGCAAAGGGCGGGTTTGCCTTTGCTCCCGCAATGTACCTCAAAGAAAACCTCGCACTCATTGAAAAAATGCCCGAAGATAGCATAGAGGACATTGTCAAAAAGTATGTAGAGATGAACATCGCCCATCCGTTTATGGAGGGCAACGGCAGAGCGACGCGTATCTGGCTTGACCTTATTCTTAAAAAGAACCTGCACACCTGCACAAATTTGAGCAAGATAAACAAGCGCGAATATCTTGACGCTATGAGGCAAAGTCCCGTCGATTCGTCGCATATTTTTGAACTTATCAAGAATGCCCAGACACCGCAGATAGACGACAGGGAGATCTTTATGAAGGGTATTGACTACTCATACTATTACGAACAGAGCGATGTGGATTAAGAGGCTTTAAGTGGTGAAGAATTTATATTTTATCGGCGGCACTATGGGTGTGGGAAAAACGACAGTCGGCAAAAGTCTTATGAATATGCTTGAAAGCAGTGTGTTCCTTGACGGCGATTGGTGCTGGTATTCGCACCCGTTCATGGTTACGTCGGAAACCAAGGAAATGGTGACGAATAATATCTGTACGCTGCTCAATAATTTTATCGGCTGCTCCGCATATGATAATATCATTTTTTGTTGGGTAATGCATGAACAGAGTATAATCGATGACATTCTTGACCGTCTCGATCTGACTTGTTGCAGGCTTATAAACGTATCATTGGTATGCAGCGAGGATGAGCTTGTTCGTCGGCTGAATGGAGATATTGCGGCGGGCTTACGGACGGATGGTATTATTGAACGCAGTGTTTCGCGGCTCGCGAAGTACTGCAACTTAAATACAAAAAAGATAGATACCACGCATTTAAATCCTGAAGAGGTAGCGCGTAAAATTCTGTTGATTTGAAATTGGAACAGTCCCATAAGTTATTCCCGTCTGGTATAGTATAAAAGCACCCGAAATGGTGCTTTTATCATTACTTTTTGAGAATTACTTGATCAAATCTTCTATAGAGCAATTGAGTGTCTGCGCAAGTGCATTAATCATTGAAGGTTTTATTTTATTGGCCGATTATACGTCAGGAAATATATGCTTCCCTGAATATATTTATTTTATTATATTTCCCTGCATTATCGGTTCAATATTCCTCATATTCCTTTTTTCGCTGATTTTTTTAAAAATTATCGAAGTAGATGACAAAGAAATTAAAGCGGTAAGGTTTAACAAAGTATTATGGGCTATAAAAAAGGAAGATATAGAAAACTGTTTGTATTATAGGTTTAAATGGTGGCACTTGTTTATACCGGTAGGTAATTTTGCATCGGGGGATTTGATGTTTAAATTAAAGAACGGTAAAACTTCGGAACATTATTGTTGTTTTTTTGCAGAGACAGGTGTAAAAGATAATAAAGGCATACGATTATCACGTTGTTTTTGATTGATAACGCACAGTTATGATAAGGATACAGGCTAGAAAAGATAGCATTTTATGCGGCGCAGATATATTTTTGGGAATTACCCTTTTAATTTTGATGCCGGGCAGGGGAAGTATATAAATGGATTTTAAGTGTTTTATTGAAAATTCTTTTGGCTTTTTAGTAAAGGAATACAACTTAAAAAGTTGTTATCAGGTTTTTGATCATTGTTTTGACGGCAACTGGAGAGTATACACTTATAGCTTTTATAATGACGGCGGTTGTTTTACCATACACAACTTGCCCCAAAGAGGGGAGTTGGATTTTTATTATGCAAAGCATTTCAGCCATGACAGGAAAGCATTATGCGAAAAAATGATAGATGTTAGTGCTGCGGAAAGGACAATCTGGCAAAAAAATTCTAAAATTTTAGGCTTTAAGAACCCCTTTTTTTGGTGGAGCGGCAAAAGGGTTTTATGTACACTTGCAGAGGTGATAAGAAGACAAATAGAGAGCCGCGGAGAATTTTTCGGGGTAAAAGTAAATTAATGCCCTGCAAAATGCGGGTAAACCTAGATAAAAATAAGCCGTTACACAAGGAGATTTCTCCGTGCGTTCGGACGATGGCCTCGCTTCAGTCGAAATGACGGGAATAATAACCCCGGAGCGTATCCGAAAGACGATGTTCGGCGAAGCCTGTACAAGTCATCTTGAGCGCAGTCGAAAGATCTCAATGTCGGGGTAAGTGTGGAAAAATTAATAATGTTGCATTACCGTAACAGAGCTTTGAGATTTCTCCATTCCGCACGCCGCAGGCGCGCTTCAGTCGAAATGACATGGAGGGCATCCTGCCTTGAGATTTCTCCATTCCACGCGCCGCAGGCGCGCTTCAGTCGAAATGACAGAGAATAACCGAACTTTGAGATTTCTCCGCAGCGGCGCAAGATGCGCCTCCGTCCGAAATGACATGAAGGGGACTTCGGCCGAAATGTTAATTAATTTAAACGCCGTTCGGCGATTTCCGGCAAAATGCCGATATGTCATTGCAACAAAATAACAACGTTGTAATGCGGATTACGGCGTAAAAGTAAGTAAAATAAGGAATTCCTTACATATTTTTAGGATAAAACAACCGGTTGGAGGAAAGATTATGCCGCAGCATGTAGTTGTTGCAGATTATGACGATAAATGGAAGGACAGATATGCCGCCGAGAGCGCGCGGCTATCCGCCCTCCTCGGGCAAAACCTTGCGGCCATATGGCACATAGGCAGCACGTCGGTCGAAGGCCTTGCGGCCAAGCCGATAATCGATATAATGGCCGCAGTGAAGAGTCTTAATGAGGTGGACGGCCTCGCCGATAAATTTTGCGGCATGGGATATGAATACATGGGCGAGTTCGGCATTTCCGGCAGGCGGTATCTCAGGAGGGGCGGCGACGAGTGCACCGAGCAGGTGCATATCTTCCGCGCCTACGATTTTGAAAATATTGTCCGTCACCTCGCCTTCCGTGAATATATGCGCACCCATGCAGAAGGGCGGGAGGAGTACGCTTCTTTAAAGAGGAAACTCGCCTTAAAGTATCCCTACGATATAGCCGCCTATTGCGACGGCAAGGAGGAGTATGTCCGCCGCATCGAAAAGCTGGCTTTGAGCCTCTATGACGATTCGTGGGACAGGCTGTATCTTTCCGCAAGGCTCGTTCAGGGTGCAAGGAAGATTTCGCCCCTCGTCGAGGCGGGCTCCGTCGCGGCGGCGCTGATGACGGAAAGCGGAAATATCTATACGGGCGTGTGCATAGATACGGCCTGTTCGCTGGGCATGTGTGCCGAAAGAAACGCCGTTGCCAACATGATTACTAACGGCGAAGTCAGCATAACAAAGCTGGTGGCCGTCATGCCGGACGGAAGTGCGGGTATGCCCTGCGGCGCGTGCAGGGAGATGATGATGCAGCTGTCCGCCGATGCGGGGGAAACAGCCGTGCTGTGCGATTATGAGAAAAAAAAGACCGTAAAGCTGGGTGAACTGCTTCCCGGCCGGTGGTATTGAGGAGGTGGAACATCATGGGGCCCGATCCCAAGGCAATTTATCCCAATAAAAATATAAAGAGCCTGGTGTTCATAAAGAACGTAGTCAAAAATCCCGACATTATAATAGGGGACTACACATATTATGACGACGCGGAGGGCGCGGAGCGGTTTGAAGAGCACGTCACGCACCACTATCCCTTTCTGGGCGACAGGCTGGTGATAGGCAAGTTCTGTGCCATAGGCAGGGGCGTGGAGTTTATCATGAACGGCGCCAACCACCGCATGAAGAGCATTTCGACCTATCCGTTCAATATGATGGGCGGCGGCTGGGAGACCTTCACCCCCGATATAGGGGACTTGCCTCTCAAGGGCGACACCGTAATAGGAAACGACGTGTGGATAGGGCAGAATGTCACCTTTCTGCCCGGGGCGCGCGTGGGCGACGGTGCAATAATCGGCGCAAATTCCGTGGTTGCGGGAAGCATTCCGCCCTATACGGTCGCCGCGGGAAATCCCTGCAAAGTTATCCGCCGGCGCTTTGACGACGAACTCACCGACTACCTTTTAAAGCTAAAGTGGTGGGATTGGAGCGCCGAAAAAATCTTTAAAAATATGCAGGCTCTCTGCAGCGGAGATTTGCAAAGGATAAGGAATATCATTGATTGAACGCGCTTTTTGCGCCGCCGCGGAGGTCAATTTTATGCAAAGTTTAAACATAGCTTTATTGCAGATTGCGCCGTGCGCCACGGCGGAAGAAAATCTTGAAAAGGGAATAAAATACTGCACCGAGGCGGCTGGCAGAGGTGCCGACATCGCGCTCTTTCCCGAGATGTGGAGCATCGGCTACAATATCGGAGGCCTTTCCCTAAACGAACTCAACGGACGGGCTCTCCCGCTGCGGAGTGATTTTGTCGGGCGGTTCGGCCGGCTTGCCGCCCGCCTCAACATGTCGATAGCCGTCACAATGCTGGAAAGGCGGGAGGGTGCGCCGCGCAATACGCTCGTGCTCTTTGACCGAAGCGGGCGGCGGAAACTAGTATATGCAAAGGTGCACACATGCGATTTCGGCGAAGAGCGCATTCTGGCGCGCGGCGATGACTTTCCCGTCGCCGATATAGATACGGCGTGCGGCCCCGTAAGGGTGGGCGCAATGATCTGCTATGACAGGGAATTTCCCGAAAGCGCCCGCATTCTTATGCTCGGGGGAGCGGAACTCATCCTCGTTGCGAATGCGTGTCCCATGGAGATAAACCGACTCTCCCAGCTCCGCGCGAGGGCGTTTGAAAATATGACGGCGATAGCAACGTGCAACTATCCTTCGGGTGTGCCCGACTGCAACGGCCGCTCCAGCCTGTTCGACGGCGTGGCCTACGCGCCCGGCTGCACGCAGCCGCGCGATATGTGCGTCATGCTTGCCGGAGGCGGCGAGGGCATATATACCGCACGGCTCGATCTCGGCATGTTGCGCGAATACCGGAAAAGCGAAGTGCACGGCAACGCCTACCGCCGCCCCGAAGTGTACGGACAGCTTACTGATAGCCGCGTGAGTCAACCCTTTATAAGGGGCGACCGCCGCTGAAAATATACCGCCGCAAAATATGTGTCGCGGGAAAATGTGCCGCGGAAAAAGCGTTGCGGAGTTGACGGCCCGCATATGCGGGTGATATCATGTATTCTATGAACAGAGTGGAAAGAGGAAGGCCGCACGATGCCTGCGGCAGGGCGGAGCGCGAAATGCGCGTTTACGATTTTTTAGATAAATTGAATATAGCATATGACAGGCTCGACCACGAACCGGCCGTCGGCGCGGACGTGGTGGAGGAGATAACGAGGGCGCTTTCGCCCGCCGTCGCGTGCAAGAACTTGTTTTTAACCAATTCAAAGGGCGATGCTTTCTATCTGCTCGTCATGCGCGCGGATAAGCACTTTGTCGGCAAGGTGGTTGCAAGGCAGATAGGTTCCACCAGGCTGTCGTTCGCCGATGAAAAAAAGCTGTATGATTACCTCGGCGTGACTACGGGTTCGGTGAGCGTCATGTGCCTCATCAACGATGCCCCGTCCCGCGTCCGCCTGCTCGTCGATTACGACGTGTACAGGGCGGAATATATGCGCTGCCATCCCTGCGTTAACACCTCCAGCCTGCGCATAAGAACGGCCGAAGTGTTCGGCGCGTTCACCCTGGCAACCCGCCACGATTTTACGGTAGTCAGGGTATAGTGCGCCCCCAACCGCATATGCGGCGCAGCTAAAACAGGAATGTATAATTTTTCCGCGGTTTGCGTCAACTATATATCGGGGGTATGTATGTGCACTGCGGTAAGTTTTAAAGGCAAGGGCGCGTTCTTCGGCAGAACGCTGGATATGGAAAAATGTTTCGGGGAGGAGATAGTCGTCTCCCCGTGCGGCGCGCCCCTTCTGCGCGGCGGGGAAGGGCACTACGCGGTAGCCGGCATGGCGGTGGTTGCGGAGGGATTGCCCCTGTACTATGACGCGGTAAACGAAAGGGGGCTGTGCATGGCGGGGCTCAATTTTCCGCACAGCACGCGCTATTCGGAGCGTCTGCCGAACAGAGTAAACTTGGCGCAGCATGAGTTCCTGTCCTATATTCTTGGCACGTGTTCGTCCGCCGACGAGGCCGAACGCGCACTGAAGGACATCAATATCACGGCAGAGGACTTCTCTCCCCGTCTTAAAAGCGCGCCGCTGCACTGGATGATCTCCGATGAATCGCGCGATATTGTCGTCGAATGCACGCCCGGGGGGATGCGCGTATACGACAACGCCGTCGGCGTGCTCACCAACGAGCCGTCGTTTGAGATGCAGCTCTTCAATCTGAACAACTACATGGGCGTTACGGCCTCGCCGCCGCGCAACGCCTTTGCGGAGGGGGTGGAACTTTCGCCCTACTGCTTCGGCATGGGCGGACTGGGGCTGCCCGGCGACTGGTCTTCGCAGTCGCGCTTCGTGCGGGCGGCGTTCGTGCGCAACAACTACCGTCCTTCGGAGGGGGAGAGGGGAGAAAACTGCCTCTACGCCGTTTTGCAGAGCGTCTGCGTGCCGCGCGGCTGTTGTTCTTCGGGCGGGGGCTGGGATGTCACGCTCTATGCCTCCTGCATGGACATGCGCTCAAAGACTTACGGCTGCCGCACCCGCCTTGGCGGCGTGCCGGTTACGGTAGGTTTTGTCGGAGCGGGAGGCGATGAACTAATCCGCCTGCCCGTAAAACTCTGAAACGCCGCCCTTTTTCGTTGCGCGGCATGTAAAAATTCAATCTTATATTGCGCGCGGCGCGGAACGTTCATTCAAACGTTCCGCGCCGCGCTCTCCGCATTCATGAATGGGGCGGGGCTCAAACGGGCGGTTTATTGCATGAAAAGCGCGGCGGAGGGCGCGGTTTTGCAAATGGTGGGGAGGGCAAAGGCATGTATATAAAATTTTACAAAATAAAACGCCCCATACGCTTTTTTTGCGGCGCAATTTGTGGTATAATGGATACATAATCATAATAAATTAAATTTTTAAGGAAAAGAGTATGAGAATAGGCATTCTTACGAGCGGCGGCGACTGCTCGGGACTCAACGCCGTCATCCGTGCGGCGGGCATTTCGCTCTACAACAACTTGAAGGGTGTGCAGCTTGTCGGCATACCCGAAGGCTACGGCGGACTCATCCGCGGCGAGGGCAGCATCCTCGGGCGCGACGACCTCGCCGGCATTCTGGATAAGGGCGGCACCATACTGGGCACTTCCCGCCAGCCCTTCAAGCAGATGGAAGTCGTCGGCGACGACGGCGAGAGCAAGCTGGCCAAGATGGTGCGCAACTACAGGGCGATGGGGCTGGACTGCCTCATCTGCATAGGCGGCGCGGGCACTCACAAAAATGCCGCTCTGCTCAAGCGCGAAGGCTGCAACGTGGTGGGTGTTCCCAAGACCATAGATAACGACATATACGGCACCGACGTCACGTTCGGATTTCAGTCTGCGGTGGAGGTGGCCACCGAGAGCATCGACAGGATACGCACCACGGCCGAAAGCCATTCGCGGGTCATGCTCGTCGCAACTATGGGCAACAAGGCCGGCTGGCTGGCCCTTCATTCGGGCATAGCCGCGGGCGCAAACGCCATACTCATCCCCGAAATGCCCCTGCACGAGGACAGACTTTGCAAGTTCATCTCCGAAAGGAAGGCGCTCGGCGCGCGCAGCGTAATCATCGCCGTTGCGGAGGGTGCCCATCTCCGTTCGGAGGCGGGGCTCAAAAAAAAGCAGCGCTCCTTTGTGCGCACGGAACGCGGCGAAACGACGATTACAAACCACCTCGCGGAGTACATCGAAGAAAAGACGGGCTACGCCACGCGCACGTCCGTCCTCGGCTATATCCAGCGCGGCGGCGCGCCCTGCGCATATGACAGGCTGCTCTGCACCCGCCTGGGCGAGGCCGCGGCGGACTTCATAGCGGAGGGCAGGTTCGGCGTCACCGTCGCAGTAAAGGGCAACAGGCTCGTCGCCAACGAACTCGAAGATATTGCGGGCAAATACAAGCACGTAACGCGCGGCGACAGAATGATAAAGTGCGCCAAAGAATTGGGCATATTCCTGGAATAATTCGCTCAAATATATCGCGGCAGGAGAGGATGGCCTCTCACATTGCGGGAAGCGGATGCCGTCGGCCATGGCGCCGCTTGCGTTAAGGAGAATTTTTTTATGGCTTCGGAAAAGATAAAAGCTAAGAGAGCATTTGTCAAAGATATTTTTGTAAACAGAGAGTACAGCTGGCTGCTGTTCAACAAGCGCGTGCTCGACCAGGCCGCCGATACCGACGTTCCCGTTCTGGAGCGCGCCAAGTTTCTGGGCATATTCGCCTCCAACCTCGATGAATTCTTCATGGTCAGGGTGGGGAGCCTGTACAACGAGGCAGTCTCCAACCCCGACAGCAAGGAAAACAAGACGGGGCTGACCGCCGCCAAACAGCTTGACGGCATATGCCAGGTCGTTTCGGAACTGTATGAAGAGCGCGCCGACTGTTTTTCCGCGCTCGTCAAGGATCTGGCCGCAAGCGGCGTAAAGCTCGTCCGCGCCTCCCAGCTCTCCGAAAGGCAGTTAAAGGAGTGCCAGCACTACTTTAAAATAAACATACTTCCCCAGCTTTCGCTCATGGTGCTGGATGCCAAGCACCCCTTGATGCAGTTTGCACACAAGCGCTACTATATGCTTTACGCCTTCTCCAAGGGCGACCGCTCCATGATAGGCGTGATGGCGCTCAACGAAAATCTGAACAGGCTGTACCGCGTCGGCACGGGCGATTCCGTCAGGCTCATCGCCCTGGAGGAAGTCATCCGCGCCTGCGGCGCTTCGGCCTTCACGGGGTACGACGTAAAGGACAGCATGTTGGTGCGCTGCACGCGCAACGCCGACTTCGATACCTACATCGACGACACCGATATGGAAGTGGACTTCTCCCAGATAATGAAAAAGAAGGTGGCCTCGCGCGCTAGGATGAACATCGTGCGCGTGGAGGTGGATAACGAAAATTCCAAACTCAAGGACTTCGTATTAAAGCTCATAAAGGTCGATCCCAAGTTCTGCTTCGTCGATAAGCGCTTCTTCGATTACAAGTTCATGTTCCAGCTCGGCCAGTACCTGCCCGAGGAGGTGGCCGAACCTCTGAAGTACTATCCCTTCCGCGGCAGAGTGGACGAAGAGTATTCCTCCGGCTCGATGATAGAGAGGGTGCTCGAACGCGACGTCTTTTTGTCCTATCCCTACGACGCGATGACGCCTCTCGAGACGCTCCTCGACGAATGCTCGCGCGACGACAGGGTTTCGGCAATCTCCATAACCATCTACCGCCTTGCCCACCATTCCAGGATAGCAGACCTCCTGTGCCGCGCAAGCGAAAACGGCAAGATGGTCACTGTCGTAATAGAGCTGTGCGCCCGCTTCGACGAGGAGAACAACATGTACTTCGCCCGCAAACTGCAGGAGGCGGGCTGTACGATAATCTACGGCATGGAAAATTACAAGGTGCACTCCAAAATAATATCCATCGTCCTGAACGATGGCGAGGACGTGCGCTATATAACCCACCTCGGCACGGGCAACTACAACGAATCCACCTCCAAACAGTATACCGACCTCAACATAATAACTGCCGACAGGGCCATCGGCGAGGACGGCGCCGCATTCTTCCGCAATATCTCCATCTGCAATACGGAGTACCGCTACGACAGATTGCTCGTCGCGCCCGAAACGTTAAAATCGGGGCTCATCGCCTATATGGACAGGGAAATTTCCAAGGGCTCGGAAGGCTACATCCTTGCCAAGATGAACAGCCTCACGGATAAGGTCATAATCGATAAACTGCGCGAAGCCAGCTGCGCCGGGGTAAAGGTAGAACTCATTATCCGCGGCATATGCTGCATCCTTCCCGGCGTAGAGGGCAAGACGGAAAATATCTCCGTCATCTCGATAGTGGGAAGATTTTTGGAGCACTCGCGCGTGTATTCCTTCGGCAGGGGCAAGGACAGGGTGACTTACATCTCCTCCGCCGACCTCATGACGAGGAACGTGGATAAGCGCGTGGAGATAGCCGCGCCCGTCCTCGATAAGAGCATAGAGGAGCGCATCTTAAAGATCCTCCGCCTCATGCTTTCGGATAACGTAAAGGCCAGGAAGCTCTGCCCGGACGGCAAGTACCGCAGAGTCGAAGGCGGCGACCGCCCCGTAGACGCACAGGATTACCTCATAAAGCATAAAAGTTAATGCACGGCCATATGGCGCGGCCGCCGCACTCCGCGGCGGCCGCGCAAAATTATATGTTCGCAAAATTATGAATCCCGTTCCGCCGGCCTGTCCCCGGCAAAAATATTCCGGCGCACACTCTTTTTTTATTCCCGCTGCGATAATTATGGGCGGAAATGTCAATAACAGGGGGAGGAGCGCCCTTTAGTTTGCTTTTTTTAAAAAAATTGTGCGATTATTATTTACAACTTGCGGT